>JBEDNE010000124.1:0-34891 GCA_041170745.1 Pseudomonadota bacterium
ACCATCTTGAGGGGATTCTCTTCATTGACCATTTGTCGAAGCTGAAGCGCGACATGGTCTTGAAGAAATTGGCTAAAGCGCGGAAAATGGCTGCGTAATTCTGGCTTCCCAAAGCGGAACGTTCATTCTATGTTCCGCTCATGATGGCGGGCACTTCTTCACTCACACTCTTGGTTTTTCTGTTTGTTGGCTTGATCGCCGGTCTGGCCGTTGGCTGGCTATTGGCTGGGCGATCTGCGGGCACCATTCGGTCCGAGCGGGATGTCGCCCGGTCTGAGCGGGATAAGGCGCAAGGCGATTTTCGTGCCGCAATTGTCGATCTGGAAGCGGCCGTGGCCGAACGGGATCAGGCGCGAATTGACTTGGCCGCTTTGATGGCTGAGCAAAAGGTGCGCGATGAGGCCCATGCCGCCCAGATACAGGCGCTTCAGGAAGCGAAAGACGCGCTTAGCGCGCAATTCAGCGAAGTCGGCGGTAAATTGCTTGATAGCGCCCAAAAGCAGTTTCTCGAGCGTGCCGAGGCGCGCTTTAAGCAATCTGAGGAATTGGCCGGGCAGGGGATCAAGGCGCTGCTCCAGCCGGTGCATGAGCGGCTTCAACGCTATGAAGAGCAAGTGACCAAGGTAGAGGCCGAACGCCGGGATGCTTTTGGTTTGCTCCATGGCCAAATTGCCGCGATGCGCGAAGGGACTGAACGGGTCTCCAGCGAGGCTGCCAAGCTCGTCAATGCGTTGCGCAATGCGCCCAAGGCGCGCGGGCGATGGGGGGAGCAACAGCTGCGAAATGTGCTGGAAAGCTGTGGCTTGGCCGAACATGCTGACTTTATGACAGAGGTCAGCGTGTCAGATGGGGAAGGTGGGCGGCTGCGGCCTGACGTGATTGTGAAGGTGCCCGGTGGGAAGTCATTGGTGATTGACGCGAAAGTGTCGCTCAATGCCTATCAAGATGCGTTCGGCGCGGTTGAAGAGGCAGACCGCGAGCTGCATTTGACCGCCCATGCCGCTGCGATGAAAGCCCATGTGAATACGCTGGGCAATAAGGCCTATTGGAGCCAGTTCGACGACGCGCCCGACTATGTGATTATGTTTGTGCCGGGTGAGCATTTTCTGACTGCGGCGTTGGAGCAAGATCATCAGCTTTGGGATTATGCCTTTGATCGCAAAGTTTTATTGGCAACTCCTACGAACTTGATTGCCATTGCACGCACAGTGGCCGCAGTGTGGAAGCAGGAGAAAATGGCAGGCCAAGCCCGCGAAATCGCGGATTTGGGCCGCGAACTTTACAGTCGATTGGCAACGATGGGCGGCCATGTGGCCCGCATGGGCCGCAATCTTGATACCGCTGTATCTGCCTATAACAGCATGGTCGGTAGCCTTGAGAGCCAAGTGATGACCTCTGCCCAACGCTTTGAAAAGCTAGGTGTTGATACCGGAGCAAAGGCGATTGAGACGCTTCCGGTTGTAGAACAGGCTGCGCGGCCCCTGACAAAGCTGATGCCACCATCGGCCCAAGCAGATGAGGGAGCGGAATAGATTAGCGTTTGCGCAGTTGGTTCAGCACTTCATAGGCCATAACGGATGTGGCGACAGCGGCGTTCAGGCTATCGGCCTTACCCATCATCGGCATCTTCACAAGAAGATCGCAATCTGCCTCATAAGTATCTGGTAAACCTTGAGATTCATTGCCCACCAATAAGAAAACAGGCGGCGCATAACTCGGCGCCTGATAATCCTGATCGGTATTCAGGCTTGTGCCCACCAATTGGCCTGGGCCCTGGCGCAGCCAATTGATAAATTCAGGCCAAGTCGCCTTGCTAATGGACTGCGTGAACAGCGCGCCCATGCTGGCGCGAACGGCCTCAACAGAAAAAGGGTCTGTGCAGTCATCAATCAGGATCAGCCCGCCCGCGCCAACGGCATCGCCGGTCCGCAAAATTGTCCCCAGATTTCCGGGATCGCGCAGGCGTTCGGCGACAATCCAGATCGCAGCTGTCCTGCGGTCGAGCGCGCTCAGTGGGGTCCATTGCTCCGGATAAACGCCCAGCACGGCTCCGGGATTATCTTTGCCTGAAAGTTTTGAGAGAATATCGGGAGAGGTCACAAACACCTCACCGCCATTGGCCTCGGTTGCCGTGACGAGCGCCTCTACGAGTGGGTGACGCGCACTTTCTGGCGCAAACCACAGCATTTCAGGCGCGCGGCCAGCCTCAAGAGCTTCCGTCAAAATGCGCAGGCCTTCTGCAAGGAACAACCCTTCTAAACGGCGGGCTTTCTTGTCGCGCAGGGCTTTAACGCGCTTGACCAGCGGGTTTGAAAAGCCAGTGATTTGACGAAACATGGTGGCTTATTCCGCCTCGTGGAAGCGGGCCGCCACCAGTTCGGCCAAGGCATTCACGGCCTGTTCTGCGCCATCGCCAGAGCCATGGATGGTAATTTCATCGCCCAAGGCCGCACCCAGCATCATGAGGCCCATGATGGATGTCCCAACGACGCGAGTGCCCTCTTTTTCAACTTCCACCTGGGCGGATAAGCCGCTGGCCATTGTCACGAACTTCGCGCTGGCGCGGGCGTGCAGGCCGCGGCGGTTGCAGATTTGGACGGTGCGGCTGATGCTCATGCCGCTTGTTCACCCAAGACTTCCGACGCAACTGAGATATATTTGCGACCTGCTTCGCGTGCAGCCGCAACCGCTTCCACCACTTTCATCCGGCGGCGTGCACTTTCCAGCCGGATCAGCATGGGTAAGTTGATGCCGGCAATGACTTCTACACGCCCAACTTCCATCAAGGAAATTGCAAGGTTTGAGGGCGTTCCGCCGAACAGGTCTGTCAGCACAATGACGCCACTGCCACTTTCGACCTTGGCAATTGCCGACGCGATATCAGCCCGACGAGCTTCCATATCGTCCTCAGGTCCAATGCAAATCGCCTCAATGGCAGTTTGCGGACCCACTACGTGTTCCATCGCGGTTACGAATTCGACGGCAAGCCGCCCATGCGTCACCAGCACCAGACCAATCATCAACAACCCCGTCTTTACTTTCCTGGCCGTTTGCCCGTTTCGGCGTCTTCCGTGTCTACCGATCCGTTCCCCGAAAGGCCAAGATCACGATGTGACAGCGTAGGCGCAAAGCCGCGCTCCGCCAAGAGGCTCGCGACTCGTTCTGCAACATGTACTGAACGATGGCGGCCGCCGGTACACCCAAATGCTATGGTCACATAGGCTTTTCCTTCTGCCCCATAGCGGGGCAGGAGCGTCAGCAACAGATTTTCAATGTGTCCAACGGCATCGGTATAAGCGGGGTCGCTCCGGACATAGTCTGCCACGGCAGCGTCTTGGCCAGTGAGAGGGCGCAAGTCTTGGTCCCAATAAGGATTATGCAAGAAGCGCATATCGAAGACCAAATCAGCATTGCGGGGCAGGCCACGGGCATAGCCAAAGGACATAACGGCCACCGTCATCGCGGCAGTGCCCCAATCATGAAAGCGCGCGCGGATTTCTTGCTTAAGGCTGTGGCTGCTGTTTGTTGTGGTATCGACCAAATAATCAGCGCCAAGCCGCAGCGGGGCGATCAGCTCTCGCTCGCGCGCAATGCCGTCCGCCGCGGGGCGATCTGCGGCAAGGGGGTGGCGCCTGCGTGTTTCGGAATAGCGGCGTTCCAGCTCGGCGCCGGCGCAATCGAGAAACAGTATCGAGATGCGCGAGCTGCTGTCCTTGGACATGGCTTGTATGCGCTCAACAATTTGGGCGGCATCAAAACCACGGGTCCGGCTGTCTATGCCCAAGGCAAGTGGCCTTTGTCCCAAAGCGCCTTCGGGTGCCCGTGTCGCGAGAAGGCGATTCAGCAATTGAAAGGGCAGGTTATCAACTACCTCCCAGCCCATATCTTCCAGTGTGTTGAGGACAGTCGATTTTCCGGCGCCGGACATTCCCGTAACCAGCAAGACCCTATCTGGTGCTGTCTTGCTCAAACGGAACTCCTTCGATGCTGAAGCGCCCATTCTACCTTGATTGGCGCCGATGCTTCATAGGCATTAAGTATTAATCGCGGCAAGCCAATGCCTTGCACAATCTCGATTTCGTCCACGGGTAGGCGTTGGGGTGGGCCATCGAGCCGGACGACCAGGGCAATGCGCGCCTCGGCCAGATACTGCGCGGTGCAAAGGCCCAAATTGCGGACTTCGATCATCCCGGCAAGGCGCGGCGCTGGCCGCACCCATAACGCGCTGTCGCGGACGTCTGGCACGAGATAATCATCCCCCACCAAGAGGGCGCCGCGATCCATAAGCCGCAAAGCCAAATCTGACTTGCCGGACCCCGAAGCGCCTAAAAGCAGCACCCCTTCCTGTCCTATGGCAACGCAACTTCCGTGGAGAAGATTGGCGGTCATGCACTGCGGTCCGGCGCCGTAGGGAGCGTGACGACAAACAATGCCCCGTGCTGGCCCGCTGGGCGGTCTTCCACCACAATATGCCCCCCATGCGCTTCGATAATCGTCCGCGCAATGGGCAGGCCTAAGCCACTATGCTTGCCAAATGCCGCAATATCGGGTCGATCACTATGGAAACGCTCAAAAATTGCATCTCGTTGCGCGGGCGCAATGCCTGACCCCTGATCTTCAATGGTGGCCCGCAAATACGCGCCCGAGCGTGTGGCAGATATTTGGACAACGCCGCCGGCTGGGGAAAATGACACTGCATTGTCGATAATATTCTCAAAGGCACGGCTCAGCCGATGCGCTTCTCCCATCAGCACGGCTGATCCTTTTTTGGGACGGGCAAAAGCAATGCGAACATTGCCATTCGTGCCCCGCATATCCCGATTTTTGATAAGTGATTCCAAAAGCTGCCCAAGATCAATTCGGTCAAATCGCGCACGGGTCAGCTGAGGTTCAAGTTGGCTTGCCTCGGCAATGTCTGTGATCAGCCGATCCAACCGACGCACATCTTCCATGGCGATTGCCATCATTTGCGCCTTCAGCTCGGGCTTTTTGACAGTGTCCATTGTCTCCAGCGCGGACGACAGCGAGGCCAGAGGGTTGCGCAATTCATGCGCCACATCTGCGGCAAAGGCCTCAGTGGCATCAATACGATCGCGCAGATTTTCTGTCATATCGGCAAGGGCGTTGGACAGCGCGCCCACTTCATCGCGACGACCAAGGCGGGGGATAACAATATCGCGCGCGCGGCCAAGCCGAACCTGCTCTGCCGCAGTTGCGAGCATCCCAAGGGGGCGCGCAATGGTGCGGGCGAGGAAGAAGGACAGTAAAACCGAAGACAGCACCGAAAATAGGACAATGGTGGCAAGCCTTGCACGCTCTGCGCGCAACAGCCGTCGGACATCGCGGACATGTCGGTCTGTTACCAAAATGGCATTGGGTTGCCCCAAAATCGTCGCGCGCGCCGTGATAACATGGGTCCGGTCCGCTCGGAGTGACACGTCTACGGTTTGGCGCGGAAGTTGGGTGTAGCGATTATAGGGCGCGATATTGCTGGCACCGACAATGCCATCAATCACATCATCCAGCCACGCAGCGGCTGTTCGCTTCCACCGGTTTGAATCGTCGCGCCACGCGTCTGCGCCTCTTGGCAGGTCACGCCAGCTGTCCATCACAAGTTGACCCGCCACATACAGCCGAACGCGCATCCCCGTGGCGCCCCCCAGACGGGTCAGCGCGGCAGAGCGTGCCTTACTGTCCAGCGTTGAGACAGTGGAGGCGACCAGCTGGGCCTCTGAAACAGCTTGGTCCATGCGTTCATTCAAGACGCGATTGCGCACTTCTTGAAGGTAGACAAGGCTGGCGGCCAAGAGTGCAACTGGCAATAGGTTGACCAGCAAAATACGCCAGGCAAGCGAAAACCGCCCGCGCCAGCGCAGCCGCTGATGCAACGCCTTAAACGTCTGAGAATCGGTAGCCGGCGCCATAGAGCGTATCAATTGCATCAAATTCAGGATCTACTTTGCGGAATTTTTTTCTGAGCCGCTTAATATGGCTGTCAATCGTCCGATCATCGACAAAAACATCTTCATGATAGGCTGCATCCATCAACTGGTTGCGGGATTTCACAACGCCGGGGCGCTGGGCGAGCGCCTCCAAAATCATGAACTCGGTGACTGTTAGGACCACATCCGCCGCATTCCAGCGAACACGGTGCCGCGCCGAATCCATTTCGAGCCGCCCTCGGACCATGATGTCTGTGTCGGGCGCGTCTGAAGAGACTGACGCGTTATCCAGACTTTGTCGCCGCAAAACCGCGTGGATGCGGGCCAACAAGAGCCGTTGCGAAAAAGGTTTGGCAATATAATCATCAGCGCCCAGCGACAGGCCGAGCTCTTCATCGGCTTCATCATCCTTTGACGTAAGGAAGATGACGGGAATATTTGAATGATCGCGGAGCCGCCGGAGCAGCTCAAACCCATCCATACGGGGCATTTTTACATCAAGCACGGCCAGATCAGGGGGATCATCGCGCAGCGCCCGCAGCGCAGTCTCGCCGTCGCTGTAGACGCGCGTCCTAAATCCTTCTGCTTGCAGGCCAATAGAGACCGATGTGAGGATGTTCCGATCATCATCAACCAGGGCGATCGTTCGGTCCATTAAAGCTAGCCTATTTTGCGCAACATTTTTTCCTTTGTAGAAACAAACACCCTTTACGGCAATCGCGCCTAACTTGGGAGGTTGCGGTGCTTGACGGGGGCGCTGGTGGGGGTTAGGCGCCTGCCTATTCCTGAACCGCATGGAGAATAGCTGTGGCCGAACGCGTCCCCACCTTCACACTGGCAGACCAAGGCCTGCATACGAATGCAGTTGTACATTGGAATCTGCTGACTGGACCGTTGGTTGAGCAGGCGGTGCAGCGCGGCGAAGGGATGTTGGCGGCAGAAGGGCCCCTGGTTGTGGCCACGGGCAAGCATACGGGGCGGTCCGCCAAGGATAAGTTCATTGTCCAAGACGCTGAAACCCAGGACACAGTTTGGTGGGGCAAGACCAATGTGCCGATGACGCCGGCGCATTTTGCGGCGTTGAAGGAAGATTTTTTTGCCGAGATTGCCAAGCGTGACACGCTGTTTGTCGCCGATCTCTATGGCGGTTCGCAGCCGGAACATCGCGTGCGCGTGCGCGTTGTGAATGAATATGCGTGGCATAATCTGTTCATTCGGACGCTGTTGGTGCGGCCAGAGGCTGCCGATCTGAAGGGCTTTGTGCCCGAATATACGATTATTGATCTGCCCAATTTCCGCGCAAATCCTGAGCGCCATGGCTGCCGCAGTGAGACTGTGATTGCCGTCAACTTCAGCGAGAAGCTGATCTTGATTGGCGGCACCGCCTATGCTGGCGAAATGAAGAAGTCCGTTTTTGGCATTCTTAACTATTTGCTGCCGACAAAGGGCGTCATGCCAATGCATTGCTCGGCCAATATCGGCGCAAATGGCGATACTGCCATCTTCTTTGGTCTGTCGGGCACCGGCAAAACGACCTTGTCGGCTGATGCCAGCCGTACGCTGATTGGCGATGATGAGCATGGCTGGTCAGATACCGCCGTCTTCAATTTTGAGGGCGGTTGCTATGCCAAGATGATCCGCCTGTCCGCGGAAGCGGAACCTGAAATCTTTGCGACGACCAAGCGGTTTGGCACGGTGCTGGAAAATGTTGTGATTGATCCGGTCACGCGCCAATTGGATCTGGATGATAACAGCCTTGCTGAAAACAGCCGTGGCTCTTACCCAATTGACTTCATTCCCAATGCGTCGGCTGATAATATGGGGCCTGTCCCCAAGAACATCATCATGCTGACGGCGGATGCCTATGGCGTGCTGCCGCCGATTGCAAAGCTGACGCCAGATCAAGCCATGTATCACTTCTTGTCGGGCTATACGGCGCGTGTTGCTGGCACCGAAATTGGCGTGACCGAGCCTGAAGCCACGTTCTCCACCTGCTTTGGGGCGCCGTTCATGCCGCGGCACCCCTCAGTCTATGGCAATTTGCTGAAAGAGCGGATCGCCAAGGGCAATGTGAAGTGCTGGCTGGTCAATACCGGCTGGACGGGCGGCAAGGCGACAATGCCGGGGATTAGCCGTATGCCAATCAAGGCCACCCGCGCCCTGCTGAACGCTGCGCTTGATGGCAGCTTGAACAATGCTGAGTTCCGCAAAGACCCCAATTTTGGGTTTGATGTGCCGGTGTCCGTGCCCGGCGTGGACAGCAAGCTGCTCGACCCACGTGACGCTTGGGCCGATAAGGATCAATATGATCAGACAGCCCGGACGCTGGTGCAGCAGTTTATTGATAACTTTGCGCAATTTGCAGAGCATGTTGATGAAGGCGTGCGTCAAGCCGCCCCTAAGGCTGCGTAATTAGAAGGCATCATAACGCAAAAAGGGCTCTGGCGCTGACGCGGCAGGGCCTTTTTTGTGCCTTTCACAGGTTGAACCCCGCCGGCTTCTGCGTCAAACACCTCTTATGAAAGACGCCACTATTTTGCCGCCGCGATCTGCCCTTTATATGCCTGCCTCAAACGCGCGGGCGATTGAGAAGGCGCGGGGCTTACCCGCGGATATGATTATTCTGGATCTGGAAGACGCGGTGAAGCCGGGCCTGAAAGATGAAGCCCGCCAAGCCGCTGTCGACGCGATGGCCGAAGGCTTTGGAGATCGGCAAACCGCAATTCGCATCAATGGCATTGATACGCCATGGCATCGCGCCGATTTAGCCGCGGCGCGGCAGGCGCGGTGTGACTTTGTGGTGTTGCCCAAGGCGGAAGATGCGGCGGCAGTTGGGGCTGTGGCGGATTGCGTGTTCAAGCCGCTCTTGGTGATGATTGAAACCCCAAAAGGGATTTTAAATGCGGCGGATATTGCCGCTGTTGACGATGTGGCTGGCCTGTTAGTTGGCGCGAATGACCTTGCTCATGCACTGCGCCTTCCTCCCAAAGCGAGCCGTGCCTCGCTGACACTGGCGCTCCAATCCATCTTATTGGCTGCGCGCGCGGCGGATATTTGGGCGTTGGATTCGGTCTTTAATGATCTGAATGCGCCGGACGCACTGATGGCCGAGTGTGCCGAGGGGCGGCTCCTTGGGTTTGATGGCAAGACGCTGATCCACCCCAATCAGATTGAGACTGCCAATCACGCGTTCAGCCCGAGTGCAGACGACATTGAAGACGCCCGCGCCCTTGTGGCGGCGGCGTCTGGCGGGGCAGAGCGGTTTCGTGATCGCATGGTAGAGGCCATGCATGTCGATATGGCCCGCCAGCTTTTGGCACGGGCGGGCCAAGCCTAAACTCTATCGGCTTATTTTTGCGCCATCAGCCACGTCACAAGCTCTTTACGCGCCGCCGCATCAGACATCCCACCATAAGACATTTTGGTGCCGGGAACTAAGGCGCGCGGGTTTTCAAGCCATTTGTCGAGTGTCGCTTCGTCCCACACAAGGCCAGAGGCCTTCAAAGCGGGCGAGAATTGATAGCCAGCCAGTTCTCCGGCCTTGGTTCCAGCAATACCCCATAGATTTGGACCCAACCCGTGCGCTGCGCCTTTCGACACCGCATGGCAGGCTGCGCACTGGGCAAAGCCATCAGGGCGCACGCCAGAGGACGCCGTTTGCTGGGTCTGAGAGGAGGTTGATGTCTCGCTTTCGCTGCTCTGGGTCGAAGAGTTCGAGCCGCAGCCGGCAAGTAGGGCGGCACCAGCCAAAAGGACATAGGGTTTCATGCGTCAATCACCTCTTCATCAATGCGCGCAGCATTTTCCTGAATGAACCGGAAGCGATGCTCCGGATTTTTCCCCATCAACCGATCAACCAGATCACGCACGCCTGCGCGTTCTTCATATTCCTGCGGCAACGTCACGCGGATCAGGGATCGCGTGGCCGGATCCATCGTCGTTTCCTTCAATTGGCCGGGATTCATTTCTCCCAGGCCCTTAAAGCGCGCGACATCGACCTTCTTGCCTTTAAACTCAGTCGCTTCGATCTCAGCCCGATGCGCATCATCTTTGGCGTAAAGCGATTTTGCTCCCACCGTCAGGCGATAGAGCGGGGGTTGCGCAATGAACAAATGGCCGCGCCGCACAATTTCTGGCATTTCTTGGAAGAAGAACGTCATCAGCAGCGTGGCAATATGCGCACCATCAACATCAGCATCCGTCATGATGATGATGCGTTCATAGCGCAGCAAATCGGGGTTGCAGTCTTTGCGCATCCCGCAGCCCATTGCTTGGGCCAAATCCGCAATTTCACTATTGGCGCGGATCTTATCTGATGTGGCCGAAGCAACATTCAAAATCTTACCGCGAATGGGCAAAATAGCTTGCGTCTTGCGGTTGCGCGCCTGCTTGGCCGAGCCGCCGGCGCTATCGCCTTCGACAATGAATAATTCAGTATTCTCTGGCCCGTCCTCAGAACAATCTGTCAATTTGCCCGGCAGGCGCAATTTGCGGGCTGATGTCGCCGTTTTGCGCTTAATGTCCTTTTCGGCCTTGCGCCGGAGCCGATCATCCATGCGATCGAGCATGAAACCAAGCAGGGCTTTGCCGCGATCCATATTGTCGGCCAGGAAATGGTCAAAATGGTCGCGGACGGCATTTTCAACCAGCTTTGCGGCTTCGGGTGAGGTGAGGCGATCTTTGGTTTGGCTTTGGAATTGCGGGTCGCGGATGAAGACGGAGAGCATAATCTCTGCACCCGTCACGACATCTTCTGCTTGCAGTCCTTCTGCCTTTTTCAAGCCGACCAGCGCGCCAAAGCTGCGAATGCCTTTCACAATGGCCGCCCGCAGGCCCGCCTCATGCGTGCCGCCATCCGGGGTGGGGATGGTGTTGCAATAATAGCTATAGCTGCCTTCGGACCAGAGCGGCCACGCCACAGCCCATTCAACCCGGCCTTGTTCCTCCGGAAAATCCTGATTGCCGCTAAAGAAATCAGCCGTCACACATTCCCGATCACCAATTTGCTCGCGCAAATGGTCGGCAAGGCCGCCGGGGAATTGGAAAACCGCTTCTGCCGGCGTGTCATCCGTGATGAGGGATGGTGCGCATTTCCAGCGAATTTCAACGCCTGCAAAGAGATAGGCTTTGGAGCGCGCCAGCTTGAACAAGCGGCTTGGCTTAAAGCTCATCTCGCCGAAAATCTCGGTGTCTGGCGTGAAGCTGACACTTGTGCCGCGGCGATTATTGACAGGGCCCAGCTTTTCCAAGGGGCCAAGCGTCTGCCCGTGTGAAAAGCGTTGGCGGAACAGTTCCTTATTCCGTGCCACTTCAACGACGGTGTCGGTCGACAATGCGTTGACCACCGAAACGCCCACGCCGTGCAGGCCGCCCGATGTGGCATAGGCCTTGCCATTAAACTTCCCGCCCGAATGGAGCGTCGAAAGAATGACTTCCAGCGCCGACTTATCAGGATATTTGGGATGCGGATCGACCGGAATGCCGCGGCCATTATCCGTAATGGTCAGGCGATTGCCGGGTTCAAGGCTGATTTCGATGCGCGTTGCATGGCCGGCAACGGCTTCGTCCATTGCATTATCGAGCACTTCGGCCGCGAGATGGTGATAGGCGCGCTCGTCCGTGCCGCCAATATACATGCCGGGGCGCCGACGAACAGGCTCAAGACCCTCCAGCACCTCGATGGATGAGGCGTCGTAGCCGCCAGAACTTGCAGGAGCGGACGCGAACAGATCGTCAGACATAGTCAAGCTATAAACGGACGCGAGTCAGCCGTGCAAGCTGGACTTTCGACTTATCCCCCGCTGGGTTTTGCACCCGGCACAGCAAAAGGCAGGGGTTTGCGGTCACGGCGCGGCATTTGTGCCTGATAGGCAAGGCCGCAATGCTCGACGCAATAAGGGAAACCGGGGTTCACCTTTTCCCCACAAAAGTGGAAATCCGGTTCACCGGGGTGGCCCAAAGGCCATTTGCAGATGCGATCATTCAGATCGAGCAGCGATGTTTTGTCTGCGATTTCCGGGCTGGGGCGTGCCGGCACCAAGCGGCGCGGCGGCGCGGGCGGCGGCGGCGCAGTCTGTTCACCCGGATTTTGGCGGACAAATCCACCCGGGCCAATCGATCGGATGGTGGGTGGCATTTGATCAGGGTTGGTGGACCGGGGCGTCGTCTGCACGGGCGGCGGCGCCACACGCGGCGCTGGCGCCGGCTTGGGCGCGGCGGGCGTTGCCGCAACAGGTGCAGGCTTTGGCTTGGGCGCTGCGGCTTTCCGCGTAGAACCGCCTTCGCCATCGGAGGATTTTACAGGCGAGGGGCGCGATTGCAGGCCAAGCCGATGCGCCTTGCCGATAACGGCATTGCGGCTGACGCCACCAAGCTCTTCAGCGATTTGGGACGCGGTCATCCCCTTGCTCCACATCGCCCTTAGCTGTTCGATCCGCTCATCGGTCCAAGACATGCTTTCACCACTTCAATAGCTTGTATCTGCCGCAGCCCTTGCGACAACCGGCGCTAGCCGATAGGCGATTAGGCTATGAACAGCGAGTCAGAAATTGCAATACACAGCCAGCCCGGCGTCCCGGCCATTCGTTCGGTCAACTGGGGAGGTCTGCAAGCCCTTTATCTGAAGGAAGTTCGTCGCTTTTTCAAGGTGCAACTCCAGACTATCTGGGCACCCGCGCTGACGACCCTGCTATATTTGGTGATTTTCACGGTTGCCTTGGGCGGTGTGAAGCCGTCTGTGCTGGGTGTGCCCTTTGCTGATTTCATCGCGCCGGGCCTCATCATCATGGGCATGATGCAGAATTCTTTTGCGAATTCGAGCTTCTCTTTGCTGGTGGGTAAGATCCAAGGCACGATTGTGGATTATTTGATGCCGCCTTTGTCCGCGGGGGAAGTGCTATTTGGTTTGGCGGGTGCTGCTATCACCCGCGCCATCTTGGTCGGGTTCACCATTTGGGGGGCAATGCTGCTGTGGCCGGGCGTGCATGTGATGCCGCAGCATATTTGGGCGATCGTCCTTTTTGGTCTTCTTGGATCAGCCATGCTTGCGTTCCTGGGCGTTTTAACGTCCATCTGGGCTGAAAAATTTGATCATGCCGCCGCCGTTACCAATTTTGTGGTGGCGCCACTCGCCCTGTTATCCGGCACGTTTTATTCAGTGGATAAGCTTGCCCCGACATTTGCTGCGATTAGCCACGCCAACCCCTTTCATTATGCGATTTCGGGCTTCCGCTATGGGTTTATCGGTCAGGCGGATATTCCCTTAGGCTTTGGCCTGGGGTTATTGGCTGCGATTAATCTTGGCTTGGCAGCTTTGTGTTACGCCCTGCTGAAAAGCGGGTGGAAGATTAAGAACTAGGCTGGTCCTTCAGCAGGGGTTGTCCCCGCTTTTGCGCATCTCTATAAGTCTGGCTCGCTTCAAGGCGGCCCGCTTGGCCGCCTTTTTACATTGCGGTTGAACAGGAGGCCAAAAGCCATGACGATCACGCCCTTGATGCCTGTCTATCCCCGGTGTGGTTTCCGCCCGGTGAAAGGGGAGGGGTGCTACCTCATCAGCGAGGATGGTCGCCGTGCTTTGGACTTTGCCAGCGGCATTGCCGTGAACTTGCTTGGCCATGGACATCCGCATTTGACCAAGGCCATTGCCGATCAGGCGGCCACCTTGATGCACGTCTCCAACCTTTATGGCAGCCCGCAGGGCGAGGCCTTTGCTCAGCGCCTGGTGGATAACTGCTTTGCAGACACAGTTTTCTTCACCAATTCGGGTGCCGAAGCTGTGGAGTGCGCGATTAAGACGGCTCGGCGCTATCATCATGCCAAGGGCAATCCGCACAAGAATGTGCTGATTACCTTCAAGAACGCCTTTCATGGCCGAACAATGGCGACAATTTCGGCCACGGATCAGGAAAAGCTGCGCGATGGATTTGCGCCGCTGCTCGAAGGCTTTGTTGTCGTGCCTTTTGATGATCTAGAGGCTGCACGCGCCGCCGTGAACGAACATACTGCAGGTTTCCTCGTGGAACCCATTCAAGGGGAGGGCGGCATCCGCCCGGCCAGCCAAGAGTTTCTGCAGGGCCTGCGTGACATTTGTGACGAGCAAGACCTGATTTTGGTTTTTGATGAAGTTCAGTGCGGCGTTGCGCGGACCGGCTATCTCTATGCCTATGAGCATTTTGGCGTGGTTCCGGATGTCGTTGCCTCGGCCAAGGGCATTGGCGGGGGCTTCCCCGTTGGGGCGTGTCTGGCAACGGAAAAGGCAGCCGCTGGCATGGTCGCGGGGACGCATGGCAGCACCTATGGCGGCAATCCGCTGGCCTGTGCCGCGGGCATGGCCGTTCTCGATGTCATTCTGGAACCTGACTTCATGGACAATGTGAAGGCCAAGGGCGAGCGCCTGCGCGCGAGCCTTGAGCAGATGATCCCCAATCATGACAGCCTGTTTGATAGCGTACGTGGCGTTGGCCTGATGCTGGGGCTGAAGCTGAAGGTCGATAGCCGCGCCTTTGTTGCGCATTTGCGTGATCATCACGGGCTGTTGACCGTGGCTGCGGGTGACAATGTGGTGCGCATTTTGCCGCCGCTGATCATTGACGATAGCCATATTGCGGAATGTGTTGAAAAGCTCTCTGCGGGGGCGGCCAGCTTTACGCTGCCGGATGCTGCGTGACCCGGCATTTTCTTAACCTTGCAGACGCCGGCGCAGAGGCGTTGGCGGCGATTTTGAAGGATGCCTTGGCGCGTAAATCCGCGCGCCTTGGCTGGCCCAAGGGCCGCGCAGACGCCGATGCGCCGTTGAAGGATCATACTTTGGGTATGATTTTTGAGAAAAACTCCACGCGGACCCGCGTCAGCTTTGAAATGGCGATGCGGCAATTGGGTGGCGATGCCATGTTCATGGCGGCTGGCCAGATGCAATTGGGCCGTGGCGAAACGGTGGCCGATACGGCGCGTGTCCTTTCGCGCATGGTGGATGCCATTGTGATCCGTACAGATGATCACGCCAAGGTTGAGGAGCTGGCGGCCTATTCTTCGGTTCCGGTGATCAATGGGCTTACGGACCTCTCTCACCCCTGTCAGATTGTCGCAGATTTGCTGACAATCCTTGAGCAGGGCAAGGCGCTGCCAGGACTGGAAATCGCCTGGTTGGGAGATGGCAATAATGTGCTCGCCTCGATCATTGAGGCGGCTGGTTTGATGAAGTTCAATGTTCGGGCTGGGTGTCCGCAGGGCTATGAGCCAGACGCCAATTTTGTAGCACAGGCCCGTGCCCAAGGCGCACGTATTGATATTATTGCGGACGCTGTGGCGGCCGTCGATGGCGCAGATATTGTGGTGACAGACACTTGGGTCTCAATGGGGCAGGATCATGCGCACAATAAGATTGCGGCCATGTTCCCCTTTCAAGTGAATGAGGCGCTGATGGCCAAAGCAAAGCCTGATGCGCGCTTCCTTCACTGTCTACCTGCGCATCGCGGCGAAGAAGCGACGGATGCTGTTCTGGATGGACCGCAATCTTTGATCTGGGATGAGGCCGAAAACCGCATTCATGCGCAGAAGTCTATTCTTCTGTGGGCGCTGGGGCTGCTTTAATGGCCGATATGGACTGCGTTCTTGGTTTTACGATTGCCAGCCGCCATGCGCGTGGCCGCGTCGTGCGCCTCGGCCCTGTGCTTGAACAGGTGTTGCAAGCCCATGGCTATCCGCCTGCGGTGGAAAAGCTGCTGGCCGAAGCTTTGGTGATTGCCGCGCTTTTGGGCACCACTCTAAAGTCTGATGATGGTCAGATGACCATGCAGGCGCAAACCGAAGACGGTGCGATTGAGCTGTTGGTTTGCGATTATCATGCTGGTGAAGTCCGGGGCTATGTAAAGCACGATCCCGAGAAAATTGCGGCTCTCCCGCATGATCCAGATCTTCAGACCTTATTTGGTAAAGGCTATCTGGCCATTACTTTTGACCAGGCTTTAACCAAAGAGCGCTACCAGGGCATTGTGCCGCTAGAGGGGGCGCATCTGGGTGAAGCAATTGAGCATTATTTTGCCCAATCTGAGCAGATTCCCAGCCTTGTTCGTACGGCTATGTCTGGAGATATTGCGGGGGGAATTCTTGTTCAGCATTTGCCCGAGGGCGAAGTGGGCCGGGAACGCTTGCATGTGCGCCATGACCATCCGGAATGGGAACATGTGTCCATTCTCGCACACACAATTTCGACGGAAGAACTGACGGACCCGGCGCTGCCGCTTGATGACATCATCTGGCGGTTATTTCATGAGGAAGATCAAGTTAAGATTTTGGACCGTCAGGCGCTGCGTAAGGGCTGCCGATGCGATGCGGACTATGTTCGTTCGGTCATTTTGCGGTTTTCTGAAGAGGAACAGCGCGACATGGCCGATGACACAGGCGTTATCT
The DNA here is from genome assembly GCA_041170745.1 of Pseudomonadota bacterium. GTDB lineage: Bacteria > Pseudomonadota > Alphaproteobacteria > Sphingomonadales > Sphingomonadaceae > Aquisediminimonas. The sequence goes on from JBEDNE010000124.1 coordinate 16,350, forward strand.
CAATTGATTGCGCGTTTTGCTCAAAGGTTTTTCCAGTGCAGATTTCGTGAGCGGCTTGGAGCCGTTGGCATTTGAATATCTGGCTGATTGACATTATTTCTGCATCTTAGAGGCGTAGTGCTCCTACCTTGGCGCTTGGTGAGGAGAGTTATGGTGTGGACTGAGAGATTTCGACGGGTGGTGCTGGGCTGTGGTGCGTTCGCCATGCTCGGTGGCGCGGCCGCGCTTCATGCGGCGGATTTGTCGGTTCTCCGCAAGATTGAGCCGGGCCTATGGGATATTCAGTCCAAGGACGTGCGCGATGGTGGGCGGACGATGTGCGTCGCAGACCCCCTTGTTTTAACGCAGTTGGCGCATCCTGGCCTTGCCTGTACGCGCTTCGTGATTTCCAGCACCGAGAACAGCGTGGCGGTTCACTATAGCTGCGCCGGCACAGGCAGCGGTCAAACCGAAATTCGAGTAGAAACACCGCGACTTCTGCAGATCGAGACCCAAGGCATGGTTCGGCAGACACCGTTTCAATGGCGTTACGAAGCTCGTCGTATTGGCGAGTGCACGGGGATGAAGAAATAATCGTTCTTTGTTCGTCAATTGTTAACGTTTCTTGGATTATTTCAGGATTGAAGTCTTCTTCATGGTGGCTTCAAATCCCTTATGACATGATCCCTGCGGGCCGCTCTTTTGGGGTGGCCCGCTTCTTTTGCGCTCCCTTTGCTTGAAACGCGGCGCATCTCGCTTTAGCTGGCGGCATGACTTTTCCTAAAGCACCAGAAGGCGGCGCTGTTGTTGCGCTGATATCAGGCGGGCTAGATTCGCTGGTTGTTGCGGCCATGGCGCGCGCGGCAGGATGGCGGCTTTTCGCGCTGACCATTGATTACAACCAACGCCATAGAATTGAACTCGAAGCCGCAGCACGCGTTGCCAAGGCCATGGCGGCTGAGCGGCACGTTGTTTTGCCACTTGATCTGTCTCGCTTTGGCGGCTCGGCGCTGACGGATGCGGATATTGCTGTTCCCAAAACTGGTGTGGGGGCGGGGATTCCCATTACCTATGTGCCGGCGCGTAACACCATTTTCCTGTCCCTCTGCTTGGGTTGGGCAGAAGCCGTTGGCGCGCGCGACATTGGCATTGGCGTGAATGCGCTGGATTATTCTGGCTATCCAGATTGCCGTGCTGATTTCATTCAGGCGTTTGAAGTTATGGCCAATTTGGCAACCAAGGCGGGGGTTGAGGGTAATCCCTTTCAAATTCACACCCCTTTGGTCGAAATGACGAAAGCCGATATTATTCGCGCGGGCACCGATTTGGGCGTTGATTTTGGGATGAGCTGGTCCTGTTATGATCCGACGCCGGACGGCATACATTGCGGTGAATGTGATAGTTGCCGCCTGCGGCATAAGGGCTTTGAAGAGGCTGGTATTGTCGACCCGACACATTATGCCGTGCAGCCATGAGCTACGCCGTTAAAGAAATCTTCCTCACCTTGCAGGGAGAGGGTGCTCAGGCCGGGCGTCGCGCTGTCTTCCTGCGGTTTGCGGGGTGTAATCTCTGGTCAGGCCGCGAGGAGGACCGAGCGACGGCGACCTGCCAATTTTGTGATACTGATTTTGTTGGTACCAATGGCGAAAATGGGGCGAAATACGCAGACGCCGACGCCCTTGCGGATAAAGTTCAGTCCCTGTGGGCCATGGCTGGCGGAACGCCTTATGTCGTTATCACCGGCGGGGAGCCGATGCTTCAGCTTGATGCCGCTCTGATTGACGCGCTCCACGCGCGTGGGTTCGAGATTGGCGTGGAAAGCAATGGAACGTTGCCTGCTGTTCCCGGAATTGATTGGCTGTGCATCAGCCCCAAGGCAGGGAGCGACGTGGTCCAAACCGCAGGCAATGAACTGAAACTGGTTTGGCCGCAGTCGGGAAGTGATTGGAAATTGATGGAAAATTGGTCCTTTGACCATTTTCTGATCCAGCCCATGGATAGCGTGGCGCGGGCAGAAAATCTGCAAGCCGCAATCCAATTTGTAATGGAGCATCCCAAATGGCGGCTTTCATTGCAGAATCACAAAGCTTTAGGGCTGCCATAAGGCGGTTTAGCGCCCGATAAGGCTTGCCAAGCGCGTACAGCCGAGCTAAGGGGCGCGCCTCAATCCCGCATGGGCGGCACATATCCCGGTGCGAAGCGCTTGCTTCGTTCTCGCTGCCCAGTGGACCAACCGGAAGGAGACTATCCCATGGCAGCACCGACTGTCACGATGCACCAGTTGTTGGAAGCTGGCGCGCATTTTGGCCACCAGACGCACCGCTGGAACCCGAAGATGAAGCCTTACATCTTTGGTGATCGCAATGGCGTGCATATTCTTGATCTTTCGCAGAGCGTTCCGTTGTTCGCCCGCGCGCTCGACTTTGTGGCGCAAACGGCGGCTCGCGGCGGCAAGGTTCTGTTCGTTGGCACCAAGCGGCAGGCACAGGGTCCGATTGCGGACGCAGCCCGCGCTTCGGGTCAGCATTTCGTGAACCACCGTTGGCTGGGCGGTATGCTCACCAACTGGAAGACCATTTCGGGCTCGATCAAGCGTCTGAAGTCGATGGAAGAAACGCTGAACGGCGACACGTCGGGCTTCACCAAGAAGGAAGTCCTTCAGATGACGCGTGAGCGCGATAAGCTGGAACTGTCACTCGGCGGTATCCGCGATATGGGCGGCATTCCGGACGTGATGTTCGTGATCGACGCCAACAAGGAAGAGCTGGCGATCAAGGAAGCGAATGTTCTGGGCATTCCCGTCGTTGCGATCCTCGATTCCAACGTTTCGCCTGATGGCATTTCATTCCCGGTTCCGGGCAATGACGATGCCAGCCGCGCGATCCGCCTCTACTGCGAAGCTGTGGCGACAGCCGCAACGCGCGGTGGTCAGCAGGGCGCAGCAGCCCGTGGTGCCGATCTGGGCGCTATGGACGAGCCGCCGGCTGAAGCCGTTCTCGCTGACGCCTAATCTTATTTCCCGTCATTCCCGCGTCATCGGGAAGTCATAACGTGCCTTGGCGCGGCCCATGATCCCCCGCTTCGGCGGGGGTGACGGCATTTAGAACCGAAAGGACAAGAACATGGCAGAAATTACTGCGGCAATGGTCAAGGATCTGCGCGAAAAATCTGGCGCGGGCATGATGGATTGCAAAAAGGCGCTTGCCGAAGCCAATGGTGACATGGAAGCCGCCGTTGATTGGCTGCGCGCCAAGGGTTTGGCAACAGCGTCGAAAAAGTCGAGCCGTACGGCTGCGGAAGGCCTGGTTGGCGTTGCTGTTAACGGCACGTCGGGTGCCGCTGTTGAAGTGAACTCGGAAACTGACTTCGTGGCGAAGAACGACCAGTTCCAGGACTTTGTTCGCAATGTGACGCAGATTGCGCTCGCCAAGGGCGACGATGTCGAGGCTCTCGCGAATGAAGCCTATCCCTCGGGCGGCACCGTTGCTGAAGTACTGACCAACAACATCGCAACGATTGGTGAAAACCAAACGCTGCGTCGTGCGCGTCGCCTAAGCGTCGATAAGGGCGCTGTTGTCGCCTATGTGCACAATCAGGTTGTACCCGGCATGGGTAAGATTGGCGTGCTGGTCGCTTTGGAATCGGACGCTCCGGTTGCAACGCTCGACGCTTTGGGCCGTCAGCTCGCCATGCACGTGGCAGCAGCCTTCCCGCTGGCGCTCGATGAAAGCGGTATTCCGGCCGACATGATTGAGCGTGAGCGCAAGATCGCCTCGGAAAAGGCAGCCGAAAGCGGCAAGCCGGCCGACGTGATTGCCAAGATGGTCGATGGCGCAGTCGCCAAGTTCGTCAAGGAAAACGCACTGCTCAACCAGCTGTTCGTCATGGACGGCAAGACCAAAATCTCGGACGTTGTCGCCGCGGCTGGCAAAGAAGCTGGCACCTCGATTGTCCTGAAGGACTATGTCCGCTTCCAGCTCGGTGAAGGCATCGAGAAGGAAGAAAGCGATTTCGCTGCAGAAGTCGCCGCAGCAGCAGGCCTCTAAGTCTGACGCTTGGCAAGGGCGCGTACCCGCATTAGGGTGCGCGCCTTGCTGTTTTTCAGTGCCTTGTTGAGAGAGACCACGGATCATGTCGCGCCCTAGCTTCAAACGCATTCTTCTGAAGCTGTCTGGCGAAGTCCTCATGGGCGATCAGCCCTTTGGCATTAACCCCGAAACTGTCGCGCGCATGGCGCAAGAAGTAAAAGCCGCAAAAGATGCCGGCTTTGAGCTGTGCCTTGTGATTGGCGGCGGGAATATTTTCCGCGGTATGGCTGGGGCCGCCAAGGGAATGGATCGGGCGCAAGCCGATTATATGGGCATGTTGGCAACGGTCATGAATGCGCTCGCGATGCAAAATGCGCTTGAGCAGCTGGGCGTGGACACCCGCGTGCAATCAGCCATTCAGATGGATCAAGTGTGCGAGCCGGTCATTCGCCGCCGGGCTGAACGCCATATTCAAAAAGGCCGCGTTGTTATCTTTGCTGCTGGCGTCGGCAGCCCCTATTTCACGACAGATAGTGGTGCGGCTTTGAGGGCGGCAGAAATGAAGTGCGATGCCCTGTTCAAAGGCACAAGTGTGGACGGCGTCTATGATGCTGATCCCAAGCTGGTGCCCAGCGCCAAGCGCTATGACAGCGTGGGCTTTGACACTGTTTTGTCTGATAATTTGAAAGTCATGGATGCAAGTGCTGTCGCCTTGTGCCGTGACAATAATATTCCGATTGTTGTCTTTTCGATCCGCGAGGAGGGCAATCTTGCCCGGGTCCTGGCGGGTGAGGGAACGGCGACGATCGTCACCAACCAAGCTTAAGGGAGCAGGATCATGCCAGCCTATGATAAGGCCGATATCGAACGCCGGATGAATGGCGCCGTTGAATCGCTGAAAAGCGATCTTGCTGGTTTGCGGACTGGCCGCGCCAATACGTCGCTGCTCGACCCCATTCAGGTGGAAGTTTATGGCGCGAATATGCCGCTCAATCAGGTGGCGACTGTCTCGGCGCCGGAACCGCGTTTGCTGTCGGTACAAGTTTGGGACAAGTCAAACGTAACGCCGGTGGAAAAGGCAATCCGCTCGGCTGGCTTGGGAATTAACCCGATTGTGGACGGCCAGAACATCCGCCTACCAATTCCTGATATGACCGAAGAACGTCGTAAGGAATTGGTAAAGCTTGCACATCAATATGCTGAAAAAGCGAAGATTGCCGCGCGCAATGTGCGTCGTGACGGCAATGATGCGCTGAAGACTGATGAAAAGAAGAAAGATATCAGCGAAGATGATCGCAAGCGCCTGGAAGCTGAAGTGCAAAAAATGACGGATGCGACCATTGCCGACATTGATGCCGCCCTTTCTGCTAAGGAAAAGGAAATTCTCGGCAAGTGACACTGGCGGCCGCCCCCAACATTGCGTCGGGGCAGGGGGCAAAGCCGCCTCGCCATGTCGCGATCATTATGGACGGCAATGGACGCTGGGCCAAACGCCGGCTTTTGCCGCGTATTGCTGGGCATAAAAAAGGCGTCGAGGCGGCGAAGCTTGTCGCGCGCGCTGCCGGCGATTTGGGGGTTGAGGTTTTGACCCTCTATGCCTTTTCTACCGAAAATTGGCGACGCCCTGCGGATGAAGTCAGCGATTTGATGGCCCTTTTGCGCCATTTTATTGAGCATGACGTTAAAGAGCTGCAGCAAAATGGCGTTCGGCTGAAGGTAATTGGCGACTATCAAACCTTGCAGCCTGATCTGGTCGATCTGATCGACCGGGCGGTTCAGGACACAGCCGGCAATCGGCGGACAACGCTGGTGATCGCCCTAAACTATGGATCGCAGGCAGAAATTGCGCGCGCCGCCCAATCTTTGGCAGCCGATGTGCGTCGGGGCGTATTGGATGTGAACGCTATTGATGCCGCCGCGCTGGAAGCTCGGCTCTATACCGCTGATATTCCGCCACCCGATTTGATTATTCGGACATCGGGGGAGCAGCGCCTCTCCAATTTCTTGATGTGGCAAGCGGCTTATGCCGAGCTGATGTTTGTTGACACGCTCTGGCCGGATTTCGGCAAGAGCCATTTGGCAGAGGCTTTAAATGATTATGCTGCACGCGAGCGGCGCTTTGGTGGCCTGTGACTCCTGAACTCGTTCAACGCTCAATCACCGGGATTTTTCTCATCGTCATAGCGGCCTTAGAGCTATGGCTGGGAGGGAATGCGCTGTGGGTCTTGGCTACGATTGTTGGCTTGCTGATGATGGGCGAATGGGCTGGCCTTACGCAAGGGCAAGAGCATCGCCGCTTTGCTCAATATGCCATGTGCGTGCCTTTGGCTTTGCTGTCGCCAATCGCTGCCGGCCCCAGCGTCCTCGTCGCAATTGCATTTCTGGGCGTTTTTCTGGTTCTGCGTCTGGGTACGCGTAACCTTTGGCTGGCCAGCGGCGCCATTTATGTTGGCCTGCCAATCACCGCATTATTATGGCTTCGGATGCAAGAGGATGGCTTATTGCTGGCCTTTTGGGCCCTTTCATTGGTCTGGGCGACAGATATTGGGGCCTATTTTGCAGGGCGCAGCTTTGGTGGTCCTAAAGTCGCTCCTAAAATTAGCCCAAATAAAACTTGGTCCGGCTTGCTCGGCGGCATGGCGGGGGCATTCTTGCTTGGCTGGATGCTTGCCAGTTACACGACATTACCCACGCATCTGGCGCTTGCCAGCCCGGCTTTGGCGCTGATTGCCCAAGCGGGAGACTTTTTTGAAAGCTGGATGAAGCGCCGCGCCGGAGTGAAGGATAGTGGGGCGCTTATTCCCGGCCATGGTGGCGTTTTGGATCGTCTGGATGGGGTTGTCACCGCCTTACCAGTGGCCGCGCTTTTGATTTGGGTCTGGGCCTAGGCGCTGGAAATGAAATCACTTTCCATTCTTGGGGCAACGGGCTCCATTGGCCAATCCACCTTGGATCTGGTCCGCCGTCAGCCTGATGCGTTTTCGGTTGAGGTGTTGACAGCCCAAGCCAATGTCGACGGGTTGGCCCAAGCGGCAAAGGACGTAAAGGCGAAGCGTGCCGTGATTGGCAGTGAAAGCCATTATGCCGCGCTGAAAGCCGCGTTGGCGGGGACGGGCATTGAGGTGTCTGCCGGGCGTGCCGCGGTCATTGATGCGGCAGCCTGTGGTGCGGATTGGACCATGGCCTCGATTGTGGGCTGTGCAGGGTTAGAGCCTGTTATGGCCGCCATCCAGCGCGGCGGAACGATTGCCTTAGCGAATAAGGAATCGCTGGTTTCGGCAGGCGATGTGTTGATGGCCGCTGTGCGGGATCATGGGGCGACATTGCTGCCCGTGGATTCTGAGCATAATGCTATTTTCCAATGCTTTGAGCGCGAGAATGCCGCGCAAGTCCGCCGTGTCATTTTGACGGCGAGCGGTGGGCCATTCCGGCAATTGGGCGCAGATATGCTGTCTAAGGTAACGCCCGAACAGGCAGTCAAACATCCCAATTGGTCAATGGGCGCTAAAATCTCAGTCGATTCCGCCAGTTTGATGAACAAGGGGCTGGAACTTATTGAAGCCTATCATCTTTTTCCCGTTACTGTGGATCAGTTGGATGTCATTGTGCACCCGCAATCCGTGGTCCACAGCATGGTGGAATATCAGGATGGTTCGGTTCTCGCGCAGTTGGGCTCACCCGATATGCGCACGCCAATTTCTTACTGCCTGGCATGGCCAGAACGCATGCCTGCGCCGGTTGAGCGGCTTGATTTGGCAAAAATTGCCCAGCTAAGCTTTGAAGCGCCAGATTTGGAGCGCTTTCCCTGTTTGCGTTTGGCCAAAGACGCCCTGGCCCAGGGTCGCGGCGCGCCGGCCATCCTTAACGCAGCAAATGAAATTGCAGTCGCTGCATTTTTGGACAAGCGCATTGGGTTTATGGACATCCCCAGCGTTGTGGAATCTGTATTGGCCGGGTATGACGCCCCCGTGCCAGCCACTATTGCTGACATATTGGCGCTGGACAGTGAGGCACGACGTCGTGCCGCGCAGCAGGTGGAGGCGGTAGCCGCATGATGAGTTCGCCCGGCTTTTTCTGGACGATCCTGAGCTTTATCCTGATCATCGGTCCGCTCGTCTTTGTGCACGAGATGGGCCATTTTCTCGTCGCGCGCTGGTTTGGCGTGAAGGTTGAGGCTTTCTCAATTGGCTTTGGCCGTGAAGTTTTTGGGTGGACTGACCGGCATGGCACGCGCTGGAAAATTGGCTGGCTACCCTTGGGGGGCTATGTCCGCTTTGTTGGCGATATGAACGGCGCCAGCATGGAAGATGCGCAGTGGCGCAGTTTGCCAGCGCAAGATCGGGCAGGTGTGTTCCATGCGAAACCCTTAGGGCAAAGGGCGCTGATTGTTCTGGCTGGCCCGGCGGCAAATCTTATTACGGCTGTCCTTATTTTGGCTGGCTTTGCTTATGCTTATGGCGAGCCGCATCGCCCACCCGTCATTGCCTCTGTCGCGCCTGACAGCCCCGCTGCTCGCGCGGGCCTCGCTGCCGGCGATCGGATCGCTGAGGTCAATGGCCGCACCATTGAGAATTTTCAGGATATTTATCCATTGGTGCAAGACCGCCCGGGGATGACGTTGACCGTCACCTATATACGGTCAGGCGCCGAACAAACGGCCCAGATGACGCCAAGCGTTGTGGTGTCCAAAGATCGCTTTGGGAATGAGTATCGCATTGGTCGAATCGGCATCATGCCAGCAGCCGAGGAAATGATCCGCGATTTATCGCTTGGTCAAAGCCTGGTGAGCGGGGTTGAACGCACAGGTGCGATTATTGACCGCATGGCAACGGGCATTTGGCAGGTGATCACGGGCCGCCGTTCCGTCGCGGAGCTTGGCGGACCGATTAAAATTGCCAAGGTTTCTGGGGAAGCGGCGGAGTTGGGATGGCAGCCTTTCCTCTACTTGGCGGCGCTCATCTCAATTAACCTCGGGTTCATCAACCTGTTGCCAGTTCCTATGCTTGATGGCGGTCATCTCAGCTTCTATGCGGTGGAGGCTATCCAGCGGCGTCCGGTAAGTCCAAGAACAATGGAAATTGCCTTCCGCTCCGGTATGTATGCCTTATTGGCATTGATGCTGTTCGTCACGTTCAATGACCTTGGTTCGCTGGGTCTGTGGCAATTGACGGGGCTGGGCGGATAATGAAACAGGGCGGTAAACGCCCTTTATTGGTGAATGAGAGAGCGTGTGGGTAAATTCGAAACTGTCCGTTTCCGCAATCGGTGTCTGACTGCGCTGCTGCTTGGCACAGCGTTGCCGGCGCTCATCTCGCCGGCGGAAGCACAGCAACGCACGCGCCGCGCGGCAGCACAGCCCATTCCGGCACCAGCGCAACCGGCACCGCCTGTCACCAGCCTTGCTCCGCAGACAGTTGGCAGCATTAAATCTATCAACGTCTCCGGGTCGCAGCGGATTGAGCCGGATACGGTGCGTTCCTACATCACACTGCGTCCGGGCCAGCTCTACACGGTGGAAGCGCTTGACGATGCCTTGCGCCAACTGCTCGACACCGAGCTGTTTGCCGATGTGCAAATCCGCGACAATGCAGGTGATTTGACGATTGAGGTTCAGGAAAACCCCGTCATCAACCGCATCGTTCTTGAAGGCAATAAGCGCCTGAAGGACGAGAAAATTCGCCCTGAAATTAAGATTGCGCCGCGCCAAATCTTTACCCGGTCCAAGGTGCGTGCCGATATTGCCCGGATCATTGAGCTTTATCAGCGCCAAGGCCGCTATGCGGCCATTGTTGAACCCAAGATGGTCAAGCTCGATCAGAACCGCGTCGACATTATCTTTGAAATTAGTGAAGGGCCAAAATCTAAGGTTCGCCAGATCAATATTCTGGGCAATGAGAAATTCTCTGACAAGAAAATCATCAGCGAAATGGCCACCCGGCCATCGAGCTTTTTTGGCTTCTTCTCGTCAAAGGACAGCTACGATCCTGATAAGCTGGCCTATGACCAGTCCAAGATGCGGCAATTCTATTTGATGCAGGGCTATGCGGATTTCCGCGTGGTTTCTGCCACGGCAGAACTGACGCCGGACAAGCGTGATTTCATCGTCACATATCTGGTGGAAGAGGGTGATCGATACAAATTTGGCGATGTCACCATCGACAGTGAATTGCGCGATTACAAACCCCGGGCCGATACGCTCGCGACGCGCAAGGGCAATTGGTATGATGCCAAGCTGGTCGAAGACACCGTTGAAAGCCTGACGCAAGCCGCCGGCCTGTTTGGCTATGCTTTTGCCGAGGTGAACCCTGATTTTGTGCGCGATAAAGATGCGCGTACCATGTCCATCGCCTATAAGATCAGCGATGCGCCGCGCGTTTATGTCGAGCGGGTCGATATCAACGGAAATACCACAACACTGGATAAGGTTATTCGGCGTGAATTCCGTCTGGCGGAGGGTGATCCATTTAACAGCTTCCAAGTGAAGCGGTCTTCTGATCGTATTCAGAGCCTCGGCTATTTTCAGGAAAAGCTGCAGATTGAACAAAAGCCCGGCTCAACGCCGGACCGCATTGTGCTGCAGGCCAATGTTGAAGAAAAGGCGACGGGCGAATTGCAATTGTCCGCCGGCTTCTCGTCGCTGGAACGCTTCATCATCAATTTCTCAATCCGTCAGCGCAATTTCCGCGGCAAGGGTCAGGAATTGCGCGCGGGTGTTAACTATTCGCAATATTCCAAATCCGTCGAACTCGGCTTTACTGAGCCCTATTTCATGGACCGGAACATCGCACTGGGCGCGGACGTATTCCGCCGCGATTTGAATTCCTTCAACTTCATCAACCAGTCGCGCCAAACCACCTATCAGCAGATCACAACCGGTATGCAGGTGCGCATGGGTGCGCCGATTACAGAATATTGGTCCTTTGCTGTGCGTTATGGCCTCAGCTTTGATGATGTGTCGCTGAATGAGCTGACCTATTATTATAACGGCCAGTGCGACCCCTTCTTGGCAGGCCGCTATTTGTGCGACGCAATTGGCAAGCGCACCACGTCGTCCGTTGGCTATAGCCTCGTGTTTGACGATTTGGACAATCGCTTGCGGCCGACGCGTGGTCGTCGTTTTGTCTTTAGTCAGGATTTTGCCGGTCTTGGTGGCAGCGTCAATTATATCCGGTCAAATGTGGACGCACGCCAATATTGGAAGCCCTTTGGCAATTATGTTTTCTCGCTGTCAGCCGAGGGCGGCTTTATTCACAGCTTTGAAAATCCCAAGACACCGGGCAGTGATCCTGTCCGCCTGACTGACCGGTATTTCTTGGGTGAGCCGCAATTCCCGGGCTTTGACATTCGTGGCTTGGGGCCGCGGGTGCAGCGCCAATTCTATGACAGCAATGGCAATCCCATTACGGCGCGCAATCAGGTTGTGGACGATTCCTTGGGCGGTCGGGCCTATTATCTGGGCCGAATGGAGCTGGAATTGCCCTTGGGCTCTGGCGCGCGCGAAATGGGCCTGCGTCCGTCCATCTTTGCCGTTATGGGCTCTGTCTTTGGCGTAAAGCGCCCACAAACCAATGATTTGCCCAACGGCCTGCGGCGCTGCCGCGACAATACGACGGGCGTTGTGACAGAGCAAAGCTTTGGGTCTTCCTGCTCGGAATCGCAGACGCTTTTGTTTGAAGTGCCAGGCTTCCGCGAAGTCTTTTATGGCGACACATGGCAACCGCGCTTGTCAGTTGGCTTTGGCGTCAACTGGCGCTCTCCCTTCGGTCCGTTCCGCATTGATCTTGCCAAAGCATTGATCAAGAAGGACGGAGACGATCCAAAACTGTTCACATTCAACGTAGGAACACAATTCTAATGAAGATGATCAACAAAATGCTTCTCGCCGCATCGGCGCTGGCTTTGGCACCTGTCGCTCCTGCTGCGGCGCAAAGCGTAGCCTATAGCGATGTGCAGCAGATTTTGGCGCAATCGCAGGCGGCACGTACCGCTGACCAGCAGATGCGGGTGACCTATAAGTCCACCTATGACCAAATTGAGTCGCGCTCACGCGTTCTGCAGGCTGAGTTGAACGCCATGGTCGTTAAGTTCCAAGCGGATCAAAAGACGAACCCGAACAACCCTGCCTTGCAAACGCAAGCACGGGCCATTCAGGAAAAGCAGCGCGCCGCTCAGGAAGAGCTGGCGAAGCTGAGCGACCCGATTGAGCGCGTCAACGCCTATGTGCTTGAGCAGATTGAGCCGAAGCTGGATGCAGCCGTGTCGGCCGCGATGGCCAAGAAGAAGGTCGCTTTGCTCGTTCAGCGCAATGTGGTGATCAAAAACACGCCGGGCACAGATTTGACCCCGGATATTCTGGCAGAGTTGAATGCGCTGGTTCCCAGCGTATCCATCACGCCGCCGGCAGACTGGCAACCTGGCCAACAGCAAGGCCCGCGCGCTGCGGCGCCTGCGGCGAACCAGCAGCAGCCTCAGGGCCGCTAAGGCGTCGATTGGACCAAATGATGGCGGGTGCGCTTGATATTCGGGCGGTGTTGGCAGCATTGCCGCACCGCTACCCGATGCTTCTGGTTGATCGTGTGGAAGAGATTGTGCCGGATCAGTCGATCCGCGCAATTAAGGCCGTCACGATTAATGAGCCCTTTTTTCAGGGGCATTTCCCCGGTCGCCCAATCATGCCTGGGGTGTTGATTGTTGAGGCATTGGCGCAGGCCGCCGGTGTCCTTGCCATTGAATCCCTCGGCTTGGCCGGGTCCGGCAAGCTCGTCTATTTTATGGCAATTGATGGCGCCAAATTCCGCACGCCTGTGGAACCGGGTTGCTTGCTGACGCTGGAAGCTGAATTTGTTCAGAAGCGCGCAACGGTTTGCAAATTTGTGGGTCGCGCCTCAATTGATGGCAAGCTGGCCGCCGAAGCCAATTTCACGGCAATGATCGCTGATCCGCCGCAAGGCTGAGGGGCGCATTGCTTGCCAAACCCTGCGTAAGCCGTTAAAGCGCCCGCATCCATGGCTGGTCGGAACCAGCCGCAACCGGAGCAGTAAGATGAAAAAAGAAGGCCATCCCGATTACCACATGATCAAGGTGCAGATGACTGACGGCACCGTGTTCGAAACGCGCTCCACTTGGGGCAAGGAAGGCGACACGATGACGCTGGATATTGATCCGCTCTCGCACCCCGCCTGGACCGGTGGTCAGCAGCGCCTGATGGATTCGGGTGGTCAGGTGGCCAAGTTCAACAAGCGTTTCGGCGGTCTCTCGCTCAAGCGCTAAGGTGAACGCATCCTTTTGGATCTTAGAAACCCCGTCGCTTGCGGCGGGGTTTTTGTTTTCGGGCGTTTAAAGGAAAGGCGCGGCGGCCATGTTTGATGGCATCACGGGATGGTTTGCCGCCCATATCATGGCCCGGATGAACGCGGCGGCCGAAGATGAGGCCGTTAGCCGGCTTAACCCCCAACGCGATGACAAGATACTCGTGATTGGCTTTGGGCCGGGACTGGGCCTGCAACAATTGCTGACCCATCCCGTATCCGAAGTGGTGGGGGTGGATCCATCATCCGTGATGAACAGGATGAGTGCCAAACGTAATCGCGCGGCCATGCATGATCGCAGGCTGCGCCTGATCGAAGCCAGCGTCGCCGATATGCAATGGCCTGAGGGCGCCTATTTTGACGGCGCGATTGCGGTGCATAGCTTGCAGATGTGCCGACCTTTTGATCCCACAGCGCAACGCCTATCGCATTTGCTCAAGCCGCAGGCCCGGCTCGTCTCGATCACCCATGGCTGGGCGGCGTCCAAAGATTTTGGCGATGAGGCTCGGTTCGCAACCGAAATCAGTGACGGGCTGCGCCGCGCAGGCTTTGCCAGCGTCCAATGCGGTCAAGCAGATGCGGAAAAGGGAACGGCATTGCTGATTGAAGCCCAGCGCTAAACGAAAAAGCGGCCGATCCTTTGATCGACCGCTTCTCGCTTAATCGGCGTCTTGGCCCTCAGCCGGAGGGGGAGGGGCTGCTGGCATGTCTGCCGACGCGATGGCCGCATCTGGCGCCCCAATATCATCATCGCCGTCATCATCCGCTTCAATCAAAGCGGCGCTAACGACCTGTTCTTTATCTGCAACGTCGAACAGGCGGACGCCTGCTGTGTTGCGGCCAATGACGCGCATATCGGAAACTTTCATCCGAATCATCTTGGCCTGGTCGGTCACCAGCATGATTTGCACTTCGTCATGGGCCGGGAAGCTCGCAACAACCGGGCCATTGCGGGCAATATTATCAATATTGGTAATCCCCTGACCGCCACGGCCTGTCCGGCGATATTCATAAGCGCTAGAGCGTTTGCCATAGCCATTAGCGCACACCGTGAGAATGAACTGCTCCCGCTCTGCCATTTCCGCCATGCGTTCCGGCGACAGGGTGGGGGCGTTCTCATTGTCCTTCCACGGGGCCGCGCGCAGATAGGCTTCCCGTTCTTCTTGGCTCGCGCCAGAGCGGCGGAGGATGGAAAGCGACATCACTTCGTCGCCGTCCTTCAGGCTCATCCCGCGTACGCCCGTTGAGCTGCGGCTCTGGAATTCGCGAATATCAGTGCCCATGAAGCGGATTGCTTTGCCACTGCGTGAGGCAAGGAGGACATCGTCTTCCTCAGTCAACAGGGCGACGCCAATCAGGCGATCATCGGCGTCATCGCCTTCAAACTTCATCGCGATCTTGCCGTTTGACGGGATGTTGGTGAAGGCATCCATGCTGTTGCGCCGCACCGAGCCCTTGGCTGTCGCAAACATCACGTGCAGCTTGCCCCATTCATTCTCATCCTCGGGCAAGGGCAAGACAGTCGAGATTGTCTCGTCCTTGGCAAGCGGGAGCAGGTTTACCATGGGGCGCCCACGCGTGTTGGGCCCGCCTTCTGGCAAGCGCCAGACCTTCATGCGATAAACTTTGCCCAGTGTGGAGAAGAACAGCACAGGTGTGTGCGTCGAGGTGACGAACAGCTCAGTGACGACATCCTCATCCTTGGTCGACATTGCCGAACGGCCCTTTCCGCCGCGCTTCTGCGCCCGGAAGGTATCAAGCGGGGTGCGCTTGATATAGCCGTCGACGGTCACGGTAACGACCATGTCTTCACGTTCGATCAAGTCTTCATCGTCAATGCCATCGGCAGCAGGCGCAATTTCCGTGCGACGCGGTGTGGCAAACTCATCCCGCACTGTTACCAATTCTTCGCGCATCACCGCATAAAGTTTTACGCGGTCAGCCAGAATGGCGAGCAATTCTTCAATGCTGGCAGCTAGGCCCTTGAGTTCACTGCCAATCTCATCACGGCCCAAAGCCGTTAAGCGATGGAGGCGCAGTTCCAAGATTGCGCGGATCTGCGTTTCACTCAGGCGGTAGCTGTCGCCCGTAACCTCGGTCTCAACGGCCTCAACGAGGCGAATATAGCTCGCGATTTCCGCAATTGGCCAATCACGGACGGACAGCTTTTCACGCGCCTCAGCCGGGCTTGCTGAACTGCGGATAATGCGGACGACTTCGTCCAAATTGGTCACCGCGATCACAAGGCCAAGCAAAATATGGGCACGGTCGCGCGCTTTGTTCAGCTCAAATTTTGAGCGTCGTGTAATGACTTCTTCGCGGAACTTGACGAAAGACTCGATAATATCCCGCAGGGTCAGTGTTTCGGGGCGGCCACCGCGAATGGCGAGCATATTGGCGGGGAAGCTCGATTGCGCAGGCGTGTAGCGCCACAGCTGGTTCAGCACGACTTCCGGCGAGGCATCGCGCTTGAGATCAATAACAATCCGCACACCTTCGCGGTTCGATTCATCGCGAATGTCGGAAATGCCCTCAATCCGCTTGTCCTTTGCGGCTTCCGCAATTTTTTCGACGAGCGCGTTTTTGCCCTGCTGGAAGGGAATTTCGGTCAGGACAATTGAACGCCGATCGCCACGGCCTTCTTCCACCACATGGCGGGAGCGGACGATGATCGAGCCTTTGCCCGACAAATAGGCGGATCGTGCGCCCGCCGTGCCCAAAATAATCCCGCCGGTTGGGAAATCGGGGGCAGGGACGTGTTCCATCAACTCTTCTGAGCTGATTGCCCCATTTTCCATATAGGCAAGGCACGCATTGACGACTTCGCCCAGATTATGTGGTGGGATATTGGTCGCCATGCCGACAGCAATGCCGCCCGCGCCATTGACCAGCAGGTTCGGGAATCGGGCAGGCAGAACGCGCGGTTCATCACGGCTGCCGTCATAATTGGGCTGAAAGTCGACTGTGTCTTTATCGAGATCTTCCAACAGGCTCATCGCCGGCTTGGCTAACCGCGCTTCGGTGTAGCGCATCGAGGCAGGCGGATCGGGGTCCATCGAGCCGAAATTGCCCTGACCGTCCATGAGCGGCAGGCGCATCGACCAATCCTGCGCCAGACGTGCCAGTGCGTCATAAATCGAAGAGTCACCATGCGGGTGATAATTACCCATCACGTCGCCAACGATCTTGGCAGACTTACGATAGGGGCGCCCTGGCACAAAGCCGCCTTCTTGCGCGGCAAACAAAATGCGACGGTGGACGGGCTTTAGACCATCACGAACGTCGGGCAGGGCGCGCGACACAATAACGGACTTGGCATAGTCGAGATAGCTCGACTTCATTTCGTACACGATGTTGATGGGAGAGATGTCCGACGGATCGGCGAGAATGGGCGCGTCAGTACTCAAAAAAAAGCTCTTTCCAAACGGTCGATTTATCTCGTTTTTGCCTAATCCCAATGGTGAGAGAAAGCCAGCGTCAAGGCGCGGACCAGCATAGTTTCTGTGGACTGGTTCAAACCATGTTCAGTTGGCTCTTGCCAAAGCCCAATTCTCGTTTTGCTTGTGCCCGTTTCTGGAACCGATTAGCGGATGTCCGCTTTTTAAGAGTCGGGCTGGAGTCGGGCCAGCACGCAGGAGGATGGTTGATATGAAGATGGTTTCTCGCGCCGCTTTGGGTCTGGGCCTTGTGCTCGGGGTTGCTGCCCCGCTGGCCCTCTCACCGGCAATGGCTGCGAAGGAAGAAAAGGCTAAAGCGCCGCAAAAGAAATGGGAGCTCAGCAAGGAATTCCGGGCTGCCTATGCGCCGGCGGATGCTGCGGTGAAGGCGAATGCGCCAGATGCGCTTGCCAAAGTTCAAGCCGTTGATGCCGTCTCCAAAGGTGCGGATGAAAAATATGCCGCCGCTGCTTTGCGATTGACGCTTGGCCAAGTGACGAAGGACCCAAAGCATCAATATGATGGCGTTGTCGGCATGATCACCAGTGGCAGTGCAAATGCTGCCGATTTGCCACGATTGAACTATGCTGCGGGCCAATTGGCCTATCAAGCGACCAATTATCCCGACGCAAAAAAATATCTGGGCGAAGCTGTCCGTTTGGGAATTTCTGATGTCAGCGCCAGCTTATTGCTTGCTGAAACCAATTTCAAAACCAATGCCACACCCGAAGGTCTAGCTGCCCTTGAAGCAGCGATTAAGTCGGAAGCCGCTGCAGGCCGTAAGGCCCCGGTTGAATGGTATGGCCGAGGTGCCTCGATGGCGTATCGCGCCAAGTTGGTTTCCGACACGGCAAAATGGACGCGGATGCAGGTTGCAGCTTACCCCACGGCGGAGAACTGGCGCAGTGCGCTTGTTGTTTATCGCGATGGCAGCAAGCTCGACAATCAAGCAATGATCGATCTTTTCCGCCTGATGCACGATACTAAGGCGCTGTCAGGCGAGCGTGACTTTTTTGAATATGCGTCACTTGCAACGCTGAGCGCATTGCCGGGTGAGGCCAAGTCCGTGATTGAAGAAGGTTTTGCGTCCGGCGCGGTGAGCAAGTCGAGCCGGGCTGTTTCTGAACGTTTGACTGATGCCAACGCTAAAATTCCCGCAGACCGCGCATCTGTTGTCGCCGACGAGAAGCGGGCCGCCTCTTCACCAGATGGCCGTTTGGCAGCCAATACAGGCAGCGCCTATCTGGCCTATGGCGAGAATGCCAAGGCAATTGCGCTGTTCAAACTGGCACAGCAAAAGGGCGGGGCAGATGCCGATACGGTCAATACCCGCCTCGGCATCGCGCTGGCACGCTCTGGTGACAAGGACGGCGCTCGGTCGGCCTTCAAGGCGGTGACGGGCGCACAGCGCAAGGATATTGCTGAGTTCTGGCTGCTTTGGCTTGACCAACAGGCCTAAGCCTTAGGGCAAAGAAAAGGGGCGTTCGGCTCGGTGCCGGCGCCCCTTTTTTCATGCCTGTTTGACAAGCCTGTGCGTCAATCAATCTGGCCCAACGGGGACACCCGGCATATTCTTGGATGTGCGGATGGTTAACGAGGTTTTGACTCCCGCAACGTGCGGCGCGGTTGTGAGCGATGTGGTCAAAAATTCTTGAAATTCCTGAAGATCACGCGCGACAATCTTTAGAATAAAATCAATTTCGCCGTTGAGCATATGGCATTCCCGCACGGGCGCAAGGCGGGCGACATGGTCTTCAAATGCCCGGAGATCTGCTTCTGCTTGGCTTTTT
>JBEDNE010000125.1:0-4502 GCA_041170745.1 Pseudomonadota bacterium
GTCCATGCTGACGGATGTGCCAGCGTCAATTTCGGCGGCCTTGGCCTCAACCAGCTTCACAATATGGCCAATCATATCGGCATCTTCGACATGATGGTCGGTCACGCCAGACAGATAAACCATATGTTTCCCATTGCCGCCGCCGGTAATGCCAATGTCCGTCTCACGCGCTTCACCGGGGCCGTTGACCACACAGCCAAGGACGGAGAGCGACATCGGCGTTTTGATATGTTGGAGCGCATCTTCCAGCTTTTGGACGGTGCGGATAACGTCAAAGCCCTGCCGTGCGCAGCTGGGGCAAGAGACAACGCGGACACCGCGTGTGCGCAGGCCCAGTGTTTTCAGGATCTCATAGCCAACACGTACTTCCTCTTCCGGCTCCGCCGAGAGAGAGACGCGGATGGTGTCGCCAATACCCGCCCAAAGCAGATTGCCAATGCCAATGGCAGACTTCACGGTGCCGCCAATCAGGCCGCCGGCTTCGGTAATGCCCAAATGCAGCGGGCAATCCACCGCTTCGGCAAGGCCCATATAGGCAGAGACAGCGAGGAAAACGTCAGACGCCTTCACCGCGACCTTAAATTCATGAAAGTCGCGGTCTTGGAGCAGCTTGATATGGTCCAGTGCCGATTCTACCAGTGCTTCGGGGCACGGCTCGCCATATTTTTCCAGCAAATCTTTTTCGAGGCTGCCGGCGTTCACGCCGATGCGGATTGCGCAGCCATTCGCCTTTGCAGCGTTGACGACTTCGTTCACGCGTTCGGCCGAACCAATATTTCCGGGGTTAATGCGCAAACAGGCCGCGCCCGCATCTGCCGCTTCCAGCGCGCGCTTATAATGAAAATGAATGTCCGCCACGACGGGGACACGCGCGGCGCGAACAATTTGCTTCAGCGCGGCTGTCGACTCCACATCGGGGCAAGAAACCCGAATAATGTCCACGCCGGCCTCTTCGCAGCGACGGATTTGATCAATCGTCGCCTTCGCGTCCGAAGTCAGCGTGTTGGTCATCGTTTGAACGCTGATCGGGGCATCGCCCCCTACGGGCACGCTGCCAACCATGATCTGACGAGATTTGCGGCGCGCAATCTCGCGCCAAGGACGTATTGAAGACATGAAAGACGCTATACCGCCTGCGTCATCACATAGCAAAGACCCAAAAGTTGAGGGGCGGAAAAAGCAGTTAAAGGGTCTGAAGCAGTGCGCGTGCCACCCAGCCGGCCTTGGCTGCTTTGGATGTTACAACGCGGTGGTCCCATGCCGATGCGCCTCGCCGAGCAACTTCACGGGCGATATCGCCATAAATGCCAGCAGCGGCCAACACGGCCCAGCGGCAGCGAAAGGGCAGGCGGCGGGCGCCAATGCGTGCGCTTGCTTCATAGACTGCCGCCATATGTGCCATGCGTTGCGCAATCTTCGCCATTGCCGGGCGAGAATGGGTCTTCATATGCTCGCCGGGTGCAATATCGGCTTCAGCAAGCCAATCCATGGGGATGTAACAACGCCCGGCATCGGCATCTTCGCTGACATCCCGGGCGATGTTGGCGAGCTGGAACGCCAGCCCGAGATCATTGGCGCGGCCCAGCGTGTCCGCGTCATCAGTGCGAACGCCCATAAGGCAGGCCATCATCAGGCCGACAACGCCTGCAACATGATAGCAATAGGTCAGCAAGTCCGTTTCGTTGCGCGGGGAAAAGCCCGCCGCATCCATCGCAAAGCCTTGGATCAGATCACGCGGCCATTGGTGCGGAATGTTGCATTCTGCCACTACGAGCCCAAGCGCATCAAAGGCGGGCAGGCCCGTAACCTCACCTGCCAAGGCGCGTTCGGTCATGTCGCGCAGATAGGCCAGACGTTCTTCGGGATTATCAACCCGGCGCAAAGCCCCGCCATGATCTTGCCCATCGGCAATGTCGTCGCAGGCGCGGCACCAGCTATAGAGCAGCCACGCGCGCTCCCGCGTAACAGGATCAAATAGCTTAGACGCGAGGGCAAAGGATTTGGAGCCCAAGGCGATGCTGTCGCGCGCATGAGCGACAAGAATGGCCCGATCTGCCAGCTGCCGGATCAGAGGTCTTTCGCCTTCATGGCAAAGATTGTCTGATGGGGCTTATATGTCGCCATGCGTTCCAGCAGTTGATCGAGATCGTTATCGGCGATCAGGATATCTTTGTGCTGCGCGCGGATAAAACCAACCGACACCATATGTGCGTTAAATTCGAGCAGCTTGTCGTAAAAGCCGGCGGCGTTGAGCAGGCCAACGGGCTTTTGGTGGTAGCCCAATTGCGCCCAGCTGATCGCCTCCCACAATTCATCCATTGTTCCGACGCCACCGGGGATGGTCAGGAACCCATCAGACAAATCGGTAAACATCCGTTTGCGCTCATGCATTCCAGGCACCACGTGCAATTCTGTGCAGCCTGTATGCGCAACTTCGCTGCCAACCAGTGCCTCGGGGATCACGCCAATTACGTCGCCCCCCGCGTCCAGCACGGCATTGGCCACTGCACCCATCAGGCCTAGCTTGCCGCCGCCATAGACAAGCCCAATGCCGCGGGCAGCCAGGGTGCGGCCCACCAGCTGTGCGGTTTCGATATAACAGGGGTCAGCGGGCGTTGCTGATCCGCAATAGACTGCAATGCGTTTCATTGCCTGCCCCATGCCTCGCTCTGACGCAGACCGCAAGTCGCGCGTCAGGCAAGATCTTCCAGCATCAGTGCCGCCGTCGCTTTTGCACTGCCCACCACGCCCGGAATGCCCGCCCCAGGATGCGTGCCGGCGCCCACGAAATAGAGATTGGGGATCACATCATCGCGGTTGTGCGCACGGAAATAGGCGCTCTGCCACAGCACGGGCTCCAAGCTGAAGGCGCTGCCCAAATGGGCATTTAAATCCCGCCCAAAATCGGTCGGGGCATAATGGAAGCTGGTGACGAGGCGATCTTTTAGATCTGGAATCAATCGCTTAGAAACTTCTTCTAAGATTGATTGTTTAAATTTCTCACCAAATTCGCCGTCCCAATCTGCTTGGGCTTTGCCCAGATGCGCAACGGGCGCCAGGACATAGAATGTGGAATGGCCCTTAGGTGCCATATTGGGATCCGTCACGCTGGGGTGGTGCAGATAGAGCGAGAAATCCTCAGGCACGTGACCATTCTTATAGATGTCATCCAACAGCCCTTTATAGCGCGGGCCGAACAAGATCATGTGGTGCGGGATTTCAGGGAAACTCCCTTTCAGGCCAAAATGAACGACGAACAGCGAGGGGGACCAACGCTTGCGCTTCAAAGATCGCGTTTGCTTTGCTCCGCGCGGATGATTGCGAAGCAAGTCCCGATAATTGTGCATCAAATCGCCGTTGGAGGCGATGGCATCTGCTTCCTGCCGCCAGCCGCTCTTGGTGCGCACCGCAGTAGCGCGGTTGCCATTAGTCTCAATCTCTTCAACCGGATCATTAAGACGCAGCGTGCCGCCCAATCGCTCAAACAGAGATACCATGCCGCTGACCAGCTTGTTGGTGCCGCCCTTGGCAAACCACACGCCGCCGCGCTTCTCGATGGTATGGATGAGCGCGTAGATCGAACTGGTCGTCATTGGGTTCCCGCCGACGAGCAGGGTTTGAAACGAAAGCGCTTGGCGCAGCTTTTCATTCTTCACATAAGATGAGGCGATAGAATAAACTGACCGCCACGCCTGATAACGCGCCAGCGCAGGTGCTGCCTTCAGCATGGAGGTGATGTTCAGAAACGCAACTGCACCTAGTTTTTGATAGCCTTCGCGTTCCACGCCTTTTGAATATTCCTGAAATCCTTCATATCCGGCCAGATCATCGGGCGCGATTTTGCGGATTTCGGCGCGCAACGCCTCTTCATCATTGGCATAATCATAGGTTGTGCCATCGGGCCAGTGAAGCCGATAAAAGGGCTTAACCGGCAGCAAATCCACATCGCGAGAGATGTTTTGACCAGACAGCGCCCATAGCTCTTCAAGGCAAGGCGGGTCAGTGATGACAGTGGGGCCTGCATCAAAGATGAAGCCCTTTTCATTCCAGTGATACGCACGGCCACCCGGCTTGTCGCGCGCTTCGACAATCACGGTCTGGATGCCTGCAGATTGCAGGCGAATAGCCAAAGCGAGGCCACCAAAGCCTGCGCCAATCACGATTGCCGTTTTCACTATCTTTTCTCCAATATCGCCCGGATGGCGCGCCCAATAGGCACGGGGGGCTTGCCGGCCAGCACGCGCAGCTTGTCAGCCCATGTCGAATGCCCTGCATAGAAGCGCGCAATCAACCCCTCCGAAAGTCCGTAGAAGCGCTGAAGGATCCGATATCGCTCTGGGGGGTCTGCTGCGCGGAACAACATGGCATCGAGCATCCGGTAAAAGCCGCGCGCGCGCCAAACCTGTTCAGCATACTCAAATGTCATGCCCGGCTTGGGCTGCGGGTTGGCGGCAAAGCGGGCGGCCAGTCGGACCGCATCGGGCAAGGAATAGCCCGTCACC
>JBEDNE010000126.1:0-15313 GCA_041170745.1 Pseudomonadota bacterium
AATCAGTCACAGTCGAGTGAGCCAAAGCGCATGAGCGTCGAGCGGATCATCCTCATCGTCGTGCTGCTGTTTGTTGGCGCGCATTTGATGCTGTTTGGCTGGCTGCGGCGGCGGATCAGCGAAGCCCGCCGGGACGACTGAAGATTTTGGCTCCGGGTCAAGCCCGGAGCACGCACAAGCGCCATGTTCTTTAAGCTGTACTCCGGCCCTGAGCCGGAGCCTAGGAGGCTGCTGAGCTGGGCTCCGGGTCAAGCCCGGAGCACGCACAAGCGCCGTGTTTTTTAAGCTGTACTCCGGCCTTGAGCCGGAGCCTAGGAGGGTGCCGAGCTGGGCTCCGGGTCAGGCCCGGAGCGCGGCAGAACCATTACCCCATAGGATACATGATGTCGCGCGTGACCTTGTGGATCGCCTTCATCACATCTGCCGGCAGGACCATATCTGCTGCGGCCAGAATTGGCGGCAGTTGGTCTTCGCGGGAGACGCCGACAATTGTGGACGCCACAAAATCATGCTGCTTTGACCATGCGGTTGCCAGCGTTACAATATCCATGCCCGCCTCTTGCGCGATCGCCATGAAGCGTTCGGTTGAGGCGAGCGCTTTATCATTCACGAACCGCTTGGCCATATCTGCCTGGCGCCCGCCCATTTCGAGATAGCGGGAGAAGCGCGCGCCTTCTGGGCGCTGGCCGCCATTATATTTGCCCGACAAAACCCCACCCGCCAGCGGGGAATAGGGGATCAGGCTTACCCCTTCTTCGCGGCAGACTTGCGCCAGCTCGTCTTCAAAGCGGCGGTTGTTCATGCTGAAATTATTCTGGATTGTTTGATAGCGGGCAACGCCCAAACGTTCTGACGCCTGAATGGATTTCATGAGGCCCCAGCTTGTTTCATTGGAACATCCCAGAATGCGCACTTTGCCTGCGCGAACCAGCTCATCCAGAACCTCCATGGTTTCTTCGTAAGCGGTTCCATGATCGGGCCAATGCGTTTGGTAGAGATCAATATAATCGGTTTGCAGGCGACGCAGGCTATCTTCCACTGCACGGGTGATATTATGCCTGTCCATCGCGGTCATGCCGGCGCGCTTGGGAGATTTGAACCAGATATGGCTGGGGCCGGAGACTTTGGTCGCCAGGATAATCGCATCGCGATCCTTGGTTTTGAGCCAGCGGCCAACAATTTCTTCGGTCCGGCCCACCCATTTGACATCAGGCGGCACGGGATAGCCTTCGGCTGTATCAAAAAAATTGATGCCCGCATCAAAACTTTGGTCGAGAATGCGATGCGAAGTCGCCTCATCCGCCTGACTGCCAAAGGTCATTGTGCCCATACAAATGTCGGACACATAAATGGCGCTTTTGCCCAAGCGACGATGCTGCATCATTCTCTCCTATTTATAAATTTGGGTCAGTTAGGCCGCTTTGTCGGGCGGGCGCAAGGCGGGGCTTAATGGCCGCCATGCATATCCCCGCCGCCCGGTGCCTCGGCCTTTGCGTCAATAGCAGCCGTTTCTCCATTGCTGAACGTGAAACGCAATTGCACGGCATCCCCGGATTTTAGGCCCGACTTCATATCAAACAGCATCACGTGCTTACCGCCGCTTTCAAAACGGACTTGGCCCTTGGCGGGTATGGCAACGCCATTGGTCAGGGGAGTCATCGTCATCATGCCGTCTGACATCGTCATATCGTGCATTTCGGTGCGCCCGGCAGACGGACTGCTGACCGACACAAGCGTGCGGCCCGTTTCTCCGCCGTGCAGCGTGAAATAGGCGGCACCCGGCCGGCCCGTGGCAGCGGGCAGGCGGACCACTGCGTCAGTCACAGGGGCTGCTGGCTGTTGGCTGCAAGCGGCAAGCACCAGAAGAACGGGCAAAAAGCTGACTTTGGGCGACACGAATAGGCTCCATTTTCAAAACTAGGGTCTTTTCCAGCTTAGGAGGAAAGCCCACCCATTTCATCTCCTTTTACAGCTTTGTTCGTTCAAACCTTGCGAGCGAAGATTCGCTTCCTATATCGCCAGACGAAATGATGAGACCGCTGCTTTCTGAGGGGAAAGCGGGTCGTAGCTATATTGGGGTGAAGTGAGACTATGGCGAAAGTAATTGGGATTGACCTTGGCACGACCAACAGCTGCGTTGCAGTGATGGAGGGCGGCACGCCCAAGGTCATTGAAAATGCAGAAGGCGCGCGCACAACGCCGTCGATTGTGGCCTTTGCCAAAGATGGTGAGCGCCTGATTGGTCAGCCCGCCAAGCGTCAGGCCGTGACCAATCCTGAAAACACCGTTTACGCGGTCAAGCGCCTGATTGGCCGCCGCTTTGATGATCCCATGACCAAGAAGGACATGGAACTCGTCCCCTATCAAATCGCCAAAGGTAAGAATGGCGATGCGTGGGTGGCTGCTGGCGGCACGGATTATTCTCCGTCGCAAATCTCGGCCTTTACCTTGCAGAAGATGAAGGAAACGGCGGAAGCCTATTTGGGCGAAACCGTGACCCAAGCTGTCATCACCGTCCCCGCCTATTTCAACGACGCCCAGCGTCAGGCGACCAAGGATGCCGGGCAGATTGCCGGTCTTGAGGTGCTGCGCATCATCAACGAGCCGACAGCGGCTGCCTTGGCCTATGGCCTTGATAAGAACGATGGCAAAACAATTGCCGTCTATGACCTTGGTGGCGGCACCTTTGATATTTCCGTCCTCGAAATTGGGGATGGTGTGTTTGAAGTGAAGTCGACCAACGGCGACACCTTCTTGGGCGGTGAAGATTTTGACTCCAAGATTGTCGAATTCCTCGCGGACGAGTTCAAAAAGGCCGAAGGCATTGACCTGCGCAATGACAAGCTGGCCCTGCAACGCCTGAAGGAAGCCGCCGAAAAGGCGAAGATTGAGCTGTCGTCCGCAGCGTCGACTGAAGTCAACTTGCCCTTTATCACGGCGGACCAGTCTGGCCCGAAGCACTTGGTAAAGACCATTACGCGGGCTGACCTTGAAAAGCTGGTTGAAGAGCTGATCCAGCGCACGCTGGAGCCCTGCCGCAAGGCCTTGGCCGATGCGGGCGTGAAGGCCGCTGATATTTCGGACGTGGTGCTGGTGGGTGGTATGACCCGTATGCCGCGCGTCCGTGAAGTCGTGAAGCAGTTCTTTGGGAAAGAACCGCATACCGGCGTGAACCCGGATGAAGTGGTTGCCATGGGTGCTGCCATTCAGGCGGGTGTCTTGCAGGGCGATGTGAAGGATGTTCTGCTGCTCGATGTCACGCCGCTCTCGCTGGGCATTGAAACGCTGGGTGGCGTCTTCACCCGCATGATTGATCGTAACACGACCATCCCGACCAAGAAGTCGCAAGTCTACTCAACGGCTGAGGACAATCAGCAGGCCGTCACCATCCGCGTCTTCCAGGGTGAGCGTGAAATGGCTGCGGACAACAAGATGCTGGGCCAGTTTGATCTGGTGGGTATTCCGCCTGCACCGCGCGGCGTGCCGCAGATTGAAGTGACCTTTGATATTGACGCGAACGGCATTGTGTCCGTCCACGCCAAGGACAAGGGCACCGGCAAGGAACAGCAGATCAAGATCCAAGCCTCGGGTGGCCTGTCTGACTCCGATATTGATCAGATGGTGAAAGATGCCGAACGCTTTGCCGAAGAAGATAAGAAGCGTCGTGAGGCGGCCGAAGCCAAGAATAATGCGGAAAGCCTGATCCACACGACGGAACGTCAATTGGCGGAACATGCCGATAAGGTGGATGACGCGCTGAAGTCTGAAATCGAAGCGGCACTGGCCGAAGCCAAGGCGGCGGTCGAAGGCGGCGAACCCGATGTGATGACGGACAAGGCGCAGGCTTTGGCGCAAGTCTCGATGAAGCTGGGCCAAGCCATTTACGAGAAGGAACAGGCGCAGGCGGCATCGCCGGGTGCAGATGCGCCCAAGGATGATGATGTGGTGGATGCCGAATTCTCGGAAGTGGACGAGAATAAGGGCTGAGGAATGATCTCTCCCGGCAGGCCGCTGGGTGCTGTGCAAGAGGCTCCCCCGCCTCGTTTGAGCATCGGCATCTGGCGGCCTGATCGGGCAAGAGTTTAGGGGGACCTCATGTCCGACGATTATTACGAGCTTTTGGAAGTTTCCCGCACGGCGGACGATGGCACGATTAAATCGGCCTATCGCAAGCTCGCCATGCGCTTTCACCCCGATAAAAATCCGGGCTGCGCAGAGTCTGAAGCCAAGTTCAAAGCCATTAGCGAGGCCTATGAGGTTCTTAAGGACCCGCAAAAGCGCGCCGCTTATGATCAATATGGCAAGGCCGCATTCCAAAATGGTGGCGGGGGTGGGCCGCAGGATTTTGGCGGCTTTTCAGACATATTCGAAAATATCTTTGGCGAATTTATGGGCGGTGGCCGCGGCCGCCAGCGCGGGCCGCAGCGCGGCGCCGATCTGCGCTATGATCTCGAGATTACGCTGGAAGAAGCCTATCACGGCAAGCAGACTGAAATTTCGGTTGAGGTTTCTGCCAAATGTGATCCTTGTGGCGGCTCTGGTGCAAAGCCGGGCACGTCTGCGTCTGCCTGCGGCACCTGTGGGGGGCATGGCCAAGTGCGCACCCAGCAGGGCTTTTTCGTGGTGGAACGCACATGTCCAGCCTGTCAGGGCTCAGGCCGCGTCATTTCTGACCCCTGCACCAGTTGTCGTGGCCAAGGCCGGGTGGACAAGGCCAAGACACTGGCCGTCACCATTCCGCCGGGCGTGGATGATGGGACCCGCATTCGCTTAACCGGCGAAGGGGAAGCGGGCGCACGCGGTGCCCCCTCAGGCGATTTATATATCTTCCTGCATTTGAAGCGGCACCAGATTTTCCAGCGCGATGGCACGACCTTGTTCTGCCGCGCGCCGATTAGCTTTACGACAGCGGCCTTGGGCGGGACGATTACGGTGCCCGGTCTGGACCGTGTGGGTCATGAAATCCGCATTCCGGCAGGGATTCAATCGGGCAAGCAAATCCGCCAGCGCGGGGCAGGGATGCCCGTGCTCAATGGCCGCGGCATGGGCGATTTGGTGGTGCAGATTGAAGTCGAAACGCCCACCAAATTGACCGCGCGTCAAAAGGAACTGCTTGAAGAATTCCGCGCGACGGAAACCGGCGAAGAATGCCCGCAAAGCTCAGGCTTTTTCTCGAAAATCAAAGAAATGTGGGACGATTTGACGGATTGAGCCATCCGTCGCTTCGTGGACCCATATTTGCACTCCGGCCCTGAGCCGGAGCCCAGAAGGATGGTGCCACTGGGCTCCGGGTCAAGCCCGGAGCACGGATTTGGGGGGGCGCTCCTTTGGCTCCACCTTGCCCCAGATACAGAAAAGCCCGCCGGGAGAGGGGCCGACGGGCTAACTGTGTCTGTCTGTCAGAGCGCGAAATTAGGCGCCGATAACGATGCCGAGCAAAATGCCCTGCGTCATCAGGCCGATCGCGACGCTGGCGATTTGCGTAATGCGTGCCATTGCGATTGTCCTTGTGTTGCATTGGACGGAGGAGCCGTCCGCTCGCCGCCCATTTGTGCGCTGCAACATTCTGTTTCAATCGCAACGCCTGCAATCGCGATTGCACTAAATGCAACCGTGAAGTGCAGAGTCGTTAATTAAATCTTAGCCAAAGACGCGCGCAAAAATCGTGTCGACATGCTTGAGGTGATAGCCAAGGTCGAACTTTTCTTCGATTTCTGCAGGACTTAAGGCCGCCGTCACTTCGCTATCGGCCTTTAACAGCTCCAGCAGCGACAATTGGCCATCGGACTCCCACACCTTCATCGCATTGCGCTGAACCAGGCGATAGGCATCTTCCCGGCTCACGCCCGCTTGAGTGAGGGCCAGCAGCACGCGTTGCGAGTGGACAAGCCCACCCATTTTATCGAGGTTTTTCTGCATTCGCTCTGGGTAAACGAGCAGCTTGTCGATCACGCCGGTCAATCGCGCGAGGGCAAAGTCGAGCGTGATTGTCGCATCCGGGCCAATATAGCGTTCCACCGACGAGTGGCTGATATCGCGTTCATGCCACAGCGCGACATTTTCCATGGCGGGCAGGGCATAGCTGCGGACCATGCGGGCAAGGCCGGTGAGGTTTTCGGTCAGGACCGGGTTGCGCTTATGCGGCATGGCCGAGGAGCCTTTTTGGCCGGGCGAGAAATATTCCTCTGCCTCCAGCACCTCGGTGCGCTGCAAATGGCGCACCTCAATAGCCAGCCGCTCAATGGACGAGGCAATGACGCCCAAAGTCGCAAAATACATGGCGTGGCGATCACGCGGGATGACTTGAGTCGAGACAGGCTCAACGGCAAGGCCGAGCTTGGCTGCGACATGAGCCTCTACGCGCGGATCAATATTCGCAAAGGTGCCAACTGCGCCTGAAATCGCGCAGGTCGCAATGTCTTTGCGCGCCGCCAACAAGCGATCCTTACACCGGGCAAATTCAGCATAGGCTTCCGCCATTTTGAGACCAAAAGTGACAGGCTCTGCATGAATGCCATGGCTGCGGCCAATGCTGGGTGTCATCTTATGTTCAAAGGCGCGGCGCTTAATGGCTTCAAGCAGCGCATCAAGGTCAGCCAGCAATATGTCAGTCGCGCGCGTCAGTTGCACGGCAAGGCAGGTGTCGAGCACGTCAGAGCTGGTCATGCCCTGATGCATGAAGCGCGCTTCATCCCCCACATTTTCCGCAACCCATGTGAGGAAGGCGATCACATCATGCTTGGTGACGGCCTCAATGGCATCAATGGCCGCGACATCAATGGTCGGGTTGGTCGCCCACCAATCCCAGAGCGCCTTGGCCGCTGATTTGGGGACGACGCCCAGCTCGGCCAGCGCGTCCGTTGCGTGCGCCTCAATCTCAAACCAGATTTTGAACCGGCTTTCCGGCTCCCAAATTTGGACCATATCGGGGCGGGCATAGCGGGGAATCATGGCAAATCCTGTCTGGCTCAAGCGTTTGCGGAGCCGCTAGCAGGAAGGGCCAGCAGCGGCAATGCTGCAACGCGCACGCCACGATCAGTTCAGCAACCCTGCTGCGCGCAGTGAGCTATGGCCATTGGCCCCAATGATGATGTGGTCATGCACGGAAATGCCCAAGATGCGGCCTGCCTCAATAATTTGTTTGGTGAGTTGAATGTCCGCACGGCTGGGTGTTGGATCGCCTGAGGGATGGTTGTGGACAAGGATAAGCGCGGCTGACCCAAAATCCAGCGCCCGGCGCATCACCTCGCGGACATGGATAACCGCTTGATCGGTTGATCCTTCCGCCATCAATTCATCGCGGATCAGCATATTTCGGGCATTGAGGTGGAGAATGCGCACCCGCTCTACCGTTAGGGCGGCCAGATCAGCCCGCAGATAATCCAGCAGAGCTTGCCAGCTGCCCAGAATAGGCTGGTTGCGAAGGGGTTCTGACAACATCCGCAAGGCAGTTGCATGGGCAAGTTTAAGCGCAGCGACGGCCCCATCACCAATGCCGCCATTGCGGCCAATGGCTTCGGCATCAGCACAGAGCAGCGCGCTTAGGCTGCCAAATTGGGCCAGCAGGCGCTTGGCAATTGGCTTTGTATCGCGCCGGGGAATGGCCAGCGCGAGCAGATACTCCACCAGTTCATGATCGAGCAGCGCCTCTGGCCCGCCTTCAATCAGGCGACGACGTAGCCTTTCACGATGGCCCGCCCCCAAGATCGCTTCCTCCTGCATCAGAAGGAGGCTAATAGAGCAACAGCGCCCGTCAATTGCCCTTGATCCTCGCGGGCAAAGCGGCTTGGAAGGACAGCATGGCCTTGCGCACGCGCGCCAAATTGAGTCTCTTTGTCCTGGCAGGCAGCGTGCTTGTTACCGGGATCGGGCTTTGGCGCTATCGTGAGCCAATC
The DNA here is from genome assembly GCA_041170745.1 of Pseudomonadota bacterium. Taxonomy (GTDB): domain Bacteria; phylum Pseudomonadota; class Alphaproteobacteria; order Sphingomonadales; family Sphingomonadaceae; genus Aquisediminimonas. The sequence goes on from JBEDNE010000126.1 coordinate 7,896, forward strand.
GCGCGCGATGTGCTCGACACCTATTTCGCCCAGCATGGCGTAAAAGCGTCCTACAAAATCAAAGCGATAGAAATGCGCCGTCAAAGGCTGGAGCAGGTGCGCATTGGTGACCCAACCCGGCCAGACTTGGTTGCCGACTGGGTGGAGATTGATGTGGGACCCAGCCTGACCGGCCTATCTGTCAAAGCCTTTCGGGCCGGTGGGCTGCGACTTTGGGGCAAGCAACAGGACGAAAAAATTTCATTCGGCAGTCTCGATCGGCTGCTTCCGGCCCCGTCTGACAGCGGGTTTCGCCTGCCGCGGATTGATCTGGCGCTGGAAGATGCCCGGCTTGCGCTCGAGTCGCCTTATGGTCGGGCAGGGCTGCGGTTGGATGGTCAGGGCAATTTGCGGTCTGGCTTTGAGGGAAAATTGGCCTTGGTCAGCCCGCGCCTTGGGCAAGCAGGCTGCGTGGCAGAACAACTGCAGCTTTATGGGGACGTGTCGGTTGTTGGCGCACGCCCAACCTATACGGGCCCAGTGCGGTTTGCAGCACTGCGCTGTGGTTCGCTCACCAGTGGGCCCGGGGATGTGCGCCTAGATGCCAGCCTGTCGGAAGATGCGCGCAACTGGCGCGGCTCTGGCCGGTGGACATTTGACGCAGTCACCGCATTGGGCCTGCGTCTCCCCGCTCTATCGGGCGGAGGAGAGTTTTCTGGAGACACCCGGCAAACAAAGGCCCGTTTTGAAGTGCAGGCCACTCATCTGTCGGCCCCTTCAATGACCGCCAAGGGGCTGACCATTGCTGCAAAGGCCAGCATTGGTCCGCAAACTCTTCGGGTTGACGGGCAAGCCAAGCTGCGCGGCGCGCAGGCACATGGGCAGGTGCACGAGGCGCAGCAGGCTTTGGCCGGTTTGGCATCGGCGCCCGTTATTGGCCCCTTGGCGCGCCAATTGGCGGCGGCCGTGGCGCGCGCTGGGCCGGGCGTGGAGGGCGCGGCTGGATTTTCCCTGACGCAGAAACAAGGCCAGATGGGTGTAGCGTTGAGCGATATTCGTCTGGCGGCGGGCCGGGGTGGTTTTGTGGCGTGGCCGGGCAAAGCTGTTGTGCGTTATGACGCGGCCGGCCTGTCGCTGGCCGGGGCCGCGCGTTTTGGCGGCGGTGGCTTTCCCGCCGGACGTGCGCAATTTGCTGGACGCCGGGCCGAGATTGTCCTGGCGCCCTATCGCGCATCAGGCGCAGAGGCCCGGTTCACGCCCATTTCTCTCTGGTGGACAGGCAAGGGCATAGGCGTTGCAACGCAAGTTGCGCTTAATGGCCCCTTGGGGCGGGGGCGCATGAACGGGCTGACGATCCCTGTGCGGCTGCAACCGGGCCAAATCATGCCGCGCGGCTGCTTTCCCCTGCGCTTTCAGTCCGCCTATATAGACGCGGCCCGCATTGGCCCCACGCGCCTTACCAGTTGCAGCAATGGTCAAGATATTTGGCTGGCCGCCCCTGAACTGAGAGGGAAATGGGGGCAAGGCCCCTTGCGGTTTAGGGCGGCAGAGGCGCGCTTCAGCCCATCGCGGCAGACTGGGTTTGTCCGCACTTTAAGCCTGCATTGGGGGCAGGGGCAGGATGCCTCTTATCTTCAGGCGGCAGAGCTCAGCAGCCAGCCCCGGCGCACTGGCTTTGGCGGGCAGATCATCGGGCTGGACGGCCAGTTGGCGGCTATTCCAATCCATATCCGCCAGATGACGGGGCAATGGCAGATGGGGCGTGCGGGGCTGGATGTGACAGGCAGTGCCATGCTGGCCGATGCCACGCCAGACCCTCGCTTCCTGCCGCTGCGTGCAGCCAATGTAAGGGCCCATTTGGCCAATGGCACGCTGCGCGCCAGCACCCAGCTGCGTGAGCCGCAGAGCAATAAGGCCGTCGCCGATATTGCGCTCGTCCATCAGCTTGGCCCCGCGCAGGGCCATGCAGACATCATGGTGCCCATAGTGTCCTTTGGGCCAGATTTGCAGCCAGAGGCGCTGACCCCGGTCACAAAGGGCGTGGTGGCCAATGTCATGGGTGCCGTGTCGGGCGCCGGGCGGATAGATTGGGGACAGGGGCAGCTGCGCAGTTCCGGCAGCTTCCAATCGACAGGCTTAGATTTTGCCGCTGCCTTTGGCCCTGTTCGCGGATTGGCTGGCGCTATCCGCTTTTCCGATTTGCTGGGATTGGTAACAGATGGGGTGCAAGAGGCGCGTGTCACCGCCATTAATCCGGGGGTTGAGGTGGAAGATGGCCTGATCCGCTATCGCCTTTTGCCTGACTTTAAAGTCGCCGTAGAGGGCGGGCGCTGGCCCTTTGCTGGCGGCAATCTGGTTTTGGAGCCGACTTTATTGGATATGTCGGAGAGCGCAGAGCGACATTTAACCTTTCGGGCTGAAGGGCTTGATGCCGCCCGCTTCATTGCCGCGATGCAATTTGATAATATCGCCGCGACAGGCGTTTATGACGGGGTTCTCCCCATGGTGTTTGACGCGCAGGGTGGCCGCATTGTCGGCGGGCGGCTGGTTGCGCAGGGCGGCGGGGCAGTGTCGTATGTTGGCCCAGTTTCAAATGAGAATTTAGGGCTGATGGGCAGGTTTGCCTTTGATGCGCTGAAATCCATGCGTTATTCGCGCCTCGCAATTGACTTGAACGGCGCCATTGATGGCGATGTCATTACACGCGTCAGTTTTGCTGGGGTTAATCAGGCACCCGTAAGGGGCGGGCGGACGCGTTTGCCGATTAAAATACTGGGTGCCTCTAACATTCCCTTTGTTTTCAACGTCACGATCACTGCCAAATTCCGCCAGCTGTTCAATATGGCGCGCAGCGTGAATGATCCGTCAGTCTTCATCAGCCGGGCCTATCCGCACCTTTTGGTTGAGCCTGGTGTCGACCCCAAGGCCCAAAAGCCCGTTCAGCCTGCAGACAGGCCAGACAAGCGATAAGTGCACAGATGTTGACCTTCGGTCGATCTGGTGCGAACCCTTGGGCCATGAAACGGATATGTGCCCTGTTGGGAAGCGGTGTTGGCTTGGCTTTGGCAGGCTGTGTGCAAATTCAGGCGCCCAGCAAGCCCATTGAGATCAACCTCAATGTCAATATTCGGCAGGAAGTTGTGCTGAGCCTGAAGAAAGATGCACAAGAGCTTGTGACCAATAACCCGGAGTTGTTCCCACAATGAGCGTGTCGCTTTCCAAAATTGGCGTGTCCTTGGCTTTGGGCGGCGCCTTGGCTGTTGCGGCTCCGCTGATGGCGCAATCCAGCCTTGTGTCAGCCGCTATGGCCGAAGGGCGCGTGGGCGAGCAGGCCGATGGCTATTTGGGCTTTCGAGATACGCCGAGCGAGGCGCTGCGGGCAGAGGTGGATGCCATCAATATTAAACGCCGGGCAGCCTATACCCAATTGGCAGGTCAGCGCGGCGTGACGGTAAGAGATGTTGGCGTCACAGTGGGGTGTGAAACACTCAAATCCCGCGTGTCAACGGGCCGCACCTATTTGCTTGCCGATGGTATCTGGCGTGTGAAAGGGGCAGAGCCAATTGTCTTGCCCCCCTATTGCGGAAATTAAGTCAGCGCTCGGTACAAGCTAAAGGCGCTGGTAATTGTTAGCACGGTGCCGACCAAGAAGAGCAGGCGGCGAGCTGGGATGCGTTTTGCCAAGACAGCCCCAAAGGGCGCAGCAAACAACCCGCCAATAATCAAGCCAATGGCTGCAATGGTAAAGGCCTGAAGGCCAATGGTTGCGATGAAGGTTGCTGAAATAACTGTGGTCAGCACAAATTCTGCGGTGTTGACTGTGCCAATGGTCTGGCGCGGCTCAACACCTTGCACCAGCAAATTGGATGTCACAACGGGCCCCCATCCGCCGCCGCCTGCAGCATCCAGAAATCCCCCAACAAGGCCAAGCGGCTCTACAATTTTTGCCGGCTTATGCTCGTGATGGTTCATTTTCCATGCGCGCCACAACAGATAAACGCCAATCAGCGCAAGATATGTCATCACAAAAGGACGGGCAGCTTCTGCGTCGAGATTGGATAGCCAATAGGCACCCGCAACGCCGCCAATTGTGCCAGGGATCACCAGCCGGAAAAATAGCCGCCAATTTACATTGCGATGAAAAATATGGCTGATCGCAGAGGCTGCCGTGGTGAATGTTTCCACCAGATGGACGCTGGCCGAGGCGCGTGCCGGTGGAACGCCCAAAACGCTGACCAGCAAAGTGTTGGTAATGACGCCAAAGGCCATGCCCAATGCCCCGTCAACCAACTGAGCAAAAAAGCCAATCGCCAAAAAAGGCAGGATGGCTTGAAGATGGTCTGCGCTCAATTCTGGCACTTTCTCGTCCCCCTGAAACGCGCTTTACCCTGATTTGTTCCGCAAAGCGAAACAAGCCTTTGATCCTGCGCGACCCAATTCTCAGAAAAGACTATCAGGTCACTAGGAATTAAGAATCAAGTTTTTCTTGGGGACGCACAAGAAGCGGGCTGTTTGTGGGGATTTAGGCCGATGGCCTGTTGACTTGGCTTCCTGTGCTTCCTAAGGGGAGCGCGCCTTGGCGGGGTTGTTTAGGTCCATGGCGGTTTAGCTTTCGGCAAGAAGGACGAATCGACATGGCTCAGGAAGATCCCGCGCAGGACGGAAAACGCTCGTCAGACCCGCGGCTCGATTCGTTAGACATGCAGCTGGCAAAGGTTCGACAAGCGGAAAAAATCCGTTCGGAAAAGAGGGATCCGGCGCCCGCCAAAGGAATGCGGCAGGGCAACAGGGTTCTCACCGAATTGATTGCCGGTCCTGCGGGTGGTGCGCTGCTCGGCTGGTTTTTGGACCGGTTGTTCGGCACGGCCCCCTGGATCCTGCTTGTGGCCATGTTCCTCGGGATTGTGGTTGCGTTCAGGAACATCATCAGGATTTCAAACGAGCGTCCGGAATAGTCCGGGCGCTTTGTGTGCATAAACGGGGTTGGAAACACGTGGCTTCCGAAGGCGGCAAGATCGATCCGATGCACCAGTTCATGATTGAGCCGATCGCGCCGCTCAATCTTGCTGGTTATGACATCTCGTTCACCAACTCTTCTTTGTTCATGCTGATTGTGCTCGGCACAATTTGGCTGTTCATGCTGGGCGGTATGAAGCGGGACTTGGTCCCCGGTCGCTGGCAGGCGGCCGTTGAAGGCGTGACGGGCTTTATCAACGACATGGTGTCCACCAGCGTTGGCCCGGAAGGGAAGAAGTACGTTCCGCTCGTCTTCTCGCTGTTCATGTTCATCCTCGTTGCCAACTTCATGGGCATGATGCCTTTTGGCATTGTGCCGGGGGTTCACGCCTTCACGGTGACGAGCCATCTGACGGTGACGGCGGTTCTCGCCATCCTCAGCTTTGGCACTGTGCTGGTTGTTGGCCTGTGGAAGCATAAGCTGCACTTCTTCTCGCTGTTCGTGCCGCATGGCACGCCCTGGTGGCTGATGTGGCTCATCCCGTTCATTGAACTCTTTTCGTTCTTGATCCGCCCGTTCAGCCTCGCGCTGCGTCTTTTCGTCGCCATGACTGCTGGTCACGTGCTGATGAAGGTGCTTGCCGGGTTCGTGATCAACGGCCTGAATGCCGATGCCGCCTGGGTGGCGCCGGTTGTCAGCCTGCCGAGCTTTATCCTGATGATTGGCATTACCATGCTGGAACTGCTGGTATGTGCGATCCAGGCCTATGTCTTTGCACTTTTGACCTCGCTCTACATTAACGACGCGGTCAATTTGCACTGAGTTTTCTAACCACCACCAACGACTGATTTTTTAAAGGAGTTTATCATGGACGCAGAAGCTGCAAAGTTGATCGGTGCCGGTCTTGCCGCAATTGGTGCGGGTCTCGCCGCAGGCGGCGTGGGCAACGTGTTCGGTTCGTTCCTTCAGGGCGCATTGCGCAACCCGGCTGCCGCTGACGGCCAGCAGGGTCGCCTGTTCATCGGCTTCGCCGCTGCCGAACTTCTCGGCCTGCTGGCGTTCGTCGTTGCGATGATCCTGATCTTCGTCGCGTAACGAACCGACCAACCTCATAAGGACGGCTTTCCGCCATGCCCCAGATTTCCCAGATCCTTGAGACCTATGCGTCCCAATTCTTCTGGCTGCTGATTGTCTTTGGCCTTCTCTATTTTGGGATTGGCCGGGCAATGCTGCCCCGGATTGAAGCAACGGTCGATGCCCGCGACGCCAAGATCGCAGGTGACCTTGCCGCCGCTGAAAAGGCGCGCGCCGAGGCCGGGGATCTGGAAGGGGCGTGGCAGGCCGAACTGACGCAAACGCGTGCGGCAGCGCAGGCTGAGGCTCAAAAGGCCAAAGCCAAGGCGCAGAAAGATGCCGAAGCGCGTCTTGCAAAGGCGGATGCTGAAATCTCTGCCAAAACGGCTGATGCCGAAGCTGCAATTGCCAAAGCGCGCGCCAAAGCGCTCTCGGGCATTGACGCTGTGGCTGTAGATGCAGCGCAGGACATTGTGGCTAAGGTTTCGGGTGCAAAGGTGACCCCGGCTCAGGCCGCACAAGCAGTAAAGACGGTGCTGGCAAATGGCTGAACAAACGCACGCCTCAACGCAAGCTGCGGGCGCAGTTGAACACGCAAAACCAGCAGCCTTGGGCATGGATGCCACGATGTGGGTCGCGCTGGCGATGCTCATCGTCATTGGCATTGCTTTGTGGCAGCGCGTGCCGGGCCTGATTGCCTCGGCACTCGACAAGAAGATTGCGGGCATTCGTGAGCATATCGAAGCCGCTGAAAATCTGCGCAAAGAAGCTGAGGCTTTGAAGGCCGATTATCAGAAAAAGGCGAAGGCTGCGGCGAAGGACGCGGAAGCCATGAAGGCTGCGGCAGCGGAAGAAGCCAAGCAGATTGTTGCCAAGGCAAAGGCCGATGCCACTGCCTTGATTGCCCGCCGCACCAAGACTGCGGAAGAAAAGATTGCGGCTGCCGAGCGCGCAGCTGTGGCCGAAGTGCGCACTCGTGCTGCCTCTGTGGCAGCAGCGGCCGCCGCGCAACTGATTGCCAAGGCGCATGACGGCAAGGCTGATAAATCTCTGATTGATCAGACGATTTCGTCGCTGAACTAAGCCTTTTCGCGAGGCAATCAGAAAAGGGCGGGCCGAGAGATCGGCGCCGCCCTTTTCTGTTTGCCGTTGGTTTTGATGCGAATTGGGGAGCCCATCCTCTCCGTGCTCCGGCCCTGAGCCGGAGCCCAGCTTTGCGCCGAAACTGGGGTATCTGGGCTCCGGGTCAAGCCCGGAGTACAGCGAGAGTGTTCGCCGCAATTCACTCCCTTCCCGTTTACGGCAGCGGCCGTTGGTTTTGATGCGAATTGGGGCGACCAATCTCTACCGTGCTCCGGCCCTGAGCCGGAGCCCAGCTTTGCGCCGAAACTGGGGTATCTGGGCTCCG
>JBEDNE010000127.1:0-5235 GCA_041170745.1 Pseudomonadota bacterium
GGGCAGATTTGTCTGCCCTCCCCAACATTCCAGCAGATGATGTTCCGCACGGCGCGGATGAGACGGGCAATCTTCTCCTGACCGAAAACGGCGCAAAGCCCGATTTTGCCTTTGAGCCCAAAGAGCATGATCGGCTTGATCCCGCCTTGGGGCTTGATTTTGAAACGGCTGCCCATGTGGCGGGCGCACGTTTTGCCTATTTGCGGGGCGGCATTGCCAAATTGAACCGCGCGCTTGGCCAATTCATGCTTGATTTGCACACGCGTGACTTTGGCTATGAAGAAGTCGCCCCACCGCTCATGGTGCGCGATGAAGCTGTGTTTGGCACCGGCCAATTGCCAAAATTTTCCGAAGACTTGTTCAAAACGACTGATGGCCGCTGGCTCATCCCCACGGCAGAGGTGTCGCTTACCAACATGGTGCGCGAAAAAATCCTAACCGAAGGCGAATTGCCGCTGCGCTTAACGGCTCTCACTCAGTGTTTCCGATCAGAAGCCGGCTCTGCGGGCCGCGACACGCGTGGGTTCATTCGTCAACATCAGTTTGAAAAGGTTGAGCTTGTCTCGATCACCACGCCCGACATGTCAGATGCGGAGCATGAGCGGATGACGCACGCTGCGGAAACTGTTCTGACCAAGCTTGGCCTTCATTTCCGGCGGATGCTGCTTTGTTCGGGCGATATGGGGTTTACTGCGCGGAAAACCTTTGATCTGGAAGTCTGGCTGCCCGGGCAAAAAGCCTATCGGGAGATTTCCAGCTGTTCCAATTGCGGGGATTTTCAGGCCCGTCGTATGAACGCTCGCTATCGCCCAGAGGGTGAAAAGGGCACACGGTTTGTCCATACGCTCAATGGCTCGGGCCTTGCAGTTGGCCGCACGCTTGTTGCGGTGCTGGAAAATTATCAGCAGGACGATGGCAGCATCGCTGTGCCGGATGTATTGCAGCCTTATTTGGGCGGCGTGACTCGGCTGACCGTATAAAGCCTAGCTCGCCTGCTTTTGCGTGACTTCGGCAAAGGCTTGGCGTAAGGCCCGCGGCCATCATGACGACGACGAAACTTCCCGATGCGCCCAAGGTGGGCATGGTCTCTTTGGGCTGCCCCAAGGCGCTGGTTGATAGCGAGCGCATCCTCACAAAATTGCGGGCTGATGGCTATGGCCTGTCGGCTGATTATGCCGGCGCAGATGTTGTGCTGGTCAACACCTGTGGCTTTCTGGATAGTGCCAAGGAAGAAAGTCTAGAAGCCATTGGCGAAGCGATTGCTGAAAATGGTCGGGTGATCGTAACAGGCTGTATGGGCAATGAGGCAGACGCCATCCGCGCCCGCTTCCCACAAGTGCTCGCCATTTCAGGCCCGCACCAATATGAGGCCGTTGTGGAAGCTGTGCATGAAGCGGCCCCACCCATACCCCACGCCTTTGTCGATCTGGTGCCCGAAGCCGGGCTAAAGCTTACACCTCGGCACTATAGCTATTTAAAGATCTCGGAAGGCTGCAACCATCGTTGCAGCTTCTGCATCATCCCGTCCATCCGGGGAGATCTTGCATCACGTCGCCCCGATGCCATTTTGCGCGAAGCCGAAAAGCTCATCGCGGCGGGCACGCGGGAATTGTTGGTCATCAGCCAAGATACATCGGCCTATGGCGTTGACCTGCGCCATGCCGAAAAGCCGTGGAAGGACGGCATGGTCCGTGCCCATATGACCGATTTGGCCCGCGAATTGGGCAAATTGGGGGCTTGGGTGCGGCTGCATTATGTCTACCCCTACCCCCATGTGGATCAGGTTATCCCGTTGATGGCCGACGGCTTGGTGCTGCCCTATCTCGACATTCCCTTCCAGCATGCAGCACCTTCAGTCCTGAAATCGATGAAGCGCCCGGCCAATGAAGCCAAGGTTCTAGAACGCATCCGCGCTTGGCGCGAAATTGTGCCAGATATCGCCATCCGCTCCAGCTTTGTTGTTGGCTTTCCGGGGGAGACCGAGGCTGATTTCCAATATCTGCTCGATTGGCTGGACGAAGCCCAGCTCGACCGGGTCGGGGCCTTCCGTTTTGAGCCTGTGGAAGGTGCGGCCGCCAATGAATTGCCGGGTGCCGTGCCAGACGAGGTGAAAGAAGAGCGTTACGCGCGCATCATGGAAAAAACCGCTGCAATTTCAGCGCGCAAGCTGGAAGCCAAAATTGGCAAGACACTGGATGTCATCATCGACATTGTGGATGAAGATGGCGGTGCCAATGCCCGTTCCAAAGCCGACGCGCCGGAAATTGATGGCCATGTCTTTTTACGCGATGCCGGCCATTTACAGCCCGGGGATATTGTCCCTGTAAAGATTGAAGATGCGGATGAGCATGATCTTTACGGGGTGCCCCTGAGCGCCTAGCCCGGAAAGCCCATTAGGAGACTGCGCATGAGCCGCTTTGCCCATTTGCTCCAGCCCGACCAGGGCCAAGAGGCGCGGAGCATCACGCTGGTTTCCAAGTCTGGACTGGAAGATTGGCTCAAGTCCTTACCCGAACGCGCCCGCACAGCCGTGCTGGCTGATCGTTTTACGGGCGCGCCGGGGGATTATGTCATTTTACCGGGCGATCGCCCCGGGGAATGGTCAGCCGCTTTTGGGATCGGCCCTAAACCGGGATTATGGGATCTAGCCGCCGCCGCAAAAGCTCTGCCCGAAGGCCTTTATCGTTTGGACCAAGGCAGCCCCGGCGCCGCCGGACTTGGCTGGATGCTCGCCCATTATCGGTATGACCGATTTTTGAGCAAAACCGAGACGGTGGGGGACCGCATCCTGCTTACCACTGAACCGGGGTTGATTGCGGACCAGGCCCGTTTGGCCGAGGCAACGGCGCTGGTCCGTGACATGGTCAACTGCCCAGCGGCTGACCTTGGCCCAGCTGAGATTCAAACGGCCATTGAGCAAATGGCTGCAGATTTTTATGCGCAAGTCTCAATCACACGCGGGGATGATCTTATCACTGGCTACCCCATGATCCATGCCGTCGGACAGGCAGCGGACCGGAGCCGCGCGCCGCGGTTGATTGAACTGGAATGGGGGAACCCTGCCAATCCCCGGCTTGCCATTGTGGGCAAAGGCGTGGCCTTTGACACGGGTGGCCTCAACATCAAAACCGGCGGCTTTATGCGCCAGATGAAGAAGGATATGGGCGGGGCCGCCCATGCCATTGCCTTGGCCAAATTGGTGATGGAGGCCCGCCTGCCCGTGCGCCTGCACTTGCTGGTGCCCGCAGTAGAAAATGCCATTTCAGCCAATGCCTTGCGCCCCGGCGATATCCTGAAAAGCCGAAAAGGCACGACGGTTGAAATTGACAATACTGATGCTGAGGGTCGCTTAATCTTGGGCGATGCGCTCGCGAAAGCAGGCGAAGATAATCCTGACCTTATTCTCGACTTTGCAACTCTGACAGGGGCGGCACGTGTCGCGCTGGGGCCAGATTTGCCCGCCATGTTCGCCAATGATGAAGACTTGGCGGCCGCCCTCATCCAGGCGTCGGCAGATGTGGCAGATCCGTGTTGGCGGATGCCCCTGTGGGACCGCTATGATGACATGCTCAAATCGGACATTGCTGACATGGTCAATTCCGCCGAGGGGGGCATGGCGGGGTGCGTTACAGCGGCTCTATTCCTGCGTCGCTTTGTGCCAGAATCTGCCCAATGGGTGCATTTTGATACATTTGCCTGGCGCCCAACGGCCAGCCCCGGGCGCCCCAAGGGCGGCGAAGCCATGGGGTTGCGGGCCAGTTTTGAACTGCTGAAACGGCGCTATCCGGTTGATTGAGAATGGCTGCATCATCGCTGCATTGCACAGCGGGCTGTTGATCGGCTATGGCGCGCGGCGATGACCGAACACCTACGCCCCAGCTTTGCCCTGAGCGGCCCGTCCATTGAACTGGATGGCCGGACCCATGCCGTGCGCGGAGACCTTGCGGATATTGCTTTGGCAGGCAAGTTGTTCGTTCCGCATTATGCCAAACCCATGGAAATGCGCTGCATCGCGGCGGCAACCCTATATGCGGAAGCGGATGGCGCAAGTGATGCATTGGCCGTTTTAGACGCTGACGCCCGCTTCATGGCCGTGGATATGGCTGGCGGATGGGCTTGGGGCTTTGCCGCAGACGGACATATGGTCGGTTATGTGTCGTTGGATCAGCTGGATCAGGTGAAGTGACCCACATCTTCATTGATGGCGGCCATGGCACCACGGGACTGGAAATTGCAGACCGGCTGGCGAACCGGCCCGAGCTGTCCCTCATCACGCTAGACGACAGCAAACGCAAAGACATGGCTGCCCGGCGCACAGCCATTAATGACGCAGATATCATCATCCTATGCTTGCCAGATGATGCGGCGCGCGAAGCCGTCAGCCTGATCGAAAATGATCGGACCCGTGTGATTGATGCCTCAACCGCACATCGCACGGCAAATAGCTGGCTCTATGGTTTCCCTGAAATTGTTGGCCGAGACGCCGTTGCCGCTGCAAAGCGAGTCTCGAACCCCGGCTGTTACGCCACAGGCTTTATCGCCCTGCTCGCTCCCTTGGTCCGGGCAGGCCTATTGCCTGCAAATTGGCCTTATGTTTGCAATGCCGTGTCAGGATATTCCGGCGGTGGCAAAGCCATGATTGCCGAATTTGAAGACCAGCCTGCCCCAACGGCGTGGCGCACCTATGCGCTCGGCCTTGCCCATAAGCATGTGCCCGAGATGCAGGCCCATGCGGGCCTTGGCCTGCCCCCGCTTTTTGCGCCTTCTGTCGCCCCCGTCTTTAGCGGTATGATTGTCGACATTCCGTTGATAACAGGCGCCATGCCAGGCCGTCCCAATGCGACAGCCCTTCGGGATGCGCTGAACGCCGCCTATGCGGGCTCAGACATTGTCCACGTTGTGGCCGACCATTTGGACACCAATCTTAGGATTGAACAATGCGCCGGCACCGATCGCCTCGACCTGTTTGTTTTTGGCCGTGCGGATGACACACAAGTCCGCCTTGTCGCCGCGCTAGACAATCTGGGCAAAGGCGCCAGCGGCGCGGCCGTGCAGTCCTTAAACCTCATGGCCGGACTGCCCGAAACAGCAGGCTTGCGCCTCTAAAAATTGGTGCACCCGACTGGATTCGAACCAGTGGCCCCCAGATTAGGAATCTGATGCTCTATCCTGCTGAGCTACGGGTGCGCTGTGGCTGATGACTAGGCTCGTGTGCCGCAAGGGTCAATTCTGCTT
>JBEDNE010000128.1:0-49322 GCA_041170745.1 Pseudomonadota bacterium
GTTTTGGGCAAGAGTGCCGCAATAATCGCGCCAAGGGCAAGCCCACCTGCAACGGCAGTCAACGGATTGCCACTCAGGCCATTACGGGCTTTTTCTTGTGCGGCTTTTGCCCGGACGCGGGTGGCGGCTGCACCGTCGCGCAATTTGGTGCGACTGGCATCCAAGGCTTTTTCTGCCTTGGTGCGGGCTTGGGTATAGGTTTCCGTCGCTTTGCTGCGCAGCGAGTCAGTCATGTCGTTTCTCCCTCAAGAGCCGCCGGACAAGGCCGGCAATGGGTTTGCGGACTAAGAAAAGGAATAGCGCCGTTGCTGCTCCCAAAGCTGCATAGGGCCGGGCGCGGACCTCAGTTTCGGCCCGGTCCCGCATCTGGCGGGCTTTGCGCGTGGCAAGCGTTTTGGGGGCCAGTTCGCGCTTTGCAGCGGCCAGCGTTGCCTGAAAGCGCGTGCGCGCCTCCACCAGCTTTTGAGCTGCAAGATCAGGGGTGTTGGGCAGATCAGTCATGGGCGTGTCCAGGGCCGCAACATGGCTTGCAAATGCCGGCCTGCTGCGCGCAGCAGCAGCCAAATGGCAAGGCCCAGGATCCCCAGCAATCCTGCCATTGCCCAGCCAAAGCCAATAAAGCTTGCCGCCCATAAGGTGGCCGCCACAATCAGCCCCAGCACAAGGCCAAGGCCCAAAATACCGGCCACGGCGTAAAGGGCCAGTGTTGGTGCCAAATGGGCTGTGCGCTCTCCCAATTCTGCCTTGAGATACTCAGCTTCTGCCCGCGCATAGGCTGTCGCATCTTCGGCCAATTGGCGCAGCAGCACACGTGCGCTGGGGTCTGATTCGGTCGGGGGCGGCTCGATTGTCATTCTCGGTTCCGCGCCTTACGCCTCGTCACCCTGGTCGGCTGCAAGCAGCCGGGTGACAACAAAGCCCAGTGCCGCGGCAGCGCCAATGGCAATGGCTGGCTTGCGGCGAATAAAGTCGCGCGCATCTTCCAGCAATTCTTCCACATCCTTGGCCTTCAAACTGTCTGAGACACCAGACAGCGCATCAGCAGCACGCCGGGCATAGGCGCCATATTGCGGGCCAACGCGGTCTTCGAGTGTGCGGGCCATGTCATCCACCAGAGATGACACATCATCCAAAGTGCTGCTGGTCTTTGCCTTGCCGCTATTCGCGGCATCGCGCGCAGACGATTTAAGCTTGGTGATCAGCTTGCCGGCTTCATCGCGCAGGCCTGTCTGGGCGTCATTGGCCTGTTTTGTGGCAACCGCCTTGCGTTTGCGCGGTTGTGCCGCCGTGCTGGATTTGCGCCGGGCAGGGGCTTTTTTTGCGGGCGTTTTCGGGGAGTTAGTATCAGTCGTTGCCATGTCGCTTTCCCTCATGGTTGCGCGGGGGCTGCGTGATGGATAGAGGCCATAGTCCCATCCGCCAAGCAGCTTCGGAGTCTGATATAGTGACGGCCATTCTCGATATCCATGCCCGCCAGATTGTTGATAGCCGGGGCAACCCGACTGTTGAAGTCGATGTTCTTCTGGAAGACGGCAGCTTTGGCCGCGCGGCTGTGCCGTCTGGCGCCTCCACAGGGGCTTATGAAGCCGTTGAGAAGCGCGATGGCGATAAGAGCCAATGGCTTGGCAAAGGCGTTTCTCAGGCAGTGGACAATGTAAATGGCCCCATTGCCGATACTCTGCTGGGCATGGATGCCGAAGATCAGGGTGAAATTGATGCCGCCATGATTGCGCTTGATGGCACTGACAACAAGGCCAGCTTGGGAGCCAATGCCATTTTGGGCGTTAGCTTGGCGACAGCTAAGGCGGCCGCAGATTCGCGTGGCTTGCCCCTTTATCGTTATGTTGGCGGCGTTTCGGCGCATATTCTGCCAGTCCCGATGATGAACATCATCAATGGCGGCGCACACGCCGACAACCCAATTGATTTTCAAGAATTCATGATCATGCCAGTGGGCGCGGACTCGATTTTTGATGCCGTGCGCATGGGCTCTGAGATTTTCCATACGCTCAAAAAGAAGCTGTACGACAAGGGGCTGGCAACAGCCGTTGGTGATGAGGGCGGCTTTGCCCCCAATCTTGCCTCGGCACCTGCTGCGCTTGATTTCATCATGCAGGCTGTCGAAGCGGCTGGTTATAAGCCGGGCGATGATGTTGTTTTGGCGCTGGATTGCGCGTCGACTGAATATTTCCGCGATGGCAAATATCATTTGGACGGCGAAGGCCGCATTCTCTCGCCCGAAGAACATGCGGATTATCTGGCGGATCTGGTTGCCAAATATCCGATCAAGTCGATTGAAGACGGCATGGGCGAAGATGATCGTGCCGGTTGGAAATATCTGACCGACCGGATTGGCAAATCCTGCCAGTTGGTTGGCGATGATTTGTTTGTGACCAATCCCAAGCGTCTGTATGATGGGATTAACGAAGGTCTCGCCAATTCGATCCTTATCAAGGTCAACCAAATTGGCACGCTGTCTGAAACTCTGGCCGCGGTCGATATGGCGCATCGAGCGCGCTACACGTCGGTCATGTCGCATCGCTCGGGCGAGACAGAAGATTCAACAATTGCCGACCTGGCCGTTGCGACCAACTGCGGTCAAATTAAGACGGGCAGTCTCGCGCGGTCTGATCGATTGGCAAAATATAATCAGCTTATTCGTATTGAAGAAGAGCTGGGGCCAATCGCGCACTACGCCGGTCGAACTATTTTTGCTTAGTTCATAAGGTACTTAAGCGAATTTATGGTTGACCCGAGGAATCGCTTGTGATTCAAGGCGAATTATGAAGCAGGCCCAACAACTTTGGAACCTTTTGCGGACAGCCGCAACGCCTGCTCTTGCCTTCATCGTGGTGGCGTTTTTTGGCGGCTATGCTTTATTTGGTGCCAATGGCGTTCTTGCTGGCATTGAATATCGGCACCAGCTGAAGGACCGCCAGCAAGAATTGGCGCAGCTTGAAAAACAAAAGGCAGAGATCGCCAATCGCGTTCAACTGCTCGATCCGCAGAAGGCGAATCCTGATTTGGTGGATGAACTTGTCCGCCGAGAACTTGGTCTTGCCCATCAGGATGAAGTGATCATCCCACTTAACTAGGCTCTGCATTCGTTTCCGTAACGTTAAAACGCATGACCGGCGTTGCGGCGAAGGCCCTTTGATGTCTATAGGCGACGCTTCATTCTCCCCAGGATCGAGGAAGGTTCTCACTTGGCAAAGGCAGCACACAAAAAAGCGCCGACCGAGCAGCTCCCCAAACCCGCTGAGCCAAAACGGTTTAAGGCAAGTCGGGAGGAATTACTGCGCCTCTATCGCGAGATGCTTCTTATCCGCCGCTTTGAAGAAAAGGCAGGCCAGCTTTATGGTCTTGGCCTCATTGGCGGCTTTTGCCACCTTTATATCGGGCAGGAAGCGGTTGCCGCTGGCATCCAAACGGCGCTGACGGACAAAGACAGCGTTATCACCGGCTATCGTGATCATGGCCATATGCTGCTGTGTGGCATTGATCCCAAGGTCGTGATGGCGGAGTTAACGGGCCGTGAGGCTGGCATTTCGCGCGGCAAGGGCGGCTCGATGCATATGTTTTCGGTCGAGCATAAATTTTATGGCGGCCACGGCATTGTGGGCGCCCAAGTTCCCCTGGGGGCGGGCCTGGCATTCGCGCATAAATATAATGAAGATGGTGGCATTTGCGTGGCCTATTTTGGTGATGGCGCAGCCAATCAGGGCCAAGTCTATGAAGCGTTCAATATGGCCGCTCTGTGGAAGTTGCCCATTATCTTCGTGGTCGAGAATAATCGTTATGCCATGGGCACGGCAGTTACCCGGTCCAGTGCGGAAACGCATTTCTGGCGGCGTGGCGAAGCCTTCCGCATTCCCGGCATGGTCTGCAATGGCATGGATGTGCTTGAAGTCCGCGGCGCAGCAGAGGCCGCAATTGATTTTGTTCGCGCCGGCAACGGCCCTGTGGTGATGGAAGCACAAACCTATCGCTATCGTGGCCATAGTATGTCGGACCCCGCCAAATACCGCACGCGCGAAGAAGTGCAGGAAGTGCGGGAAAAGTCTGACCCGATTGAAGGGCTAAAGGCTGATCTGGAAGCGGCAGGCATCACCGAAGAAGAGCTGAAGGCCATTGATAAGGACATCCGCGCGATCGTGAATGAGGCGGCGGACTTTGCCGAAACCTCACCTGAACCTGACCCCGCTGAACTATACACAGACGTGTTGGTGGAGAGCTATTAATGGCAACCGAACTGAAGATGCCCGCGCTTTCCCCGACGATGGAGGAAGGCACACTCGCCAAATGGCTGGTCAAGCCGGGCGATGTTGTCCGCTCGGGCGATATTCTTGCTGAGATTGAAACTGACAAAGCCACGATGGAATTTGAAGCCGTGGATGAAGGCACAATTGCTGATATTTTGGTCGCCGCAGGGACGGATAACGTGAAAGTAGGCACGGTTATCGCAACGTTGGTGGGCGAGGGGGAAGCGTCTGCTCCCAAAGCGGCAGCAGCGCCGTCCGCTTCCGCAACAGCTGTGGATATTGCACCAATAGCGCCTGTTCCGGCGCCTGCGGCCCCAGTGTTGGCCCCGGCTGCCGCCTCTGATTATGCCGGTGAAACCGTCCGCCTGACGGTGCGCGAAGCGCTGCGTGATGCCATGGCAGAGGAAATGCGCAGCGACCCGCGCGTCTTTGTGATGGGCGAAGAAGTCGCCGAGTATCAGGGCGCTTATAAGGTGACGCAGGGCTTGCTGGATGAGTTCGGCGCCAAGCGCGTCATTGATACGCCGATTACTGAATATGGTTTTGCTGGCATTGGGACGGGTGCGGCCATGGGGGGATTGCGCCCCATTGTAGAGTTTATGACCTTCAACTTCGCCATGCAGGCGATTGACCACATCATTAACTCAGCAGCCAAGACCAATTATATGTCGGGCGGCCAGATGCGGTGCCCCATTGTGTTTCGCGGTCCCAATGGCGCGGCTTCGCGCGTGGGGGCGCAGCATAGCCAAAACTATGCTCCTTGGTACGCAAGCGTGCCGGGATTGGTGGTGATCGCGCCTTATGATGCAGCGGACGCCAAGGGCCTGATGAAAGCTGCCATCCGCAGTGAAGATCCAGTCGTCTTCTTGGAGAATGAGCTGGTTTATGGCCGCAGCTTTGATGTGCCCGTGGGCGAGCATATCGTTCCGATTGGCAAGGCACGCACCATGCGGCCGGGCAAGGATGTGACAATCGTCAGCTATTCCATCGGCGTGGGTGTGGCATTGGAAGCCGCTGAAACGCTTGCAGCCGAGGGCATTGAAGCAGAAGTTCTTGATCTGCGTACCTTGCGTCCGTTGGACAAAGGGGCAGTGCTGGAAAGCCTGTCACGCACCAATCGTTTGGTGATTGTTGAAGAAGGCTGGCCGCAATGTTCAATTGCGAGCGAGATTATGGCCATCGCGATGGAAGACGGCTTTGATTATTTGGATGCGCCTGTCGCGCGCGTCACCAATGTGGATGTGCCGCTGCCTTATGCGAATAATCTTGAAAAACTGGCATTGGTAACAGCGGCAGCCACTGTCGAGGCTGTTCGTAAAGTTTGTTATCGAGGCTAGTCCTTAACTTGGCCGGCCCTGCTTGGGGCTAAGCAGATGGAGTGGTGCAGCGCGCGGCGTTTGCATCACTCTTAATGCCAGATAGGTCACGATTATCGCGAACAAGGCGAACAGCCTGTGCCGCAATCTGTTCCTTGCCATACCCCGCAATCTCAACTTCGATGATGGGGTCATAGTCATAATAGACTTCCACAACCATCAGCGCCTCGCGCGGAGGGGCTTTGACCCATTTCCCGCGCATCTGAATGCCACGCGGGTCTTTGGTTGGGGCATTGCTGATGTTGGAATGTTCTGAACCCGCAGCAGCTTTGCCCACGCACCGCGGCCAGCGGATGATTTGTCGGCCCGACGGGTCCTGCTCAAGGCTGGACAAAATGATCCGCCCTTTGTCCTCAAGATCAAGCGATTTGCCCTGCAAATTTGCGCCATCCAACACATCGTTAATGTCAGACTCGCGTAAAGGAATTTGACCCAGGGCGGTGCTGTCGCCAGCGCGTGACGCATTGTCAGCCACAAGTTGTGCGATTTCGGATACGGCTCTTTGCGTGGTGATCCGATGCGTTAGTTCAATTCCGGCCCAGCCAAGAAACAATAATGGCGGCGTAACAAGCAGCAGCTCAACCGAAGCGGTGGCCCGATTATTTTGGAGGAGTGCTCGGATCATGTGCACGTTCGCACGAAGATAGGGCGGGTGGACGAATAGGGTTGAATCTTCAGCATCCGCGTAACGCTATACTCAGCGCGGCGGGCAAGGCCCATGGCCTGCATAAATCCGAATAATCGATTATAGCTGACCGTGACGGTGTAGACGACGACATCATCGGCAGTGCCAAGGCCAGATATGGCGCTGTTGGCGGAATAATATCGATCCCCATTTAGGTCTTCATAGCTTTCACCCTTGTCGCAACGGCCATTTTCATTCGCATCGACAAATGGTTCGGCCGGGTCACGCGCAGATGCATATCTGCGGAAACTTTCTATTTTGAAGCGCAGTTGGGCATTGGGTTCAATCTGCCGGACCGCCGCGCTGACGCTTGCATTCAGCGCGCTTTGGGCGGTTTGATCGGCACTGCTTTCCAAGGTGATGTCGCGTGCAGCGTTGCTAACAATGCCGCCCAGCTGCGCCCGCAGATAGGCGTCATACCCAAATTCTAAAAGCCCCCCCGAAATGGCCAGGAAAATGGGCACAATCAGGATAAATTCTAAGGCGGCGGCCCCCTGTTCACAGGCTTTTGCCCGACGCGCCTGCGACATGACGAATGGCTCTACTGCGCGGCTCATTCGACAAGCCTCAGGCGAGCAATATCAAGCGCGATACTGCTAAATGTAGCACTTAATTCACGCGCATTTGCGGCCATGAAGTAATGTGTGTCGCTTGCACAGCTTTTGAGGGAATCCGTCAGTTCGGTCCCAAATGCAATGGTCCAGATGGTAATTCCCTTGGCCTTGGCCGCTTCGCAGGCGGCGCGAAACCGGGCATCGACCAATGCGTCCTGCTGCGCATTATCAGGCAGCTCGTTCGGGTCTGTTCGTCGACGGTCCAGTGCAGATAGCCCGTAGGCGTCGTAAACAAAATTATGTGTCTCAATCGCGCCATCAGTCATGAAAATGATGTGGCGAGAAATGGGGCCGCCATCCGGACCAAGGGCATTGTTGTTACGGAATATGCCGGTTGGTGAAATGAGCCGCGCCGCCCAGATCATCCCAATATCAAGGTACGTTGTACCTTTGGCCTCAAGCGATGTGATGTAAGTCCGCACCTGATCGCGCGACATGGGGCTCAAGCGGGTGGCTTGGCTCGGGCATACAGCAGCGTCGCCATTTTTATATTCATCCGCGCGCGTGGAGTTATGTGTGGTTTCCCAATCATCTAAGCTCCAATCTTGTTTGTCTTTGCGCCGGTAAACAAGCTGGGGCAGAAAGGGCCGCCAGCGCGTGTCATCATTAAAGGGCACAAGATCAATATCGAGATCATAGGCTTGGTCAGGAATTGGGCTGAAATCATCCGTCGCAACTGTACTGCGCTCTTCAATACAGCCATCCCATGTTACCAGCACGTCCGACTGAGCATCGCCTAATCGGGGAACAAGCAGTGTCCGTTTTGTCTGCGAAACACCGTTGCCCGCAAGAGAGGCCACATTATAGTCCACCGGACGATAAACCCAATTATACTCAGTATCTGGCGCAGATTTTAGAATGGTTTCGATCCGCCATTCGCGATAGCTGTTATATTTGGTCACTTTAATGCGGCATTTTCCATCTTTTACCGAGCCGCTATAATCGGTGCCAGTCTTCGTACGAGTTGCCCGCCGAGAGCGCGGCAGTGCGGTTTCGCTGGGGCTCCAGCTGGTATAGCTTGTGTCTGATGTGTCGGTGTCTTTCGGGACATTCACGCATTTAAATGAAGCGCCCTTGCCGCCAATTTCACTTATCGTTGCTTCGACACGTTCGACTTTTCCATCTTGGTAGGAGATGGTCTTGGACCCACTGATGAATTTCCAATCGCCATTATCCTTATCTGGATCAGCCGGGGCCGTCGCTGGCGGCCCTTTTGCAACGCGGCTTTGATAGGTCCAGTTATCGACCAGCCACTCGGGCTTTAGCAGATAGCCAACATTCACGTTTGACGAAAAGGGTAGGAAGCTAAAGCGGATACGCGCGTCTGTGCCATTTGCAGCGGTGTTGAGAGATCCAGTGAATTCCAGAACGGACTCTTGCATGGCGTCGAGCCGAGACTGGCTGTCGCCGGGGTTGGAAAGCGCCATGGATCCTGTTGTGTCGAGAGCAAAAACAATATCGGTATGGCCAATTTGCATATTGGCAGCGCAAGCGACGTGCATGGTCCCTCCGCCGCCCGTCACCCCCCGGAGAAGGCCCATAGGTGTTGTGGCTGTCGCTGTGCCGCGCACCGCGCCATTTGAATCCAGCGTCAATTCAAATTTGGTGTTGCTTGCGCCATAGCTCCCATCAGCAAAATTTGCGGCAAAGAAATCTTGCCCAGCGGATTTTGCCTCAGCCGTTAAATTGCCCTGCGTCACGGACTTACGCGTGGATAGGACTGCCGCATCGCACGCCCCTTGCAACTGATCCTTGATCAAGTAAACGCGGCCCATGTCAATGGACCCGTCCACCATCAGCATCAAAGGCACCGCAATGACGACGGCCATAAGGCCAATATTGCCTGCCCGATTGCGCCGAAGCCTTGCCAAAAGGCTGCCGGCATTTGGTGCTGGCGCTGCAGCTGATTTATGCGTCATGCCTTGGAGCCCTGAGAGTGACCATATCGCGTGTGAATTTGGACCGGCAGGGCATATATCCCGGCAGGCGTTGCGGTCTCGCTAATTGCTATGGTTAACTTACGCCCCAGCGCCCCGCTGTCTCGCCTATTATTAGGCTATGCCCCATCGGATGCCCGCACCCGTCAGGCATTGTGGTGGCATTGGGATGAGCGTTTGGCTGCCATTTTGCAGGGCGGGCGTGAGCCGGCGATCATGGCCATTCGTCTTGCTTGGTGGCGCGATGTGCTGGTTCAAGGAGATGAGGGCAAGGGCCGCGGCGAGCCCTTGGTTGACGCCTTACGCAAGCCGGGGCTGACTGATTTTGATCGCCAGTATATTGGCCGCTGTGTTGAAGGCTGGGGCCAGATTGCAGGGGCAGAAGCCCTGAGCGCAGAGGACCTGCAAGCCTATGCGCAGGGCCGCGGGGGTGGGTTGTTTTCGCTTTTGGCCGGGCAATCATCGCCAGCGATAGTCGCAGCAGGTGGCATATGGGCGCTTTGGGACTTGGCAGCGCATCTGTCGGATCCCGAATTGGCGGCGGTGTGTTTGGCAGTTGCGCAAGATCTGTTGCCAGACGCCCAGCTTGGCAGGTCCACAGTTGAACGGCCTTTGCGATTGGCCCTTATGGTTGCTGCACATGACGTCCAGCAGCAGCGCATACCGATCCGGGGCTTCGGCCCGCGACACTATGTTCGTCTGCTTCTGGCCAGTCTGACCCGCTAATTCGACTAGACACGGCTTGTTAATTGCGGAATATGGCGGGTCTGTACAATGCGTGCGGGGGCTGTATGCGGCGTGTTCTCCTCCTCGGTTTGGGCTGTCTGGCGCTTATTGGCCTTGGATTTGGCCTATCTCGATACATGGCGCCAAACGCCACAGCCTCTGCCGCGCAGCCCCAACGTGCCTCATCTGTGCCAGAAGACGTTCCGTCGCCGCCGCAAGCGGATGAACGGACAAAAGAAATGCGGCGCTTTGATCGATATGACGCCGATGGGGATGGGCGTATTGCGCGCATGGAGTTTTTAGCCAGTCGGCAAAAGGCATTTGCCCGCCTCGATCTGGATCAGAATGGCAGCCTCTCATTTGCTGAATATGCTGCCAAAGCGACGGATAAATATCTCAAGGCCGATAAAGACAAATCTCAATCACTTGACCGAGCTGAGTTTGCCGCGACGAAGCCCGTTCGAAAGGCGCGGCCAGTGGCAAAATGTCCGCCCGGGGATCAGCCTGCCAGTGCGGCGCTGGGGGATGGTGCCGAAGGCTGAGGCGCCTCAAGCCCCTGCCATGCGCCAAAGGCCAATCGTGCGCGATCGGTATACATCTGCTTGCGATCTGCCTTGCGGTTGACGCCCGATAATGGGGGGAAGAGCCCAAAATTGACGTTCATCGGCTGGAATGTGTCCGCATCTGCACCGCCTGTAATATGGCCGAGAAGCGCACCAAGCGCTGTTTCTGCCGGGGGCAGGCTGGGGGCTGAACCGCGCAGATCCTCTATCCAGAACCGTGCAGCCAAAAGGCCAATGGCGGCGCTTTCAATATAGCCTTCACACCCCGTAATCTGGCCCGCAAAGCGAATATTGGGGCGTGATTTCAAGCGGAGCGACGGGTCAAGCAATTTGGGGGATTTGATGAAGGTGTTGCGATGCAAGCCGCCGAGGCGGGCGAATTGGGCATTTTCCAGCCCCGGGATCATGCGGAAGATGCGCACCTGTTCGGCATGTTTCAGCTTGGTCTGAAAGCCAACTATGTTCCACAACGTGCCAAGCGCATTATCTTGCCGCAATTGCACGACAGCATAGGGCCAGCGGCCCGTTTTGGGGTTGTCGAGCCCAACAGGTTTCATTGGGCCATGGCGCAGCGTATCGACGCCGCGTTCCGCCATCACTTCAATGGGCATACAGCCATCAAAATAGGGCGTATTGGCTTCCCATTCTTTGAACTCAGTCTTCTCGCCAGAAATCAGCGCGGCGTGAAAGGCCAGATATTGGTCCTTGTCCATCGGGCAATTGATATAATCCTTGGTATCGCCCTTATCCCAGCGCGAGGCCATCCAAGCGACGTCCATATTGATGGTTTCATGGTGCACAATTGGGGCAAGCGCGTCAAAAAAGGCGAGCGCCTCTTCGCCGGTTTCAGCAGCAATCGCTTCAGCAAGCGCACTGCCAGTCAGCGGGCCTGTGGCGATAATCGCTGGGCCTTGGGGCAAGGCATCAATGCGCTCGCGGACCAGCGTGATATTGGGGTGCTGGGCAATTGCAGCGGTTACGGCGGCCATATAGCCGTCCCGATCAACAGCCAAAGCGGAGCCAGCAGGCACACGGTGGGCATCGGCGCTCCGCATGATCAGCGAACCCAGGCGCCGCAATTCCTGATGGATCAGGCCAACGGCATTGCGATCCGCATCGTCGGATCGAAAACTGTTGGAGCAGACGAGCTCGGCCAAATCATCGCTTTGATGCGCGGCCGTCCGCTCACCCGAGCCACGCATTTCAGAAAGCCGCACCTTGATGCCTGCTTCTGCCAATTGCCAAGCTGCTTCTGATCCCGCAAGCCCGCCGCCAATAATGTGTATCTGGTGATCCATGCCGCTGCCTTTAGGCAAAGCTGGGGCAATTGGCGAGGGGCTAGCATGGCTCTTGCTGGACAGACCTGCCCGCAGACGGCAATTTGGTGGGTAAGGGAGAGGGTGATGACACAATCGATTTGGGCGCGGCGTGTCCTGATGGCCGCACTTATTGCCGGGATCAGCTATATGGTTCCCGTGCTTGCGCTCTGGAAGGGGCCTGCCATCATCTTGTGGAAGGGGCTGGGCGTTGGCTTGCTCGCGCTCTATGCGGCCTGTTCAGGTGCGGATCGGGATGTGCGGCAGATTGCGCTCGTTATGGCGTTTGGCGCGGCGGGGGATGTTGTGCTGGACATTGCGTTTACGGCCGGCGCGGCCTTGTTCGCGCTGGGGCATTTGGTGGCGATCCACCTCTATTGGCGCAATCGGGATCAGAATTGCACGGGTCTGCATCGCGTAGCAGCACTTGCCCTGTTCCTTGCTGTGCCTGCACTATCCTGGGCACTCTCGGGCCAATTGCCTGTTTTGGGCTATGCAATGGTGCTGGGGGCCATGGCCGCAACAGCGTGGGTCAGCCACTTTCCGCGCCATTGGGTTGGGCTGGGGGCCGTGTTATTTGCAGTCTCAGATTTGCTGATTTTTGCGCGGACGGGGCCATTGGCAGGCTCAATGCTCCCGCAGGTATTGATCTGGCCGCTCTATTTCGGGGGGCAGGTGTTGATTGCCACAGGTGTCGTCAGGGCGCGATTAAGCTGATGGGGTCTGCTCCACACCGCAGACGGCACTGATCGGCAAGACGCCATAGACATGGGGGAATAACGCGCCACCGCGCGATTCCTCCCACCGGACAAGCGGGGAGACGGCGTCTAAATCAACTTCGGCAATGACGAGGCCCGATTGATCGGCAAAATGCTTGGCAAGGGTTCCTGCCACCTGTTCCGCTGTGGAGAGGTGGATATAGCCATCGGCAAGATCAATGGGCGCGCCGTGGAACTCGCCATCCGCTTCAAATTGCGCCCATTGGTCTGCGGTCAGGATTTTAAAGGCCCGCCTCGGATGTTCCGTCACGGCAGGATCACCGCGCGGCCAATAATCTGCCGCTGGTCCATCGCGTTTAAGGCTTTTGCGGCTTCCTCAAGCGAGAAGTGGTGCGAGATATGCGGGCGCATGACACCTTGGGCAGCCAAATCCCGCAAGGCCTGCGCGGTGCGTGCCGCCAAGGCCGGATCACGCCGCGTGGCTTCACCTGCCCGCAGGCCCATGATGCTATACCCTTTGATAAGCGCATGATTGGCGGGAAAGCTTGGGATTTCTCCGCTGGCAAAGCCCACAATCAGATACCGGCCACCCCAGCCCAAGGTGCGCGTGGCCGTGAGCGCCAAGGGTCCGCCAACGGGGTCATAGACCACATCCACACCCTTGCCGCCCGTTGCTGCCTTGATGGCCTCAATCAGGTCAGGCTGATCATTCAAAAAGCAGGCATCTGCGCCGACGGAGCGAATGGCGGCTGCCTTTTCCGCGGTCGAGGCAAGGCCAATGACGTTCGCCCCTTTATGTTTTCCCAATTGCACGGCCGCCATGCCCACGCCGCCACCCGCACCCAGCACGAGCAAAGTTTCACCGGGTTGAATGTTGGCCTTTTCATGTAGCGCGTGCCAAGCTGTTGTGGCCGAGATGTACCAAGCCGCGCCTTCGGCATAGTCAAATTGATCGGGCAGGGGGAGAATGCCCGCCTCTTGCGCCACCGCTTGCTCAGCAAAAGCGCCCAGCCGCACTGGGGCAATCACACGATCACCCACGGCCACAGACGTTACGCCGGGGCCAATTTCTATAACGTCGCCCGCGCTTTCCATGCCGGGAACAAAGGGCAAATTCGGGCGGAACTGATATCCGCCGCGTGTCATCAACAAATCAGGGAAATTGAGTCCCGCCGCGCGCACGCGCAACCGCACCTCGTTTGCCGCGAGGGGCGCTGGCTCTTGAGGTTGAATTTCCAGAGCATCCGGGCCGTCCAGCCGCGTGCAGAGAACGGCCCGGTAGCTCATGGTTAGACGCGCTCGATGATGATGGCCGGCGCCATGCCACCAGCGGCGCACATGGTGACAAGACCGCGCTTCAGGTTGCGACGCTCCAGTTCATCCAGCACGGTGCCGATCAGGATAGAGCCTGTCGCGCCAATGGGATGGCCCAATGCGCAAGCGCCGCCATTCACATTCACCTTGCTGCGATCAAGGTTCAGGTCCCGCATGAACTTTTCCGCGACAACGGCAAAAGCTTCGTTGATTTCCCACAGATCAATATCGTCCACCGTCAGGCCTGCACGGGCCAGAACCTTCTTTGCAGCAGGCACGGGGGCGTTGAGCATCAGCGTTGGGCAATCGCCTTCATTGGCAAAGGCAACCACGCGCGCGCGGGGCTTTAGGCCATTTTTATGGGCATAGTCCTTAGAGGCGAGCAGAACGGCCGCTGCACCATCCACCACGCCCGAGCTATTGCCTGCATGGTGAACGCCAGTCCAGTTGAGATCGGGATATTTCATCTGGATCAGCTTGCGGAAGGTCATCCCGCCGCCCAGATCAAAATCGGCCATGCCATCAAAAGAGGCCTTGAGCGACGACAGTCCTTCCAGGGTGGTGTCAGGACGCGGAAATTCCTCATGATCCAGCGCCACACTGCCGTCTTCATTATAGACGGTCACCAGCGACTTATCGAATGCGCCTTCAGCAATGGCCTTTTTGGCCTTCACTTGGCTGTCATAGCCCAGTTGGTCGACCACTTCGCGGGTAATGCCTTCCTTGGCCGCAATCGCATCGCCACAGACGCCCTGGTGTGATTGCGGGTGCACTTTCATCAGGCGCATATTGCCTGAGCCCATGCCCAGCGGCTTCAAACCCGCATTGGCTTCTTCTGCACCAATGGTCTGCGTATAGCTCATCATCTCGGTGCCACCCGCGATGACCAAATCTTCCATGCCCGACATGATCGTGGCCGCTGCCAAATTGACTGAGGTGATGCCGCCGCCGCAGAAGCGGTCCAGCGTCATGCCCGAGGCGCGGATGTCATAACCGGCGTCAAGTGCTGCCATGCGGCCCAGATCGCCGCCTTGCTTGCCCTTTTGCGTTGAGGTGGACCAGATAACGTCCTGAACATCTTCGGTCTTCAAATTGTTGCGCTCTTTCAGCGCCTTGAGCACGGTGGCCGCCAGATGCTGCGGATGCATATGGGAGAGGGCACCTTTGCCCGGCTTGCCAATGCCGCGTGGGGTGCGACAAGCGTCAATGATATAAGCGTCTGCCATGTGTCTCTCCTGAAAATGCAATGCGATGAGTCGAACTTTACCTTTACGTAAACCGGCAGACGTTGCAAGTATGCGGGACGCGCGGTGGGGAATTTCATCTCAGCTCGGGGGTGCCACCCAAAAATGCGCCCTTTTGCTGCTATTGTGAGCCTCAAAGCAACACGCTAGCACTGTCGCAAATTGATTTTTTGGAGAGTAATGATGACTGACTTGCCGACATCTAATGTGCAAATGCTGACCTTGGTCACACCAGAGGGCAAGCTGCAACTATCCTTGGCGGATGTGCCTGTGCAGGCACCGCGTGACGACCAAGTCGTGGTGAAGGTGTTGGCAGCGCCCATCAACCCGTCTGACCTGGGGCTGCTGGTTGGGGCTGCCGATATGTCGACTGCCCGGGCAACGCAGCAACATGGCCGCCCGGCGATTGAGGCAGAGGTGTCACCTGCTGGTATGCGGGCCATGGCCGGGCGCGTGGGTGAAGCCATGCCCATTGGCAATGAAGCGAGCGGCATTGTGGTCGCGGCTGGCGCATCACCTGCCGCGCAGGCGTTGATGGGCAAGACCGTCGCTGTGCTGGGCGGTGCCATGTATACCCAATATCGCACCTTGCCGGTGCAAATGTGCCTCCCATTGCCTGATGGCACCAATCCGCGCGACGGTGCGTCATGCTTCGTCAACCCGCTGACCGCATTGGGCTTTGTGGAAACGGTGAAGCGCGAGGGCCATACAGGCATCGTCCACACGGCGGCTGCCTCCAATCTGGGCCAGATGCTCAATCGCATTTGCTTGGCGGATGGCATGCCTTTGATCAATGTGGTGCGCAGCCAGGCGCAAGTGGACCTTCTGAAAGGCCAAGGCGCGCGCTATGTGCTGGATAGCACAAGCGCCAGCTTCATGGATGATTTGACGGCCGCCTTGGTGGAAACTGGCATCACCTGTGCCTTTGACGCGATTGGCGGCGGTAAGCTGGGTGGGCAGATCCTTGCCTGTATCGAAGCAGCGGCCGTGAAGCGGATGAAGGAATATAGCCGCTATGGCTCAGACACGTTCAAGCAGCTTTATATTTACGGGGCGCTGGATGTTTCGCCCACAACGCTCACGCGCAGCTTTGGCTTCCAATGGTCAGTCTCCGGCTGGCTCTTGACGCCCTTCATGCAAAAAGTTGGTCCGGAAGTGGTGGAAAAGATGCGCGCGCGCGTGGTTGCGGAACTGACAACCACCTTTGCCAGCCAGTATAGCCATGAAATTTCTCTGGAAGAGGCGCTCAACCTCGAGACGCTTCATGCTTACAACGCCAAGCGGACGGGAGATAAATATCTGATCCTGCCGCACAAAGGCGCGTAATTTATTGAGCTTAGGTGCAGCTAAACTGCACCTTCGGCGGACATGACGGTCCGGCCATCCCCGCCTAAAGCGGCGAGGTGGATGGTCGGGCCGTCTTGCTTTCCAACAAGATAAAGCGGCTCGCCCGCAAAAGCGGGGGATTGGCCGCGAAAGGCAAAGCGTGTGAGCTGGTTCGGGCCGAGGTGGCGCGCTGCAAGGTCAAGCAACAGGCTTGCCGTCAATGGCCCATGCACCACCAGACCGCGATACCCTTCCTCACCTTGCGCATAGGGCAAGTCATAATGGATCCGATGGCTGTTAAATGTCAGCGCGGAATAGCGAAAAAGCAGAGGTTCACTTGGCGTGATTGCTCGGTGCCAATCCCAGCCGGAAAGCGGAGGCTCATCGCAATCGGCCGGGCGCGGCGTTGCAGGGGCTGTGCTCGCATCGCGATAGACAATGGTTTGCCGCTCTTGCACCACAATCCGGCCATTGGCTTGCGTTTCGTGCGCCACATCCACAAACACTAAGCTGCCACTGCTGCCAGTTTTTTCACTGATCTTCTCAACAGTTGAGACGCGGCGGATAATGTCGCCGGCTTGAATGGGCCCCAAAAATTCAACGGCGCTTGAGGCCCACATCCGTCGGGGCAGGGGAATGGGAGGCAAGAAGCTGGTGGGGCGATCATCGCGGATGGGGTGGCCATCTGCTCCGAGACGAGACGTTGGCGCATCGGGCAGGCACAGGCACCAGTGGAGGCCTTGCGGGGCGATATCGTCCTCTAAGGGCTGATCCAGCGTCGCCTTAAATCGGGCAAGCAGGCCGGTGGTTAGAACATCCTCACGGATTTCGCTGCGCCCGATCCAAGCGTCCCACGCGCCCATTAATAGCTCCGGGGTAGGCCAAGCACGTGCTCGGCGACGTAAGACAGGATCATATTCGTGCTGATAGGAGCGACTTGATAGAGCCGGGTTTCGCGGAACTTGCGCTCAATGTCATATTCGGCGGCAAAGCCAAAGCCGCCATGCGTCTGAATACAGGCTTCGCCCGCTGCCCAGCTGGCTTCGGCAGCGAGCATCTTCGCCATATTGGCTTCCTCGCCGCAATTTTCGCCCGCCTCATATTTGCGGACACCTTCATGGACCAGCAATTCCGCTGCACGCATCTGCGCATAAGCACGGGCAATGGGGAATTGGACTCCCTGATTTTGTCCAATGGGACGGTTGAACAGAACGCGTTCTTTGGCGTAGCTGCTGGCCTTTTCAATGAACCATTTGGCATCGCCAATGCATTCCGCCGCAATCAACAGACGTTCCGCGTTCATGCCCGAGAGAATGTAGCGAAAGCCTTTGCCTTCCTCGCCAATCAAATTGGCGGCCGGCACGCGCATATCCTCAAAGAAAACCTCCGTCGTCGAATGGTTCATCATCGTCTCAATTGGACGGGTGGTGAGCCCATTGCCTTTTGCGGCATTCATATCGACGAGGAAAACCGAGAGCCCATCCGTCTTGCTCGCCACCTGATCGCGCGGAGTTGTGCGCGCCAGAAGCAGCATGAGGTCAGAATGTTCGGCACGGCTGGTCCAAATCTTCTGGCCGTTGACGATATAGCCATCGCCCTCGCGCCGCGCAGTGGTTTTGAGCGAAAGAGTATCCGTGCCGCTGGTCGGCTCAGTCACGCCAAAGGCTTGCAGGCGGAGCTTCCCCGTCGCAATTTGCGGCAGATAATGTGCCTTTTGTGCGTCAGAGCCGTGGCGCAGCAAAGTGCCCATGATGTACATTTGCGCATGACACGCGCCGCCATTGCAGCCTTGGCGTTGGATTTCTTCCAAAATGGCCGCCGCGCCGGACAGGGGCAGGCCTGCGCCACCAAATTCCTCAGGAATGAGGGCGGCCAGATAACCCGCATCGCCCAGAGCTTGAACAAACTCAGTCGGGTAGGCGCGGTCTTTATCCTTGGCACGCCAATAGTCACCCGGAAATTGCTGACACAATTTTTCAACTTCTTGCCGGATGTGACTGTAATCGTTCATGTTAATTCCTGTCTTGCAGCTTGCCACGCGCAATAACTTGCGCCTGAATTTCGGCTGCGCCCTCAAAAATGTTCAGGATACGCGCATCGCACAAAATGCGGCTAATTTCATATTCCAGCGCATAGCCATTGCCGCCATGGATTTGCAGCGCAGCGTCGGCATTGGCCCAAGAGACGCGGGCCGCGTGCAGTTTCGCCATGCCCGCTTCAATATCGCATCGCTTGCCCAAATCCTTCTCGCGCGCTGCAAAATAGGTCATCTCACGGGCAAAAAGTGTATCGACGGCCATCATGGCGAGTTTGTCACTGACACGCGGGAAATCAATTAACGGCTTGCCAAATTGCTTGCGGGAAAGCGCATAATCATAGCCCAGCTCAAAGGCCCGGCGTGCCACGCCCACGGCCCGCGCCGCTGTTTGGATCCGCGCGCCTTCAAAGGTGCGCATCAATTGCTTAAAGCCTTGGCCCTCAACGCTGCCTAAAAGCGCGTCTTCCGGGGCTATGAGTCCATCAAATTGCAGCGCATATTCACGCATGCCGCGATAACCAAGCACCTCAATTTCGCTGCCCGCCATGCCCGGTGCCGGGAAGGGAAGTTCATCGGTTCCTCTCGGCTTGGGGATGAGGAACATGGAGAGGCCCGCATAGCCTTTTTCATTGGGCAGGCTGCGGGCGAGCAGCGTCATCATGTCGGACCGCGCGGCATGCGTGATCCAGGTCTTGGCGCCATGGATTTCCCACCCCTGCGGCGTGCGCATGGCCCGCGTGGCAAGGCTTGCCATGTCAGAGCCCGTATCCGGCTCGGTAAAGACGGCGGTCGGCAGAACGTCGCCAGAGGCAATGCGTGGCAGCCACTGGGCCTTTTGTGCCTCAGTGCCACCCAGCACGATCAATTCTCCCGCAATTTCTGATCGTGTGCCGAGCGATCCAGCCCCAATCCACCCCCGCGACAATTCTTCAGTGATGATGCACATCACCAGCTTGCCAAGGCCAAGGCCCCCAAAGTCTTCCGGAATGCAAACGCCAAAAGTGCCTAGGGCCGCCATTTCCGCAATTGTGGCTTCCGGGATCAGCGCATTCTCAAGATGCCAGCCATGCGCAAAGGGAAGGATACGATCATCGGTAAAGCGCCGATATTGGTCTCGAATGCTGTCGATAAAGGGATCGCCGGTCTGGTCCGTAATCATCTGGCCTGAGCGCAGATGGTGGATCAGGTCCAGCCGGTTGTCGGCCGTATTCCCCTGCTTTACAAAGGCTTGCACGGCCTGGTCTTCACTCAATTTGCGGGCAGCGTCCTCTGCGCCCAGCCCGGCCGGGCGAATAAACTCATTCTGGCCCATGGGCAGACCACCGAGCAATTGGGACAGCGTCTCGCCAAAACCAATGCGGACAGCCAGTCGGTCAGCTTCGGTTGCCCGGCCTTGGGCCTCAAGCGTCTCAAGCCAGAGGGCAACGGCGCGCAGCGCTGCAATGCTGGTTTCCACCCATGCATAGCCATGTGCGGCATGTTGCTCGGCCTCGAGACTGGAGGAGGAAAGGCGCGTGCGCAGACAGGATTGGGCCGCAGCGGCATAGCCTTGTGCCGCAGCCAATGCGGACTTTGTGAGATCAATAAGGGACAGTTCAGCCATGGACGCCCACAATCCCTGCATCAATCAGCTTGGCTATCGCCCCGCTCCCCAGTCCCAAGCGCATGGAGAGGATCTCTTCACTATGTGCGCCAAGATAAGGCGCTGGGGCAGGGGGGTGCCGATCTTGCCCGGGCAATGTCGCAAAGCTGCCTGCTGCGGGATAGACGGCTCCGCTGGGGTTATTTGCTGTGCCAAATATCGGGTTATTGCTGACCAATTCTGGGTCGCGCGCGGCATCGAGCATGGTTTGATAAGGGCCATAACAGCCCCCCACATCGTCAAGTGCAGCCTTTAGCTTTGAATAGGTCCAACTGGACACTTTTTGCGCGACGAGGGGAAACAGCACATCGCGGTGCTCAAAGCGCACGCCTTCATCTTTGGCGAAGGAAACGCCGCGATCAGCCTCGATAACCGCAATCTCATTGGCAATGCCCAAAACCGCAACCAAGCCCGACCATTGGCGGGGCGTGATCGCCATAATCATCAGGCGGACACCATCTTGCGTCACAAAATCACGTCCAAAAGCGCCATAGACGGCGTTGCCAAGCCTCTCCCGGTTGGCCCCAAAGGTTAGCACTTCTGCCAAGGAGCCCAAATTGGCGACTGTGCCAATCGCAACATCTGATAAGGGTACACGGACTTCCTGCCCTTGGCCCGTGGCATCGCGATGATGGAGGGCCGCGAGCATGGCAAAAGCGGCATAGGCGCCGGTCAGCAAATCCCATGCGGGCAGGACGTGATTGACGGGCTCTGGCCCTGGACCTGTCAGGTCGGGATAACCAACGGCACTGTTTACTGTATAATCGAGCGCCGGGCCGCCATCGGCCATCCCCATGATGCGCACCGTGACGAGGTCTACTCGGCCCTGCGCCAGTGCATCATGCGCCAAAAACCCGTTAACCGGGAAGTTGGTGATGAATTGGCCCGTTTTCTGAACGAGTGCGGCCAATAATTCGCGGCCCTCCGCCCGGCCAAGGTCCAGTGCGACAGACTTTTTGGCCCGGTTCAGATTTTCCCAATACAGGCTGCGGCCATTGTCTGCCTTGGGCCAGCGATTGAAATCTGGCCCGCCACCAATTTGGTCAACACGGATCACATCCGCGCCCATTTGCGCCAAATACAGCCCAGCCGTTGGAGAAGCGACGAAGGACGACGCTTCAATAATACTGAGGTTTGGCAATAAGTTATACATGGTTCTTACGACCAGACATGACCATTGGCGGCAAAATCCCGCAGCATATGCTTGGCAATTTGCAGCTGCATGATTTGCGTGGTGCCTTCGTAAATCCGCAAGATGCGCGCATCGCGGAAGAAGCGCTCTGCCTCATATTCGGCCAGATACCCTGCGCCGCCATAAACCTGCACACAGCGGTCAACCACGCGGCCACAGGCCTCCGTTGCAAACATCTTGGCCGCCGCCGCCTTGCGGACGATGTTTTCACCGCGATCGGCGCGGGCGCAGGCATCGGCAATCATGCATTCGGCGGCATAAAGCTCGGCATCGCTATCGGCGAGCATGGCTTGGATCAGCTGGAAATTGCTAATCGCCTCGCCAAAGGCCTTGCGCTCGGTTGCGTAGCGCACAGCCGTATCAAGCGCGCGGCGGCCCATGCCAACGGCCATGCCAGCGACAGAAAGTCGCCCGTTATCAAGGCTTTGCATGGCAATTTGAAAGCCGCGCCCCTCAACGCCGCCAACCAAAGCATCCCCCGGAATCTTCACATCATCCATGTTAATATCGGCAATATGGGCGCCTGCTTGGCCCATTTTTTTATCCGGGCTGCCAATGCTGATGCCCGGCGATGTCATATCGACAATGAAGGCCGAGACATGAGCGTTTTTGGGCAGCGCTTCTTTGTTGGTGCGCGCCATGATCAGGCCGATTTTGGCGTGTGGGCTGTTGGTGATGTAGCGCTTTGTGCCGTTGAGGCGATAGCCATTGCCCTCTTGCACTGCTGTTGTCTGCATGGCGGCGGAATCCGAGCCGCTGCCCGGCTCTGTGAGGCCGAAACAGGCAATTTCCCCCGAGGCAATGCGCGGCAGCCAATGGGCCTTTTGCTCTGGCGTCCCGAAATTCTTGATCGCGCTGCCCGTCATCCCAATGTTGATAGACACCGTGGAGCGGTAGGCTGGAGCCGCATAAGCGAGTTGCTTCACGGTTTCGATATATTGGCTGACATTCATACCAGCCCCGCCAAATTCTTCGGGAATGGTGATGCCAAACAGCCCCATGTCACGCATTTCCTGAAGAATGTCTTCTGGGATGCGGTCTTGCGCGATGACATCGGCTTCAGCCGGGATCAGCCGTTCGCGCACATAGCGGCGCAGTTGATCAATGAAAGCGTCAAAAATCTCGGGGTCCATGCCGGACATAGGGCTCTCCATCACACAGGATCATAAGGGAAGACATCGCCCGACCGCTCTGCTGGGTCAGCAAAACTTGGGCGGAAGGCAGGCAAAAGCTCGCTTGCAATTGTTTCAGCGCTCCACCCGTCGCTGCGATGCATCGACCGGATGGGCCGGGGCTTGGAAAACAAGAAGATCTCATTCTTGCGCACAGCGAAAATCTGGTTGGTCACTTCGCTGGATGCATCGGAGGCTAGGAAAACAACCAAAGGCGCAATCTTATCCGCACTCATGGTCTTAAGCCGTTCAACGCGGGCTTTTTCCTCTTCTGTTGTGGCGGGGATGGAAGCTGTCATGCGGCTCCAGGCAAAAGGCGCGATGCAGTTGGAGCGGACGCCCGCTCGCGCCATATCCAGCGCGATGGACTGTGATAGGCCGACAATGCCCAATTTTGCCGCCGAATAATTGGCTTGCCCAAAATTACCAATCAGGCCCGAGGTTGAGGTAAAGTGGATGAAGCTGCCCGACCCCTGATCCTTGAAATAGGGCGTGGCCGCCTTGGAGACGTTGAAACAGCCGTTGAGATGGACATCAATCACGGCCTGCCAATCTTCATGGCTCATTTTGTGCCAGATGCGGTCGCGCAAAATGCCCGCATTGTTCACAACCGCGTCAATACGGCCAAAGGCCTTCACAGCGTCTTCAATGATTGATGCAGCCCCCTTGGGGTCTGCGACGCTGGCGCCATTCACCAAGGCCTTGCCGCCGGCGCGCTGGATGTCTGCCACGGTTTCTTCAGCGGGGGAAAGGTCTGTGCCTTCCCCTTCACCGGAAGTGCCCAAATCATTCACTACCACTGCCGCGCCCTCTTTGGCGCACAACAAGGCAATTTCTCGTCCAACGCCGCGGCCGGCGCCCGTTACTGCAACTACTTTGCCGTCGAGCATGCCCATTGGTCATTCCGCTCCTGTGTTTTCGTTCCCGGCTTGGTCCGCCATGAATTGGCGTGAGTCCCGTTGGCCGTTTTCTCAAGGCCAGAAGAGTTTGCGGGTTGCAAGACCTAAAGTTGAGGGGGGTGAGGCAAGAAATCCCCTTTCGCAAAGACATCTTGTCGCCTAAAGCGCGTCCCGAAATGCACGCCTACGCCAATCCGGCTCGATTCCTGAAGCTCGCGCGTCCACTGACGCCCGTGTTCCTCATTGCTGGGATTATCCTTATCCTTGCTGGCAGCTATGCGGGCCTTGTGCTGACCCCAAAAGATTATCTTCAAGGGGATAGCGTCCGGATCCTCTATATTCATGTGCCTGCGGCTTGGCTTGGCATGGGGGGCTGGTCGGCCCTTGCGATTGCCAGCATTGTGCAGCTTGTTTGGCGCCACCCACTTGCAGGGGTTGCGGCCCGCGCCATTGCTGTTCCTGGGGCGCTGTTTACGGCGCTATGTCTGATAACTGGTTCCATTTGGGGGCGGCCCACTTGGGGCACATGGTGGGAATGGGATGGCCGGATGACCTCTATGCTCGTCCTCCTCTTCTTGTATTTTGCGTATATTGCCCTTGCCAATGCCAGCGAGGAGCGGACCAGTGTCAGTCGGGCAACTGCTATTTTTGGAATTGTTGGCGCAGTAAATATTCCAATCATCAACCGCTCAGTCGTTTGGTGGAATAGCCTGCATCAAGGCCCGTCTATCACGCTAAAGGGGTCGACGATTGCGCCGGAGCTGCTGTGGCCATTGGGCCCAACACTGCTTGGCTTTTCGTTGCTTTTCGGGGCTATTGTGCTGATGCGGATGCGGGCCAATCTGGCCGAGGCCAAGCGCGAGGCGCGGTTGCGCCGATTGGCGGCCGCATGAACCACTGGCCTTTCATCATCGCTGCTTATGGGCTCACGGGCTTGGCGACGATCGCCGTTACCCTGTGGAGCTATTTGGCCATGCGCCGCGCAGAGGCAGAGCTTGAGCGCAAGGATAAGGGCAAATGAAGGCGAAGAAGCAACGGCTTATTCTTGCGCTCTTGGCACTTGCTGCCGTTATTGGTGCGGGTTTGCTGGCAGCCTCTGGGCTGAAGCAAGAAGCCTCATTCTTTTATGCGCCGGGCGATGTTAACCCATCGGAATTGCCGCTGGATCGTGCGGTCCGCTTGGGCGGCATGGTGCAAGAAAAGTCTATTCGCCATGATCCAGATGGGGTCACCATCCATTTCATCGTGGAGGATGGCAAAGCGACTGTGCCGGTGAGTTTCAAAGGCATTGTGCCCGATTTGTTCAAGGAAAAATCAGGCGTGGTGGCTGAGGGGCATTTTCAGCAGGATGGCAGCTTTGTTGCGACGAACCTGCTCGCCAAACATGATGAACGCTATATGCCGCCCGAATTGGAAGGCAAAATGCACAAAACAGGTAGCCTGACACAATGATTGCTGAAATTGGGCTGGGGCTTTTGTGGCTTGCGGCCGGCCTTGCGGTTCTTCAATCCGTGCTCGGTGGTTTGGCGCTAAAGATGCCGCATCGCCCAGATTTGGGAAATGCGATTAAGCCTGTCGCGATAGCGCAAGGCGTTCTAGCCACATTCGCCTTTGCTGTGCTGGTCTATCTGTTCATGATCTCAGATATGTCAGTCAAACTGGTGGCCGATAACAGCCATTCTGAAAAGCCATGGCTGTACAAATTCTCTGGATCTTGGGGCAATCATGAAGGGTCGATGCTGCTCTGGGTGGCGATCCTGTCGCTTTCGGGGAGTGGCATCGCGCTTTTGGAACGTCGGGTGCGGCGTGACACGCTGATCGCCACATTAATGGCGCAAGGGCTGATTGCGCTTGGTTTTTATGCCTTTTTGCTGTTTTCCTCCAATCCCTTTGCACGGCTGAACCCAGCCCCATCCGATGGCAATGGGCTCAACCCTCTGCTGCAAGACCCGGGCTTGGCGCTTCATCCGCCAACGCTGTATCTTGGCTATGTTGGGATGTCGGTGGCCTTTAGCTTTGCTGTTGGGGCGCTGTTGACCAAAGATGTTGGCCCGGCCTTTGCGCGTGCCATGCGGCCTTGGGTTTTGGGGGCGTGGGTATTCTTAACGCTTGGCATTACGGCGGGCAGCTATTGGGCCTATTATGAGTTGGGCTGGGGCGGCTGGTGGTTTTGGGATCCAGTGGAAAACGCATCTCTCATGCCGTGGCTGGCGGCGACTGCGCTGCTCCATTCCGTGACCGTGCTGGCAACACGCGATGCCCTGCGCGCCTGGACGATCATGCTGGCCGTGGTGGCCTTTTCCATGTCGATGATTGGAACTTTTCTTGTCCGGTCTGGCATTCTCACCAGCGTGCACGCTTTTGCCGTTGATCCCGAGCGTGGCACCTTCATTCTGGCCTTGCTGCTTATCTATATTGGAGCGGCGCTCACGCTTTTTGCGCTGCGCGTCGGAACTGTACGCGAAGGCGCGACTTTTGACCCCGTGAGCCGCGAGGCAGCGCTTGTTCTCAACAATCTCTTCCTCACAGTTATTCTCGGCGTGGTGCTGATTGGCACGCTCTATCCCATTGTGGCGCAGGCCATGGGGCAACAGATTTCGATTGGCCCGCCGTATTTTAATCCGGCAGCCGGGTCTGTCGCGCTGCTGCTGGTTGTTGCCATGGCCGCCGGCCCGTTGATGCGCTGGCGGCGCGATGGGGCGAGCGCGCTGATGCGTCGGATGGCACTGCCTCTGGCCTTGGGTGCTGTCATTTTGGTTCTTGTCCGCTTGATGGCCCCAGAGATTAGCATTTTATCTTGGTTGGGATTGTCGGCGGCAGCTTTGGCCGCGGCGGGCAGTCTTGCGCCTTTATGGGGCCGTAATTTGCGCCGTACCCCGCTGTTCACATGGGGCATGGTCGTCTCACACCTTGGAGTTGCTGTAGCGCTTGCGGGTATGGCGACGGACACGGCCTTTATGAAGGAACGGCTGGTTGCCGTGCGTGAAGGCGAGGCAGCGGACGTGGGGCCGTACAATGTTCGATTGGTCATGGTTGCGCCCGTGATTGGGCCAAATTGGACGGCGCTAGAAGCCACTATGGAAGCCCAGCGGGGCACGGGCACACCGTTCACACTGAAACCGCAGGCGCGCAATTACAGCAACCCGCCAACGGATACGAGTGAAGCGGCAATCTCCACGCGATGGGATGGCCAGCTTTACGCGGTACTTGGCAAGCAAAATTCCGATGGAAGCTGGCAGCTTCGTCTGTGGTGGAAGCCATGGGTGACGCTGATTTGGTTGGGTGGTGGATTAATTGCTCTGGGCGGTGTGCTGTCGTTGCTGGGTCGGCTGTGGCGCGAACGACGGGGCCTGGGGGAGGCAACACATGCGTAAACTGCTCTTATGGGTTCCCTTGATGGTGTTCGCGCTGTTTGCCGGAGTTTTGTTGCGCGGCTTAATCGCCCCGGAATCCGGCACCATCTCGTCAAAGATGGTCGGCAAAGCTGTGCCAGACTTTACTTTGCCCGCGGCAATTGCCAGCCATCCGGGTCTCTCCAGCGCAGATTTAAAGTCAGGCAAGCCCGTTTTGCTCAATATCTTTGCCAGCTGGTGTTTGCCGTGCGCCACTGAAGCCCCAATTCTGTTGGAATTGGAAAAGCAAGGTGTTGAAATTCACGCCATTGCCATTCGCGATAAGCCGGAAGATGTGGTCGCCTTTCTGCGCCAGCATGGTGATCCTTATGCGCGGATTGGGTCTGATGTCTCAAGCCAAGTGCAGATTAGCTTGGGCTCATCAGGGGTGCCTGAAAGCTTTGTGATTGATGGCAAGGGCGTCGTGCGGATGCAGCATTTGGGTGACATCCGCGCTGAGGATGTGCCGAAGATTCTCGCTGCTTTGAAAGCGGCTGAATGATGATCCGCGGCCTTATTTTTTTGATCCTTGCTGGGCTTTCGGCACCTGTACTGGCCGATTCTCGTATGGATGCAGCGCCCTATGCCTATGTTCAGTTGAAAGATCCGGCCAAGGAACGTCAGGCGAAGGATTTGATGGCCACAATCCGTTGCCTTGTCTGTCAGGGCCAATCCATTGCAGATTCAGATGCCGAAATGGCGGGCGATATGCGCTCGTTGATCCGTGAGCGGATCCAGAAAGGTGAAAAGCCAGAGGCCATTCGGGCGTGGCTGGTTGAGCGTTATGGTGATTGGGTGACCTATGCGCCACCAACTCGCGGATCGTCACTGGTGTTATGGGGCCTTCCGTTGGTTCTGCTCATGTTCGGAACAGGGCTTGCGATGAGCCGTATTCGCAGAAAGGCCCGGTAATGGCGCTCTTTGGTGTTATCCTTATTGGTCTGCTGACAATTGCTGTTCTGTGGAAATTTGGTCGTGTCTCGCAGGGCGCGCTGTCCTTAACCGGTGCAGCCCTTGCCTTAGGGCTTGTCGGCTATTCTTTGCAGGGGGACCCGAATTTAGCCGGTGCGCCTGTTGCGCCCAAGCCTGAAGCCCCAGCGATGCCGCTTGCAGATTCTGGGACGCGAGGGGAGTTGATTGGGAAATTTGGCACAGAGGCTGAGGCTATGGCGCAAGCGGATAGCTATTTCCGGATTGATCGGCCTGATTTGGCCGCCGCTGTGCTGCAACGTGCGCTTAAATCAAACCCAAATAGCGCAGCGCTTTGGACGGGCCTTGGCAATGCCATGGTGGGGCAGGGCCGTGGTGTTCTGTCACCCGCTGCAGATTATTGTTACAAACGAGCATTGAAGATTGCGCCAGGCTATCCCGGGGCGC
This sequence comes from Pseudomonadota bacterium, assembly GCA_041170745.1. Taxonomy (GTDB): domain Bacteria; phylum Pseudomonadota; class Alphaproteobacteria; order Sphingomonadales; family Sphingomonadaceae; genus Aquisediminimonas. The sequence goes on from JBEDNE010000128.1 coordinate 27,795, forward strand.
TGTATTTTTATGCGATGGCCTTGGCCCAAAATGGTCGCGCGGAGGAAGCAAAGCCAGTTTTTCGGCAGTTGATCGCTACAATTCCACTAGACGCGCCCTTCCGACAAAAATTGTTGGCTGATCTGGGCCGGGCGGGTCTGTTGGAGAATGGCACCACGGCGCCCGCTGCCACGTCCAAATGATTTGCGGGGCGTGCAGCACCGTGCTAGCGGGCGCGACGTTTTCATCACGCCACATCCCCTTTTTGGCGATGTCGCGCATTTAATGGGTCCTCGCAATGAGTGAGTCCGCAGCAAATTCCACCCGTTACCAAGACATTGAAGAACACGGCCATCAAAATCATGGTCCGCTTCATAAGTTGATGATTGCCGCAATCGGCATTGTCTATGGCGATATCGGGACGAGTCCCATCTACGCTTTTCGGGAAACATTTGCCGGGCATCACCCAATTCCGCCAGATCATCTGCATATCTATGGCGTGTTGAGCCTGATTTTCTGGTCGATGATGGTCGTCGTGTCATTGAAATATGTCACGGTGATCTTGCGGGCCGACAATAAGGGAGAAGGCGGCAGTCTGGCCTTGCTCGCGCTCATCAGTCGCGAGGCGCAAGGTAAAAGCTGGTCTGTCCCGATTGTTATGCTCGGGGTGTTTGCAACCGCGCTCTTTTATGGGGATTCCATGATCACACCGGCCATGTCGGTGTTGTCAGCGTCAGAAGGTTTGGCAGTTGTCAGCCCCGCTTTTGAGCCGCTCGTGCTGCCCATTTCAGTCACCATTTTGTTTTGTCTCTTTGCCTTCCAGTCTCGCGGAACGGCCCGGGTTGGAGCCTTATTTGGCCCAATCATGATCGTCTATTTCTGCACCTTGGCGCTTCTTGGCATTTATCACATTGTTCAATCTCCTGAGATAATTTGGGCGCTGTCGCCCAGCCATGCGGTCTCCTTTTTTGCGGATGATCCCTTGCGCGGCTTTTTGGCTTTGGGGTCTGTCGTCCTCGCAGTCACAGGTGCGGAGGCTCTTTATGCCGATATGGGCCATTTTGGTCGTCGCCCCATCCGCATTTCATGGATCTGGATTGTACTGCCCGGCCTCATGCTGAACTATCTGGGGCAGGGTGCCATGATTATGAGCATGACGCCGCAAGAGGCCAATCAGGCAATCCTCAATCCCTTCTTCCTGCTTGCGCCTGAAAGCTTGCGTCTGCCGCTCGTGCTGTTGGCCATTGCGGCCACAATCATTGCCAGCCAAGCAGTCATCTCTGGGGCATTCTCGCTGACGCAACAGGCCATTCAACTGGGCTTTATGCCGCGCTTGCGCATTCAGCATACAAGCGAAAGCGCTGCCGGCCAGATTTATATTCCAGTCATCAATTGGGCGCTGATGGTGATGGTCATTTTGTTGGTGCTGCAATTTGGCAGCTCAAGCAATTTGGCGTCCGCCTATGGCATTGCCGTGACGGGGGCAATGTTCATTGATACCTGCCTGCTGGCCGTATTGCTGCTCAACATTTGGAAATGGAACCGCTGGTTGGTTCTGCCGCTGTTGGCAGTGTTCTTCGTTGTGGATACCGCTTATTTCACCGCAAACCTCACCAAGGTGCCCTCTGGCGGCTGGTTCCCGCTGGTGGTTGGCTTAATTGTCTTTACGATGCTCACCACATGGTCGCGTGGTCGTAAATTGATGATGGAGCGGATGCGTGAAGCGGCGATGCCGGTGAAGGTGTTTATCAATTCTGCCGCAAGCTCTGCCTCGCGCGTGCCCGGCACGGCGGTTTTCATGACCTCAACCGTTGAAGGCGTGCCACACGCGCTGCTGCATAACTTGAAACACAATAAGGTGCTGCATGAACGTGTAATCTTGCTGACAGTGAAGATTCCCGGCGTGCCCTTTGTTGATCCGGACAAGCGCTGCCAGATGGATGATCTGGGGCAGGGCTTCCACCGCCTGATCCTGAAATTTGGCTTTATGGAAGAGCCCGATGTTCCCGCTGCACTGGCAGAGATCACAACCTGTGGTCCGCCCATCAAGATGATGGAAACCAGCTTCTTCCTGGCACGTCAGACTTTATTGCCATCGTCCCGCCCTGGCATGGCGATTTGGCGCGAAAAGCTGTTTGCTTGGATGTTGCGCAACGCCGAAAGCGCGATGGAGTTTTTCCGATTGCCCACCAACCGCGTTGTAGAATTGGGGAGTCAGGTCGAGATTTAGGGTCGGGCAGGGCGATATTTCTTATCGCCCTGCTTTGGCCTGTTGACCCGCCGAAAAAGCCTGCCTATAGGCGCGCTTCCCGAGAGTTTCGGCGACTTGGGGCGGAGTAGCTCAGCTGGTTAGAGCAGCGGAATCATAATCCGCGTGTCGGGGGTTCGAGTCCCTCCTCCGCTACCACCTCTTAAAATTTGGTCTGTTTGCTTTGCCTTTGGTCAACCGCGCTGTGGATCCCATTGGACGCGGCGTCTTTGGGCGAAAAGAAGGCCCAGAGTTCCTAAAAGAAATAAACCACCAACGCCCGGCTCTGGCACAGGCTGGCCCGTCGTGCCACCTCCATTGCCGCCACCTCCATTGCCGCCCCCGCCATTCCCACCGCCGCCATTGCTGGTGCCATTCGACGTCGTTCCGATGTTCGATGGCCCGCATCGTTCGGAATTGGCTTTTGGGGCATTTGCAGGGCTGATGCAGGCAGCAGAATATTCCCATGTTTGCCCGCCGCCCGGCTTGGACGTGCCCGTTGTGCGTTGGCCATTGGTCCAGGTTGTCTGAATGTTAAACTTATTCCCATCCTCATAAGATAGAGTCACGTTTTGTCCGGAGACTGGTGTCACAGTGTCAAAGCGCGTGAGAACGCCCTTTTGTCCGTTGCCGGTTTTTGTTTGGCCCGTATAAGTGACGCCGCCGGTGACACCGGTGAGCGTGATGCCAGCGTCGAGTTTAAAGACGTCAGACGCCAGTCCGGTAAATTGCTTAAAAATTGCGTTATAACCAGATATTGTGTTGGTAATGCCGGGCTGGCCAGCTGGTGTTGTTGTTGCCGTTAAGGTGAACATACCGCTTTGGTTGTCGACCGTGACCGTTCCAGATGTGGTATAGCCCTTATCGTCATTTGGGGTGCCTAGCGTATAGGTATAGACTGCCGCTGCTGCGAGTTGGGGCGCTAAAACCAACGCGAACGATGCAACAGCCTTCACCGAAAATTTAAGCATTGCTTCTAGTCCTTGTCGCCGTGGACGGTGTCTGCGGTGCGCAGGCCCATCTCATGTTTCTTTTGCGGCCATTGGGAAGGTGCAGGCGCGTGGGGCAAGTGATGAAGAGGGTTAACGGCGCAGTTATTGGACTTTTGTTGCTCCAAACGGCGTTCTCGCAAGAAACTGTCCCAACGGTGGACGCAATTCAGGCAGCGTATGACCGCAGTGATTTGGCGCAAGCGCGGGAATTGGCGCGACGTGCCTTGAATGCGAACCCTGCTGACCCACGAGTCATTTTGCTCAACAGCCAGATTGCGATTGAGAGCGATAGCCCAGATTACGCGCTAACTGCCTTGCGGCCTTTGTTAAGCGACCCGGATTATGGCCCACGCGCGCGGCCTTGGTTGGGCCGGGCATTGGTGATGAGCAATCAGCCGGCAGCAGCTCTCCAGCTTTTGGGGGATCGCGCCCCCACAGATGGCCTGTCTGCGGCCGTGTCTGTTGTCGCTCATCGCGCGCTGGGAGAATTGGACCGTGCACGCGAAGTCTTTGCAACGGGCAAGGCTGCTTTCCCAAATTCTCCCGATCTGACCATGATTGAAGTAGTAGAAGCCCTGCGCGTGGGCGATGTTGGTCATGCGCGCGCGCAAGTTCAGCGATTGCTGCACCTGGCGCCCAACAAGGTGGACACGCAAATGCTCGCGGTGCGCATGGCCTTAATCGATGGGCAGCCAGACCGGGCTGAAAAGCGATTGGATTGGGTGTTAACTGTTCGCCCAGATCATGCATCTGCCTTGCTGGCCAAGGGAGGGCTGCGTCAAGAAAAGGGAGATTTGGCAGGCGCGGAAAGCTTTCTGAAAAAGGCGGCGAAATTGAGCGGCAATTCTGCGCTTGTTGCCCAGTATCTGCGGGCGCGCATGGCCTATGATCAGGGCGATGCTGCCGAAGCGCGCAAGCGGATGGATGAAATTGGCAATCCCAGCGTTTTTCCACCAGCCGCTCAGCTGGCGGGGATTTTAGCTGCAGAGGCCGGGCAGAATGATCGCGCTATTCGCCTGCTTCAGGGATATATAGCCGGCAATCCTGACGATGCGACTGCGCGTGGCGCTTTGGCGCAGGCGTTGATGCAAACGGGAGATGCTATGGAGGCCTGGCATTATCTTGAGCCAGCGGCGCGCTCCAGCACTGCGGATGCCAAGATCATTTCATTGGCCGCCAAACTGACTGCACAGCTTGGCCTGCCTGAAGCTAAGCTCTGGCAGGCCCGGCAACAGCGGGCGCAAATGTCGCAGGCGCGCTTGGCGCTCTTTGCACAGGCGCAAAAGGCTATGTCGGCTCGGGACTGGCAACGGGCTGATCAGATTTATGCTGAATTGCTTCGCGGGGCACCCCCAGCAGGCGACCGAATTTTGCTGAACAACGCAGCCTATATTCGCCAGCAATTGGGTGATCTGGATGGCGCAGAGCGGCTCATTCGACGGGCATTGGCGTTAGGCACCCCAGATGGCGTCGTGCTGGATACGGCAAGCTGGATCTTGTTCCAAAAATATGGCGCAACCCCCGAAGTCCGATCCATGTCGGCTCGGGCGGAAAGATTGCTGCCTAAGAACGCAGATGTGCGGGCTCATGCGGCAAAAATCCGGACGGCTACCGGCGAAGGCCCTGCCGCGTAACTTGCCTTAAGCTGGGGTCAAGGCGGGCTCTGTTCCAATTTGAACGGCCAATGCCCGACCAGATAGCCACGCACATTCAATGCGAGGTCCCAACAGCCAATCTCCACAAACACCCAGCCCAAGCGTCGGGTTCCACAAAGCTGCCTCACCCAGTCCAGAGGACATGGCATAACGCCAACGATGCGTGGATTGAGCAATAGGCTGGGGAATGGACAGTGATAGAGCTTCACCCAAGGCGTCCTGCAAGAGCTCAACCACACGATCAGCCTCGTCTTCGAGATGGGCTGCAGACCAAGAGGCGCTTGCCTGAACGACCCAACAGTCCATTCCAGAGGCTGGCGTTATGCGTCCAGGCTTTGCTGCTTCTCTCGCCGCCCAGCCAATGGCGCCAACATCACGGATCACTGTTTTATCTGTGGCAAGGGGCTGCTCAAAGGCCAGTAAAACCGTCCAACATGGCTGGAAGCGGGCGCGCATGGCTTTGCGGGCCATGTCAAAATCATGCTGGGCAAGAAAGGTAAGAGCCTGTTCAGAGGGGATGGCGAGAATGACAGCATCGAAACTGTCATCCCCTGGAAGACCAGAAACAACCCACCCTTTGTCTGTGCGTATCAGCGCTTCAGCACGGCAATTCCATTGCACGTCAAAAGGGGCTGCCAAATGCCGGATAATGGCATTCATGCTCGGCTTGCCGATCCATGCGTCTTCGGCAATGTCAGGCCATTGGGTTACAATGTCGCGGGCAGCCCATTGGTCGACTTCGGCTTGAAAGTCTGGGTCGCGGGCAGTGAAATATTGGGCGCCATGGTCGGCCACCGCATCGCCATGGGGCGTGGCGAAACGCCGGGTAGACATACGGCCACCAGGGCCGCGGGCCTTGTCAAGCAGGCGGACATCATGGCCTTGATCGGCCAGTTGGGTCGCACAGGCAAGTCCTGCGAGGCCCGCGCCGATCACAGCAATTTTCTGACGCCCGGCGACACCCGCGACATAACTCATACTTCACTCCCCACGGCGTTCTGCCGAGGATTTCATGAGGAAAAGCCGCGTTCCCAGCAATCTGCGCAATGGTCTAGGGTAACCCAAAGGCTCTAGCTGATGCGCCTGATGGTCGCTTGCCAAAAGGGGGAAGAGCCACGGTTGGGGGGAACGTTTGCTGGACAGATGTTTGGATATACAAAACGGGCGAAGCTTTCGCTCCGCCCGCTTGTCATGTCAAAATTACATGCGCTTCAAGGCACAGATTTTGTTGCCTGCTGGGTCGCGCAGATATGCAAGATACATTGAGCCCATCGGGCTGGTGCGCACCCCCGGCGGATCTTCGCAGGTCGTGCCACCATTGGCGACGCCTGCAGCGTGCCATGCATCCCCTTGTTCCGGGCTCTCAACGGCAAAGCCAATTGTGCCGCCATTGGCACCACAGGCGGGTTCTCCATTAATTGGCTGCGTAATGGCGAAAATGCCCTTGGGAGTCATGTAAAAGACACGGCCCTTATCGTCCTGCGTGCCCGGGGCAATGCCCAGTGCGCCCAGTACGGCATCATAAAACTTCTTCGACGCGTTGATGTCATTCGCGCCGACCATGATGTGACTAAACATGGTATGCTCTCCTTCTTGTTAAACATGTGACCGTTTTCCGTCATCACGCTGGACCGGATATAGTCTCCGGCGGGCGTAAGGTTGAACATGGTCTTGATAGGGTCTTGGCCTATGAGATGGGCCCTGTTGGGGCCAATCTCAATCCTGTTCTGTACTATTTTAAGCCTTTAAAATTTGGCTAAAAATGCCCGATGTGCCCCCGCAAAGGCTGCAGGGTCTTCCATCATGGGAATATGGCCCAAATGCTCAAAGATCACTGTTTCGGAATTTTTGATTCCCTTGGCGAGTACATCGACGCAGCTCACATCAATCACTCGATCATGCCGGCCCCAGACAATCAGGGTCGGCTGGTTTACCTTGGGCAAGCGGTTGGTGACTGGGGCTTCCAACGCGTCGCGCGCGATATGTTCAAACACTACGTCCAACAAAGCCTCACGGCGTTTGGCTTCAGCGAAAATCACCTTTTTAAACTGACGAGGAATGGGTCGGCGCAGCTCCATCACAAACGCCATAAGCTTGTCCACATCTGCAAATTCCCGCATCACCAGCGGGTTTTCACCTTGTGCGACCGCCTTTTGAAGGTCACTTTCTTCCGCGCCCACAACCCCCGCATTGTTCACCAAAGTGAGGCTCTTAACGCGCTTGGGATGGTCCAGCGCAACTTGCAGGGCAATAAATCCACCCATGCTGTTGCCGCCCAGATGGCACGACTGAATGCCCATAGCGTCTAGAAAACCAATGAGCCGGTCTGCCTGGGCTTTGATGGCATAGCTGCGATTGGCAGTGAGATCATTTTCTCCAAAGCCGGGCAGGTCGGGCGCAATCAGCCGATAATCGCCCGTCATGAAGGGGGCATAATAGGTCCAATGGTCCTTATCCGCGCCAAAGCCATGCACCATCACGACAATCTCGCCATTTGCCGGCCCGCCCTCCAAATAGGGCCAATCAATGCCGTCGACATGAATTGTCTTGCGGACAAGTTTTGCTTTGCGGCGCAGCGCTGCCTGCACACGGCGGAAAAGAACAGCCGGCGCGAAGGCATAGAGCAAGATCGGCAAGGCCACCGCAAGTGCAATCAGGAGAAGAAGAACGTTCATAGCAAAAGCCTATTTTTTGAGGATGGATTAAGGAATGCGGCTGGTAATCCAACTGAGGACACCTGCCAGCACCTCTTCCCGTTCAGGTTCGTTGAAGACTTCATGATACAAGCCGTTCAACGCACGAAATTCCTTATCGCTGGATGAAACAGCCTGCACCAAAGCGGCGCCGCCGCTTGGGGCTGCAAGCCGGTCGAGACTGCCATGGACAACCAGCAACGGGCATTGGATGGCAACCGCCTTTTCCTGGATCTCCATCATCGCGCGCAGCATTTCAGAGGCGAGCCGGGCGCTCATCTTGCCATGATAGACAAGCGGGTCTGCCAGATAGTCCGCAACAACCTGCGGATCGCGGCTGACCGCTTCGGCTTCCAAGGCAATGAGGCCCATATGGGGTGCAATTGCTGATAAAAGCCGCCCAATCATCTGCGTTGCGGCAGACGGCGGTGTTCCGGGCTGAACGGCAGGGCCTGACAATATGGCAGCGCAATAGGCTGATTGATGGTGCAGCAAGTGATGCGCCGCAATCAGACCGCCCATGCTATGGCCCAATAAAATGCGAGGTGTCTTTGGGTGGCGGTGCTGCACCATGTCCAGCAATGCGGCCATGCCATCTAGAAAGACCGAAAAATGCGGCACAAAGCCACGCGCGCCATCTGACCGGCCATGGCCCCAATGGTCCAATGCATAGACGGCAAGACCGGCATCGGTGAAAGTCTTGGCGACATGCTCATAACGACCAAGATGCTCTGCATAGCCATGCGCCAGAAGGATGATGGCGCGGGGCGCGCCCTTGGGCAGCCAGCACTGGCCAAAGAGCTTGGCACCTGCTGCACGCGACTTTGACTCCAAATTCAGAAGCAATGAGGGCGCAGACGCTTTTGACTTCGCGTCGTTCACCTCTTTGGCTGCGCGGGCCATGACATCCTCCCTATGCCTGTTTTCAGGTCAGGAAACACTATGTCGGGCTGTTGGCTGTCTGTCCAAAAGATTCTTGGCAGAGGCCATTAGGCTGTTGCGCGGAAATAGTTTTCCAGCTCAGCTTTCTGGCTGTCGTTCAGCGCTAGGCCACATTTGGTGCGCCGTAACAGGATGTCCTCAGCCGAAACGGCCCATTCATGATGTCGCAGCCAATCAACTTCAATCTGCGTCAGCCCTGCCCCAAAATCTCTGCCCATATCAGCGAGGCTTTCGACATCAGCGAGCATGGTGTTCAGCAAGGAGCCATAGGCCCGCGCCATGCGTTCGGACCGGGCATCGCCGAGAAACGGCCATTGTGTCCGAATATGTGCCAAAAAGGCCTCAAAGCCTTGTGGCAAATCTCCGCCGGGGAACTGTGCGCCCAGCGTTGCGGCCTTGACGGCCCACCCCATTGGTTTGCCTAGTTTTTGGACAGCCTCTTGCGCCAAATGGCGTGCGGTTGTGATTTTGCCGCCATAGACCGAGAGGAGCGGTGGACCTGCGTCGTCAAGATCCAACACATAGTCGCGGGTTACCGCCTTCGCATCGGACGCGCCGTCATCATAAAGCGGCCGAACACCGGAAAAGGTGGACATCACATCTTCCGGCTTGGTTTGGCGCGTGAAATAGCGGTTCACAGCCGCGCACAAATACGCAATTTCGTCGGGCGCAATCCGTGCGTCCTCCGGCTTTTCTACTGGCGCATCCGTTGTGCCAACCAGCGTCAAACCGCGCTCATAGGCAATGGCAAAGACAATCCGGCCATCGGGTTGCTGCAACATATAAGCATGGTCGCCCTCAAAGAGGCGCGGCACGATGATATGGCTGCCTTTGACAAGTCGAATGGACGCCTTGGCATTTACCCCTGTCTTGGCGAGCATATCAGACACCCAAGGGCCCGCCGCATTTACCAGAGCATGGGCCTCTACCAGTTCGCCTGATGCCAGCTGGATTTGCCAAATATCACCAACGCGGCGGGCAGACGCAACCGATGTGCGCGTTAAAATTGTGGCCCCATGTTGGGCCGCATCCATCGCATTCAGCACCACAAGCCGCGCATCATCCACCCAGCAATCAGAATAGACAAAGCCCTTGGCTTTATCGCGCGACAAAGGGGCCGTAAAAATCGTGTCGCTTGCCTTTAACCCGCGAGAATGGGGCAGGCTAATCTGCCCGCCGATATGATCGTATAAAAACAGGCCTAGCCTTACCAGCCACCACGGGCGCACGGCGTGTTCATGCGGCAGAACGAAGTGCAGCGGATAGATAAGATGCGGGGCTTGGCGCAACAGCTGCTCACGCTCTTGTAGTGCCTCACGCACCAAGCGAAATTCAAAATATTCAAGATAGCGCAGGCCACCATGGATCAGCTTTGTGGAGGCCGAAGACGTATGACTTGCAAGATCATCGCGTTCAAACAAAATGGTGGACAGGCCATTGCGGGCCGCTTCGCGCGCGATGGCTGCCCCATTAATGCCGCCGCCAATAATTGCGAGATCGTGGATCATCCGCTGTTCATGACAAGGCTGTCATAAGATTTCAATCTGTTCCATTTGCTAGGGGAGTAAAGGCTGTGGACGTTGCACGGTGCGGCTGCCGGACTTGCCCAAGCGGGTGGGGCAGTAGGCGGCACTTATGTGCATCCGTATGCACAATCATTGTGTATGAGAGCAAATCCCTTAGGGAAAATTCTGACTTTAATCTGGTAGATGTTTTATGGCATTTCTCGCCGACAAATTGGTGCTTTTTGGCGCAACGGGCGATCTTTCGCAGCGGATGCTGCTGCCATCCCTGTGCGCGCTTCATGCCGACGGTTTGGTGCCGGAAGATTTGCAAATCATTGGCACGGCGCGGTCTGAGCATGGCGATGCCGATTTTCGGGCCTTCGCTGCCAAGGCACTGGAGCAATTTTTGCCAGACGACCGCAAATCGGCCATCGCGGGTTTTCTTGAGCGTCTAAGTTATCAAACATTAGACGCTACGCGCGCCGAGGATTTTCCGGCACTTGCCGCAAAAGTGGGCACGCCGCGCCATGGTGTTGCCATGTTTTTGTCAACGGCGCCGTCTTTGTTTGAACAAACCATTGCGGGGCTGTCCGCCTGTGGTCTTGCATCAGGCACAAGCCGTATTGGCTTGGAAAAGCCGTTAGGCACCAGCCTTGAATCCAGCGCGCTTATCAATGACGCTGTTGCTCGGGTTTTCAGCGAAGACCGAATTTTCCGGATTGACCATTATCTGGGCAAAGAAACGGTGCAGAATTTGTTGGCTCTGCGTTTTGCCAATATGCTGTTTGAGCCACTATGGAATGCCAGCCATATTGACCATGTTCAGATAACAGTTGCCGAAACTGTGGGGCTGGAAGGGCGCGTTGGCTTTTACGATGGCGCAGGCGCTCTGCGGGACATGGTGCAAAATCATATGCTCCAATTGCTCGCCTTGGTGGCCATGGAGCCGCCGGCAAGCTTTGATGCAACGTCCATTCGTGATGAGAAAGTGAAGGTTCTTCGCTCTTTGCGCAGCTTGCGGTCGGGCGATAGCGTGACAGGACAATATCGTGCTGGCGCGATTAATGGCGCGGCGGTCCCCGGTTATGATGAGGAATTGGGCCGCGCGTCTGATACGGAAACCTTCGTTGCCTTGCGGGCTCATGTCGATAACTGGCGCTGGAAAGGGGTGCCTTTTTATCTGCGCACAGGAAAACGGTTGCCCGAACGTAAGACTGAAATTGTCATTCAGTTTAAAGCCGTTCCGCACAGTATTTTTGCCAAACAAGGCGCTAAGGCAGAACCGAACCGGCTGATTATTGGTATTCAGCCACAAGAGAATATCCGCTTGTCCGTCATGGCTAAAAGTCCGGGCCTAGACCGGGGTGGGGTGCGCTTGCGAGAGGTGCCGCTGGATATTTCCATGCCCAATGCCTTTGCCGGGGCCAAGCGCCGCATAGCTTATGAGAGGTTGCTGCTGGACCTGATTGAGGGCGATCAAACCTTGTTTGTCCGCCGAGATGAAGTGGAAGCGCAATGGCATTGGATTGATGCGATCCGTGCTGGATGGGCGGAAAATGCTCTTGATCCAAAGACGTATACGGCAGGAAGCTGGGGGCCATCTTCTGCGATTGCGCTGGTCGAGCGCGATGGAGTGACGTGGCATGACTAAACTGCACCCCGCAATTGAACGGGTGACAGCGCGGATCATTGAAAAAAGCCGGGCTGGGCGTCAGCGGTATCTTGATATGATTGCGCGTGAGGCTGACTCTGGACTTGGCCGCCCGCGTTTGTCTTGTGGCAATTTGGCACATGGCTTTGCCGCGGCGGAGGAGGATAAGGCGGTGATCAAAAACGGTCACGCGCCCAATCTTGCCATTGTAACGGCCTATAATGACATGTTGTCCGCGCATCAGCCCTATGGCCGTTATCCGGAAGCCATTAAGCTGTTTGCACGCGAAGTTGGCGCAACGGCACAAGTGGCGGGTGGAGTCCCTGCGATGTGCGATGGCGTGACTCAGGGCCAGCTGGGCATGGAATTGTCGCTCTTTAGCCGCGACACAATTGCAATGGGCACAGCTGTTGCGCTGAGCCATGCGATGTTTGAGGGTATGTTGCTTTTAGGCATTTGTGACAAGATTGTCCCTGGCTTGTTGATCGGCGCTTTGCGATTTGGCCATTTGCCGGCCATTTTGGTGCCCGCAGGGCCAATGCCTTCGGGTCTGCCCAATAAGGAAAAGCAGCGTATTCGCCAGCTATTTGCAGAAGGCAAAGCCAGCCGGGCAGAATTGCTGGAAGCCGAGTCTGCGTCTTACCACAGCCCAGGCACATGCACCTTTTATGGCACGGCCAACTCCAATCAGATGATGATGGAAGTTATGGGGCTCCACATGCCGGGCGCGGCCTTTGTAAACCCGGGCACGAAATTGCGGACAGAGTTGACACGCGCTGCAACGCATCGCGTGGCGGCCATTGGCCGTCATAGTGAAGATTATCGTCCACTGGGCCAGTGTGTTGATGAAAAGGCAATCATAAATGCGTGTGTCGGCTTGCTGGCAACAGGCGGTTCGACAAATCACGCAATCCACTTGCCCGCAATTGCCCGCGCCGCTGGGATTTCAATTGATTGGCAAGATTTAGATGAACTGTCGGCGGCCGTTCCCTTGATTGCAAGGGTGTATCCCAATGGATCGGGAGATGTGAACCATTTCCACGCCGCGGGTGGTATGGGCTTTGTCATCCGTGAGTTGCTTGATGCGGGTCTGCTCCATCGCGACATTATGACTGTCGCTGGCAATGACTTAACGGCCTATGGCCAAGAGCCTGTGTTGCAGGACGACCAATTGGCGTGGCGGGATGCGCCTGCGACCAGCGGTGATGAGACAATGCTCCGTACCCCCGCCAATGCGTTCCAGCCTGACGGTGGAATGCGTCTGGTGCAGGGTAATTTGGGCCGTGCCACCTTCAAGACCAGCGCCGTTGGGATGGACCGTTGGACCATTGAGGCCCCGGCGCGGGTGTTTGAAAGCCAAGAGGCGGTTTTGGCGGCGTTTAAAGCGGGCGAGCTGGAGCGCGATGTTGTTGTGGTCGTCCGCTTTCAAGGGCCGCGCGCAAATGGCATGCCCGAATTGCATAAATTGACCCCGCCTTTGGGGGTTTTGCAAGATCGTGGGTTCCGCGTCGCCCTTGTGACGGATGGACGTATGTCTGGGGCAAGTGGGAAAGTGCCTGCCGCCATCCACCTGACGCCCGAAGCGCTTGGCGGCGGCCCGCTTTCGCGTGTGCAGGATGGAGATGTCATCCGTTTGTGCGCGCGCACGGGATGCTTGGAGGTTTTGTCCGATCTTGGCACCCGGGCACCCGCTGAATCCGCGATTATTCCAGACGGAACGGGCCGAGAATTATTCGCCATGATGCGTTTGGGAGCTGATGGGGCGGAACAAGGCGGGTCAGCGATGCTGGCCGCGGCGGGGTTGTGATGCAGATTGTTAGCGTTGATATCGGGGGCACCCATGCCCGCTTTGCCCTTGCTGACATTGAAGGCGGCCGTGTGACTGCATTGGGCGAAGCCATTACGATGCCAACGGCGGAGCACGCCTCTTTCCAAACTGCGTGGGAAGCCTTTGGCGCCCAGATTGCTCAGCCCATGCCCAAGGCTGTTGCCATTGCCATTGCGGCTCCCGTGGTTGGCGACATTATTAAGTTTACCAATAACCCTTGGATTATTCGTCCCGGCCTGATCCCAGAAAAGCTCGGTGTTGATCACTGGGTGCTGGTTAATGATTTTGAAGCTGTTGGGCACGCAATCGCACAGGCAGAGGCCAATCATTTCATACATTTATGTGGCCCTGACGCGCCATTGCCAGCCGCAGGGACAATCAGCATCATTGGCCCCGGCACCGGTCTGGGGGTTGCCCATATCTGGCGTGGGCAGGGCGACTATCATGTCGTAGCGACGGAAGGCGGGCACATTGATTTTGCCCCGCTCGATGGCATTGAAGACGCTGTTCTGGCGCGGCTGCGCAGCCGCTATCGCCGCGTGTCGGCGGAACGCGTGGTGTCTGGCCCTGGCCTAGTTGATATTTATGAAACCTTGGCTGGCATAGAGGGTCGTCCAGTTGTGCCAATGGAGGATAAGGCGCTCTGGGCGCTTGGAACATCTGGCAAAGACAGCCTCGCAGCAGCGGCTGTTGATCGCTTCTGTCTGTCGCTGGGTAGTGTGGCAGGCGATATTGCCTTGGCGCAGGGCGGCAAAGGCGTGGTGATTGCTGGCGGCCTAGGCCTGCGCATTCGCGAGACGCTGTTGCGATCTGGCTTTGCAGAACGGTTCCGCGCCAAAGGCCGTTTTGAAGCTCTGATGGCGTCGATCCCCGTTAAATTAATCACGCATCCGCAGCCGGGCCTGTTTGGCGCAGCGGCGGCCTTTGCAAAGGACCATGGTTAGTGCGCTCGATTGAAGCAATTATGCGAACATCGCCCGTCATTCCCGTATTGGTGATTGAGGAGCTGGGCCACGCAAAGCCAATAGCCGAGGCGCTGGTCGCGGGCGGCCTGCGCGTCTTGGAAGTCACCTTGCGGACGCCCTGTGCGCTCGAAGCGCTTCAGGAAATGAAGCAGGTGGAAGGGGCAATTGTCGGGGCAGGGACCGTATTAAACGGCCCTGATTTGCGTGCCGCAATTGACGCGGGAGCAGAGTTTATTGTTTCGCCGGGGCTCACAGAGCCGCTTGGCAAAGCGGCGGTTGACTCTGGCATTCCTTTCTTGCCGGGCATTGCCAATTCCGGTGATATTATGCGTGGGCTGGACCTTGGCCTGCGGCATTTTAAATTCTTTCCCGCAATGGCTTCTGGCGGGTTGCCTGCGCTTAAGGCCCTGGCTGGCCCCTTTGGTCAGGTGCATTTCTGCCCAACGGGCGGCATTACGCCGCAGACTGCGCCAGAGTGGCTGGGCTTTGATCCTGTCTTATGTGTTGGCGGCAGTTGGCTTGTGGGCAAAGGGCATCCGAATTTGGCTGAGATACTGGCGAATGCTCAAGCGGCCGCTGCGCTCAGGCAGCAAACCAGCTAGTTTCTGCGTTGGTGCAATTGGCGTTCCCAGGCGAGAGCGTGGGCAACAATTGTTTCAAGGTTCTGATATTTGGGCTGCCAAGGCAAAAGATCTAGTATCTGGCGATTATCGGCCACCAGCGCGTCGGGATCTCCCGGCCTGCGGGGTTCCACGTGCCGCTTAAGTGTAACACCTGATACACGATCAACGGCATCGAGCACTTCATTGACCGAAAAGCCTCGGCCATAGCCGCAATTCAGCACAAGGCTTTGCTGCGGATTGGCCATCAGAGCTTCCAGCGCAAGCACATGGGCTTCGGCCAAATCAGCGACATGAATATAATCGCGCACACCCGTGCCATCCGGCGTTGCGTAATCTGTTCCGTAAACGCTGACATGATCTCGTTTGCCGAGCGCCGCTTCCACGGCAACTTTTATGAGATGTGTTGCGCCTGTCGTAGATTGACCTGAGCGCCCCTGAGGATCAGCACCGGCAACATTAAAATAACGCAAAGCACAAAAGTTGAGGGCGTGTGCCCGCGCCACATCTGCCAGCATGAATTCGGTCATCAGCTTTGACATCCCATAGGGATTAATAGGCGCTTTGGGCGCATCTTCGGCAATGGGCACCGATTGCGGGATGCCATAGGTGGCCGCTGTGGACGAAAAGAGGAAATGCGAAACGCCCCCCTTCACGGCACACTCCAGCAAAGTGCGGGTATTTGCAGTGTTGTTCTTATAGTATTTTAGGGGCTGTTCGACGGATTCTGGGACGATAATTGATCCAGCAAAATGCACAATTGCGCTGATGTTATACGCGCGGATCAGCGCATCCATTGCCGAGGCATCGCCAATATCCGCTTCAACAAACGGAACATTTTCTGGGATAGCCCAGCGAAATCCAGTTGAAAGATTGTCCACAACAACAACCGGCCAGCCTCGGTCTCGCAAAGCAAGCACGGCGTGGCTGCCAATATAGCCCGCCCCACCAGTGACCAAAATGGACGGGTTGATTGGATCGTTCATTGTCGTCCCCTACGCAAATACTGGCCATGCCTCGCGTGAGAACATTGCGGGGCGGCGAGGGGGGAGTATCGACGCTAGTCCATGGTGGCGTCAAGCGTTCTGCGAAGTTCAATTTCGCTAAATGGCTTATGCAAAACGGCGGCAAATCCTAACCGGATCGCTTCACGTTCTACCTCTTTGCAGCCATGCCCTGTCATTAAAAATGCTGCATGCTGAGGATATTGAATGTGAACTTGCTGCAAGAGCGTAAACCCATTCATCTCCGGCATGTTGAGATCAAAGAGAAGAAGGTCGTTGTCGGTTAGTTTGGCTTGTTCGACAAAGGCAGCGCCGCTTTGATAGACACAAGGAGTATAGCCCAAAAACTGCAGGAGCAGCGCCAGTGAGTCGAGGACGTTGGGATCGTCATCGACAATGTGGACCAATTGCTTCTTGGCACCCGACCCCATGCGCCTGTCCTGATGAATTGGCACGTCCACAAACGCTCCCGGTCTGTATGAGGTAAAATTAACTTTCTTTCTGAGCAATTACGCAAAATTACCTACGCGGCAGGGAAGAAGCGGCAAGGCTGCCAGACGGCATTGCAATATGCACGCCCAGCGCCTTATGGCCGAAACAACTCTTACGTGATTCCGAGAAGGTTTATTTGGCAATGGCGACAACCCACCATACCCGTATGCTGATCATTGGTTCCGGCCCAGCTGGCCTTTCGGCAGCGATTTATGGCGCGCGCGCCGGCATGCAGCCCATTGTTGTCCAAGGCCTTCAGCCGGGTGGCCAGCTGACCATCACCACTGATGTTGAGAATTACCCCGGCTTTCGGGATGTTATTCAAGGGCCTTGGCTCATGGAAGAAATGCAAGCTCAGGCCGAGCATGTCGGAACCCGCATGATCTGGGATATCATTTCTGGCATGGACTTATCACAGCGCCCATTTCGCTTAACGGCGGATAGCGGGGATGAGTTTTTTGCAGAAACTTTGGTGATTGCCACGGGCGCACAAGCGCGTTGGCTAGGTCTTGAAAGCGAAGCCGCTTTGCAGGGTAAGGGCGTTTCTGCCTGCGCAACATGTGATGGCTTCTTCTATCGCGGCAAGAAAGTGGTTGTTATTGGCGGCGGCAATACGGCCGTTGAAGAAGCCTTGTATCTTACAAACCATAGCCAAGACGTCACCTTGATACACCGCCGCGATAGCTTGCGCGCGGAGCGCATCTTGCAGGAACGGCTTTTTGCGCATCCCCATGTTAAGGTTCTTTGGAACAAGACAGTCGATCGCTTTGTCGGGGGTGGCGAGCCAGAGGTTTTAACCGGGTTGGATTTGCGAGATACGGTCACCGGCGACGTCTCACACATCCCCACGGATGGGGCCTTTGTTGCGATTGGGCATAAGCCTGCGACCGAAGTTTTTGTCGGCCATTTGCCAATGGACTCTGAAGGGTATCTGCTTGTTGAGCAGGGCAGCACCCGCACCTCTATTCCGGGTGTTTTTGCAGCGGGCGACGTGACCGATAAAGTTTATCGCCAAGCTGTCACGGCAGCGGGCATGGGATGCATGGCCGCTTTGGATGCTGAGCGGTATCTTGCTGAGGCTGAGTTTGCAGCCGCACAGGCGGCCCGCGCTGCTGCGCAATAGGCTGCCATTTGGCAGGCTGGTGCGCGTTACTGCCCATAAACTTCATCTTTTCCTAACCTGATCTTCACCTCTTTGCGGCACAGCAAGGCGCATGGCTGGGCCGCGTGTTCGGCCCCATGTCGAACTGGGTGAGGCGAAAATGGTTCAGATCAAGCAGTCGCGGCGCAGTTTGGCCTTCCTGGCAGCCGCGTTGAGCGGCGTTGGCCTGTTGACGGGCTGTGCCCAAAGGTCGACCTCTACTCAGCTTGCACCTGCCACTTTCACGGCGCTGCAGGAGGGGCCGGGTGAAGATTATGTCATTGGGCCTTTAGACACTTTGCTGATCTTCGTCTGGCGCAATCCGGATTTGTCTGTTCGTACCCAAGTCCGGCCTGACGGTCGCATTACGACGCCGCTTATCACCGATCTGCCAGCCGTTGGCAAAACGCCGACGATGTTGGCGCAGGATATGAAACTTGCATTGTCCGAATATATTCGTGACCCGCTGGTTTCGGTGACAGTTGAGGGGTTTGCTGGCACTTTTGGTCAGCAGGTCCGGATTGTAGGATCAGCCGCGCGGCCAGCGGCCATTCCATACCGGGCCAATTTAACCTTGCTTGACGCAATGATTGCCGTTGGCGGTCTATCAGAATTCGCAGCGGGCAATCGTGCCCGTTTGATCCGCATGGACCGAACGACCATGGCCCATGGCCTTGAAGTGCGCAGTCCTTTTCTCGATACTGAGATGATCGGCCTTGCAACGCAGTTGCCGGATGCGCTTCGGCTGCAGGCGGGGCAGGGAAAATGGATCTTGAAAACCGCGACACAAGCCATCCTGCCGCAACACGTGCGGCAGCGTCCAAAATTGGGCTTTGTGCCGCCTTTGCGTGGCTGGTTTCGCGGGCCGCTTGCAGACATTGCAATTGGCCTCTCGCACGCGCGATGTGTTCAAGAAACAGGGTGGTTTAACGCCACATGGATTGAGGATATTGCCTGCGCCCACATCACGGGAAAGGCCGATTGGAGCCGCGCCTTGTGGCAGTTGTGGATCTTCAGTCTGTGGTTTGACCAGCATCTGGGGCTGAATAGCGCGCATCGACAAAATACAGGCCATCTGGTGGCGCATTAAACCCCAAAGCGGCTCTGTCCTTCGCGTCTAACGCGGCCTTCAGATCTGCCTTGGTCCATTTGCCTTGCCCCACAAGCACCAGGCACCCGACCATGGATCGCACTTGATGGTGCAAGAAGGACCGCGCCGCAACATTGACTTCAATCTCATCGCCAAAGCGATCAACGCTCATTTTGTCGATCGATTTCACTGGGCTGGCTGATTGACAATGGACCGAACGAAAGGTGGTAAAATCATGAGTGCCGACAAGGATTTGCGCGGCATCATGCATGGCCGTTGCATCTAGAGGCTGAACAACGCGCCATGCCCGTCCTTGATCAAGCGCGAGGGGCGCCCGGCGGTTGATAAGGCGATAAACATAGCGTCGCCCAATGCAGGAAAAACGGGCGTGCCAATCATCGGGCACGGTGGCGCAGTCCAGAATTGCAATGGGCTGGGGACGAAGCTTGGCGTTGATGGCCTCCATCAAGCGGAAAGCCTCAAAAGGTCGGGCAATATCAACATGCGCAGCCATGGCCTCGGCATGAACGCCGGCATCGGTGCGGCCTGCGGCGTGAACAACAGCCTCTTCCTGCGTAATGGCAAGAATGGCCTCTTCAATGGCTTGTTGCACGCTGGGCCCATGGCCTTGGCGCTGCCACCCCATAAAGGGGCGCCCATCATATTCCACGGTGAGACGAAAGCGTGTCATGACAATTGTGTGCCGCTGGGAAGCGCGTAGCCGCGCAAAAGCTCGTCCGTGCTCATTGCGGATTTGCCCGCGCGCTGCACTCTAACAGGATGAATGGCCCCCGAGCCACAGGCAATGGTCATATGAGTGTCGATGATGGTGCCAGGGTCGCCGCAACCCTCAGCCACATCGGCTGCTAAAATGCGAATACGCTCACCCTGATACTCAAAAAAAGCGCCGGGGGCAGGGGCAAAAGCGCGGATCTGGCGTTCCACCTCCTCGGCGGATTGCGTGAAATCAATCCGGCTTTCCGCCTTATCAATTTTAGCAGCATAGGTCACGCCGTCTTTAGGCTGGTCAACAGGCGGGTGCGAAGCCAGGGCTGTCAGAACATCTATCAGCAGCGATGCGCCCAAATCAGCCAGCTCAGCCGTCAACGCGCCAGATGTCTTGCGGTCAATGGGCGTTGATCGCTTGGCACGCATGGGGCCTGTATCAAGCCCGGCTTCCATTTGCATAATTGTCACACCCGTTTCCGCATCGCCTGCCAAAATGGCGCGGTGGATGGGCGCCGCGCCGCGCCAGCGCGGGAGCAGCGAGGCGTGCACATTCAGGCAGCCAAGCCGCGGTGCGTCTAAAATGGCTTGTGGCAGTATCAACCCATAGGCGGCCACAATGGCAATATCGGCAGAGAGGGCGTCAAAGGCAGCTTGCGCCGCGCTATCTTTAAGGCTTAGCGGCGTTTGAACATCAATCCCCAGCGCCATGGCCCTTTGGTGGACGGGTGTTGGGGTGAGAGTTTTGCCGCGCCCAGCCGGGCGGGGTGGCTGCGAATAGACAGCCACAACATCGTGCCCGGCCTCAACCAGCGCGTTGAGGCTTGGCACTGCAAACTCGGGGGTTCCCATGAAGATGATCCGCATCTTTTCTTCCAAGCCCTTGGCAAGCCGCATTGCAACCCCCTATCAGCATAAACATGGCATCGATTGAGATCGAACAATTGGCACAGGCCCTATCGCGGCTGCCCGGCTATGGCCCCAGATCGGCCCGGCGGGCCGTGCTGCACCTCTTAAAACGGCGCGATGGCGCGCTGTTGCCGCTGCTGCGTGCGCTGGAATTGGTGCATGAAAAGCTCGCGACCTGCCATATCTGCGGCAATGTCGACACCAGCGATCCGTGCGGCATTTGCGCGGATCTGCGCCGCGATGCGCGCATGCTGTGCGTGGTAGAAGATGTGGCGGACCTATGGGCGCTTGAGCGTTCTCGCCTGTTTCCCGGAAAATTTCATGTGCTGGGTGGGCGGTTATCGGCGTTGGAAGGGGTGCGGCCCGAAGATTTGAACATTGACGGCCTGTTGGCACGCGTGACCGCAGGGGGCGTAGATGAGGTGGTGTTGGCAATGAACGCCACGCTCGAGGGGCAAACCACGGCGCATTACATAGCAGAACGGCTGGAACAGGCGCCAGTGCGCATTACGCAACTGGCCCATGGCCTTCCCGTGGGCGGGGAGTTGGATTATCTTGATGATGGCACTTTGGCCCAAGCGCTGCGCGCGCGGCGGCCTGTGGCTTGACCCTTTACCCCGGCAACCCTAACTGACGCATATGGCTATTCTCCCGATTATCGAAACGCCCGATCCGCGCCTCAAGACGATTTCGACCCCGGTCGAGACGATTGATGATGATTTGCGTGCGTTTATCAAAGACATGTTCGACACCATGTATGATGCGCCGGGCATTGGCCTCGCTGCGATCCAAGTGGGTGTGCCGAAACGCGTTTTGGTGATTGATTTGCAGGACAAGGATGAAGAAACCGGCAAGGTCATTCGCGACCCGCGCGTCTTCATCAATCCTGAGATTCTCGAAGAATCTGAAGAGCTTTCCGTTTATAACGAAGGCTGCCTATCAGTACCGGAGCAATATGCTGACGTGCAGCGTCCCGCCGTTATCAAAGCGCGGTGGCAGGATGAGCAGGGCAAGGCGCATGAAGAGGTGCTGGACGGCCTGCTCGCGATTTGCTTGCAGCATGAGATGGACCATCTTGAGGGGATTCT
>JBEDNE010000129.1:0-19164 GCA_041170745.1 Pseudomonadota bacterium
AAGGCCCAGATCCGTCCCGCAATGCGGCTCTGTCAGGTTCATCGTGCCAGCCCATTGACCCGCAATCATCTTGGGCAAATAGGTTCGCTTCTGATCCTCTGAGCCAGCGACCAAAATCGCAGAAACAGCCGCACCAGCAAGGCCCGGATACATGGCAAAGGCCTGATTGGCGGTTGCCTGAAATTCTTCCAGCGCGATGTTCAGAACATGGGGAAGCCCCTGCCCGCCAAATTCAGCGGGCGCGCCCAGCGTTGTCCAGCCTGCTTCGGCATAGGCCTTATACGCATCCTTAAAGCCCTCTGGCGTCGTCACGGTGCCATCGGCATGGCGTGTGCAGCCTTGTTCATCCCCCACGCGGTTCAGCGGAAAGAGGACCTCGGCCATGAATTTACCGCCCTCTTCCAAAATGGCATTCACCATATCGGGCGTGGCATTTTCAAATCCGGGCAAATTGGAATAGCGATCTAGCCCAATCACATGATCAAACACGAAACGAACGTCACGCACGGGCGCTGCATATTGCGGCATATAACTTCCCTTTAACGAACCAGTTGGTCAGGATTTAAGCGTCGAACGCCGGATCCGCCTTCTTCACCAGATCAATAAACCGCGCGAGCTCATCAATATGCGCATCAATATCGACCCGCTGGCGCTTCAGCAGCGCAATCCGCGCTTCGCATTTCTCAATGGTGACCTGACGTTGGGTATGGCGACCATCCCCAATGTCATATAAATCAATCATCTCGCGGATTTCGGAGAGGCTAAAGCCCACGCGCTTTGCGCGCAAAATCCACGCAAGACGGGCACGATCCCGCTTGGTATAGACGCGGGTCAAGCCACGCCGGATGGGCGAAATCAGCCCTTCATCTTCATAAAAACGCAACGCCCGCGGCGTCACGTCAAATTCTTCCGACAAATCGGAAATGGAATATTGGTGGCGGTCGCGCGGATCGGCGATCTCAACGGTGGCACTCGACATGGTCCGATCCTACTTTACGTGAACGTAAAGTCAACTCTCCCCCACGCGGGAAAAAGACGAAGGCCAGGGCTTAACGGATCAACTGATCGCCCTCGATAATCCGGTAAAAACAACTGGTGGCGCCTGTATGGCAGGCCGGGCCCGCCGGACGACAGATCAGCCAAATGGCATCCTGATCACAATCAATCCGCGCTTCGACCAGATGCAGGACATTGCCGCTTGTCTCGCCCTTGGTCCACAGGCTTTGGCGAGAGCGCGACCAAAACGTCGCTTTCTTGCTGCGCAGCGTCTGCGCCAGGGCCTCGGCATTCATATGGGCAACCATGAGCACTTGGCCCGAATCAGCATCCGTGCACACGGCCGTCACCAGGCCATGAGCGTCAAATTTAGGGTCTAAAGTCAGTCCGGTTTCGCGAAGATCTGCCATTTCACCCTCCCAAAAACTGCGCCCCCCGCCCCTAACGACCAATGTCAGAGAAAGAAAAGCAAATTTGATGAAAACACGGGAATGACAAGTGCGTGACCTGCGCCTATATGCCCGGGCGTCGGGCGCAACCACAGGCGAAGCAGCATGTTTTCCACCAATCCCTTTGATGATGACAAGCTGCGCGAAGAATGCGGCATTTTCGGCGTTTGGGGGGCTGACACGGCCTCAGCCGTGGTGGCTTTGGGCCTGCACGCGCTCCAGCACCGGGGGCAGGAAGCCGCCGGCATTACCAGCTGGGATGGTGAACGCTTTCATTCTCACCGCGCAATGGGCCATGTGGCTGGCAATTTTGACCGCGACGAGATTATCCGCGGCCTGCCGGGCGAAGTGGCGTGCGGCCATGTCCGCTATTCGACCACCGGGGAAACCTCGCTGCGCAATGTGCAACCGCTCTTTGCCGATCTTGCCTCAGGTGGGTTCGCCGTTGCACATAACGGCAATATTTCCAACGCGATGACCGTGAAGCGGGATCTGGTTCGCAGGGGCGCCATCTTCCAATCGACCAGCGATACCGAAGTGATCATCCATCTGGTCGCGACCAGCACCTATCGGACATTGCTGGATCGGTTCATTGATGCGCTGAAGCAATTGGAAGGCGCTTATGCGCTGATTTGCATGACGCCCGAAGGCATGATTGCCTGTCGTGATCCGCTGGGCATTCGCCCGCTGGTCATGGGCCGATTGGGCGACGCGGTGGTCTTTGCGTCAGAAACTGTGGCGCTGGATATTGTTGGCGCAGACTTTGAGCGCGAAGTGCTGCCCGGCGAAATTTTGATTGTAACGCAAGAGGGGGTGCGTTCGATCAGCCCCTTGGGCGAAGCACATCCCCGCCCCTGCATTTTTGAACATATTTATTTCGCGCGGCCTGATTCCATCACAGGTGGGTCGAGCATTTATTCAGTCCGCAAGGCCATTGGCGCGCAATTGGCCGTTGAAAACCCGGTTGCTGCAGATTTGGTTATTCCCGTGCCAGATAGCGGCACGCCAGCGGCCATTGGCTATGCCCAACAATCCGGCATTCCCTTTGAGCTTGGCATTATCCGCTCGCACTATGTCGGACGCACCTTCATTCAGCCCACGGATAATATCCGCCATTTGGGCGTAAAGCTGAAGCATAATGCCAACCGCGCGTTGATTGAGGGCAAGAGCATTGTCTTAATTGATGACAGCATTGTCCGTGGCACGACGAGCCTGAAGATCGTGCAGATGATGCGCGATGCTGGGGCCCGCGAAGTCCATATGCGCATTGCAAGCCCACCAACGCGCCATAGCTGCTTTTACGGGGTCGACACGCCAGAACGGGCCAAGTTACTTGCTGCCAATCATGATGTTGACGGCATGCGTGAATTTATTCAGGCGGATAGCCTGTCCTTCATTTCCATTGATGGCCTTTACAAGGCCGTGGGCGAACCCCAGCGCAATGAGATGCGCCCGCAATATTGCGATGCCTGCTTTACGGGCCATTATCCGACAAAACTGACCGATCAGGATGATGTCGACACGTTTAACCAACTAAGTTTGCTTGCAGAACGCGTGGTATGACCCAAAAAGATTTGACCGGACAAATTGCGCTGGTGACCGGCGCAAGCCGCGGCATTGGTGCGGCTATAGCTGAGGCGCTCGCCGCCAAAGGCGCCCATGTTCTGATTACAGCGCGCGAAACCAATGATTTGGAAGCGTTGGAAGAGCGTATTCACCAAGCTGGCGGCAGTGCGACTATTGCCCCCATGGATATGAAAGATGCCGATAGCATTGGCCGCTTGGCCGGGGCCGTTGCAGAGCGTTGGGGCAAGCTGGATATTCTGGTTTTGAATGCGGCAACACTGGGCACGCTGACACCGCTGAACCATGCTGATGCGCGCGAATTTGCCGACGTGTTTACACTAAACGTTAGTGCGCAACAGGCCATGATTGCCGCATTTGACCCCCTGCTCCGCAAAAGCGATGCGCCCCGGCTGGTGGGGATTACATCCAGCGTTGCAACCAGCCCCCGCGCCTTTTGGGGCGTTTATGGTGCATCAAAAGCGGCGTTTGAAGTCATGCTGGGCGCTTATGCCGAAGAAACGCGCAACGTTGGCCGCATCAAAGTTGCGATTATTGATCCGGGGGCCACAGCCACCAAGATGCGGGCCAAAGCCTATCCGGGGGAAGACCCTGCCACGTTAAAGTCACCCAAGGTGGTCGGCGATCGTGTCGCTGAGTTGTTGGCCCAAGGCTATGACACTGGCCATCGGGAGCGCGTAGAGGCCAGTCGCTGAACGCGGCGCCCCTGCCCCTTTGACGTCATAGGATTACGGGTGGCCGTGATGCGCGGCCTCGGCATCCACAGCAGCTTGCACCGCGCGATAAAAGTCCTCACGCGCTTTGCCGACGCCTTCGGGATCAGTCGCAGTGGGCCAATTGCCATTGGAGGCAATCACCAGCTTGCGCTTGGGATCAATGAAAATGCCCTGCCCAAAAATGCCCTGAGCGGAAAAGCTGCCATCATCATTGGTCCACCATTGAAAACCATAGCCACGGCCCGGCTGATCAATTTCAGCTTGCTTCATCGTCGCTTGTGGCAACCAATTGGCGGGCAAAACATCTTTGCCGCCCGCTTTGCCACCGCCCAGAATGAACATCCCAAAGCGCGCATAATCGCGCAGGCGCGCTGAAATACAGCATCCCGCAATTTCATGGCCCGTGCGACCGAGCATCCAAATCGCCTCGCCCTCCATGCCAAAGGGCTTCCAGATTTTTTCTGACAAATAGGACGAGAGTGTTTTACCCGTGGCGCTCGAGACCAGTACGCCAATCAAATTGGTTTCACCGGTTTTATAGACCCATTTGCTGCCCGCCGGGGCTTCGCGCGGCAGGCGCTTCATATAGCTGACGGTAATATCTTCACCCGGATCTGCCTGGTGCCGATCAAACAGCGCTACATCAGACTTGCGATCGGTATAATCTTCATTCCACTTCACGCCCGACGTCATTGTGAGCAACTGCCGCACTGAAACGTCATCATAGGATGAGCCACGCAAGCCCGGGATATAGGCCGACACTTTATCATCAAGGCTTTTGATATAGCCGTCTTTCACCGCTGCACCAACCAGCGTGGATGTCAACGATTTGGCGACAGAGAAGCTGGTCCAGCGCCCTTCAGGGCCATAGCCAAGGGCATATTTTTCGAAGCGAATTTTGCCATCTTGAAGGATGATAAGGCCTGCATTGCGCTGATGCGCCATATAGGCATCCATATCCATATTCACCTTCAGCGGCGTGCCTTGGCCCAGCGGATGCACGGCACCACCAGCGGGAATGCTGTTCACCTTGGTCAGAGTTTCTGTGGCGCGAAAAGCAGCGTCGCGCTGGTCCTGAGTCCAAAAAAGCACATCGAGATCCTTTGGCAAAGGAGCGGCATTTTGGGCAGCGGCAGGCAGAACGAAAACTCCACCAGCCAAAACCAAGGCCGAAGCCCCGATCATCCAAGCGCGCATCCTCATTCCTCTTCCTTAACTTGGGTGGTATCACCGCGACGTAATAGACCAGACAAAGCCAGCTAAGATCAATGCCCTATTTTTCTCGGCTCGCGGCTTGTGCCGCCAAGGCACGCTCACGGGCCGCTTTATGCCCAATGATTTTGCGCGGATAGTCGCGCGGGCGCACGCCAAATTCATCTGGATCATGGATATAGGGAGAAGAAAGACCCGCCAATTCTGGCACCCATGTTTTGATATAGCCCGTCGCATCAAATTTTTCAGATTGCGACAGGGGCGCCATGATCCGCGAGAAAATGGGCGCATCTACGCCTGTGCCTGCCACCCATTGCCAGTTTGACGCATTGGCGGGGGCATCGGCATCAACCAGCGTGTCCCAAAACCACGCTTCGCCGCGCCGCCAATCAATCAGCAAATGCTTGATAAGGAAGGAGGCGGCAATCATCCGTACACGGTTGTGCATCCAGCCAGTGGCCCACAGCTCGCGCATTCCCGCATCAACAATGGGGTAGCCAGTGCGCCCCTGTGTCCACGCCTTAAAGTCAGCGTCCGCCTCTGGGCCCGAGCGCCAGACCAGCGCATCAAAGGCTGGGCGGCCATTGCGTTCCGGGTAGTCGGGGAATTGATCAAGCAAATTGGTGGCATAATCACGCCAGCCCACTTCGCGCAAAAACGGCTCTGCCTTTGCGCCGGCCTCTTTCGAGGCGAGATGCCAGACTGTTGCCGGGCTGATCTCCCCAAAATGCAAATGGGGTGACAAGCGCGACGTGCCCGTGATGGACGGCAAGTTCCGCCGATCATCATAATAAGTGACATTGGGTAGAAACGCCCGCAAGGCGGCCCCTGCCCCCGCTTCCCCCGGCGTCCAGACCGAAAATCCACTGGCCCAATTGGGCTTAGTGGGCAGCAAAGCCCAATCCTCCAGCTGATCTGAGGCCACGCCCGAAATCGATGCTATTGCCTCTGGCGCGGGCGTGGGGCGCGGCGGTGGCATCATCGACAGCAATTGCCGCCACCAAGGCGTGAACACGCGATATCGCCCGCCAGAGCCGGTCAGCACGCTCTCTGGCGGTGCAAGCTGGTTGCTGTGATGGAGAACCAGATTGGCGATTGCGGCGACATCTTCTTCCGCTTGCTTCCAACCGGGTTCATAATGATGCAGCGCGTGGATGGTTTCAGCCCCAGTCTCCGCCATGAGAGCATGGAGCACTGTTGCGGACCGACCGCGGCGCAATACCAGATCCCCGCCCTTTTCGCGCAATGATTGGCGCAGGCTGTTGAGCGAATGATGCAACCACCAGCGGGACGCACCGCCCATTGGCCGAAGCCCCGGCGTCTCTTCATCCAGAATATAAACCGCAAGGACTGGGCCTTGCGCCACGGAGGCAGCCAGTGCGGGCTGATCAAAAAGGCGCAAGTCCTGCCGGAACCAGAGGATGGATTTGGTCATAGCCAGCGGATTACAGGCCAAGCCTTGGCCTGCAATACCCACCTAAAGCCACTGCCCCTGCAGCGCCTTAATCAACGACCCAAGTCTGGCCCTTTGAAATCAGCGATTGCAGATCCGGCTTTTTGCCAGCTGAGGCCGCTTCATTCTGCGCAATGACTGCTTCGTCAAATGTCGGCATGGGATCATCATAGAGAATGCCAAGCGCCATGGGGAATGGCCCAAAGGGCATTTCCACCAGCATATGGGCGACCGCACGATTGGTCACATCATGCACGATGACGCCTGCCGACTGCCAATCACCATCGACGACATCGACCACTTTGAGCGTCAGCGCTTGCGTGTCCATCGCAATGCCCTTGGTGCCACCGGCAAACAGCATTGGCTTGCCATGTTCAACCCAAAGCTGATGGTTCTGGTTCGCCTTTTCCGTAAAGCCCGCAAACACATCGGCATTATAGACGATGCAGTTCTGGAAGATTTCCACAAAGGCAGCGCCCTTATGGCCGTGTGCTGCCTTCAGCACATCGACCAACTGCTTTGACACATCATATGCCCGAGCCACAAAGCGGGCACCTGCCCCCAGCGCAAAAGCGCACGGCCGTGCCGGATGATCGACTGAGCCGAATGGTGTCGAAGGAGAGCGTGTCCCTTCGCGGCTGGTGGGCGAATATTGGCCCTTGGTTAGGCCGTAAATTTCATTGTTGAACAGCAGCACCTGACAATCGAGATTGCGGCGCAGCAAATGCATCGTGTGGTTGCCCCCAATGGACAGGGCATCGCCATCACCCGTGATAATCCAGACATCCAGTTCGGGATTGGCGAGTTTTACGCCCGTTGCGACTGCAGGTGCACGGCCATGGATGGTGTGAAAACCATAGGTTTCCATATAATAAGGGAAGCGCGACGAGCAGCCAATGCCGGAAACAAAGACCGTTTTCTCGGGCGTTGCGCCAATTTCTGGCATGGTGCGCTGCACCGCCTTTAAAATGGCATAGTCACCACATCCAGGGCACCAGCGGACTTCCTGATCGGTTTCCCAATCCTTGGGGCTGGTTTTTACGGGGGTCATGTCGTTCATGCGAGTGCTCCCTCAATGGCAGCTTCAATTTCTGCGATACGGAATGGCTGACCAGACACTTTGTTCACAGGCTGGGCATCAATCAAATATTGATCGCGCAGCACTGTCTTTAACTGGCCGGTGTTCATTTCCGGCACAATCACCCGGTCATAGCTTTTCAGCAATTCCCCCAAATTCTTGGGCATCGGCCAGATATGGCGGATATGGATATGGCTGACATCCAAACCCTTGGCGCGCGCACGACGGACGGCCTGATGCACGGGGCCAAAGGTTGAGCCCCAGCCGACCACGGCCAGCTTGCCGCTTGTGTCGCCCAGCGTCACCTCTTGATCAGGGATATGGTCTGCAATGCCATCCACCTTGGCCTTGCGCAGATCCGTCATCGCCTGGTGGTTTGCCGGCGCATAGTTGATATGCCCGGTATCGACCTGCTTTTCGATGCCGCCAATGCGGTGGAGCAGGCCCGGCGTGCCGGGCTTTACCCAAGGCCGGGCAAGCTTAATGTCACGGCTATAGGGCTTAAATCCGCCTTCGGGGACTTGGTCCAAATAGCTCACCGGAAAAGGCTTATAGCCTGACATATCCGGCACCTTCCAAGGCTCTGCCGCGTTGGCGATATAGCCATCGGTCAATAGCATGACCGGTGTCATAAACTGGGTGGCAATCCGCACGGCCTCAATCGCACAATCAAAAACGTCTGACGGAGAGCGCGCGGCCAATACCGGCATCGGCGCATCCCCATTGCGGCCATAGACAGCTTGATAGAGATCAGACTGTTCCGTCTTGGTCGGCAAGCCTGTCGATGGGCCGCCACGCTGTGAATTGACGATGACAAGCGGCAGCTCGGTCATGATCGCCAATCCAATGGCCTCAGTCTTCAGCGCAATGCCGGGGCCGGACGACGAGGTAACCCCCAATTGCCCGGCATAAGAGGCGCCAATGGCGGAGGCGATGGCGGCAATTTCATCCTCGGCCTGAAATGTCGTGACGCCATATTCCTTCAACCGCGACAGCGCGTGGAGAATGGAAGAAGCCGGCGTGATGGGATAGCCGCCAAAGAACATCGGCACACCTGCCAATTGGCAGCCTGCGACCAAACCATAAGCCGCCGCATCTGCGCCGCTGATGGTGCGATACAGGCCCGGCTCGGCAGGCGCCGCGTTTACGTGACGCTGGGGGATGGCAACTGTGCCCGGCTGGCCAATTTCTGCCGTTTCGCCATAGCTATGGCCGGCATTGAGCGCCGCGATATTGGCATCGGCCAATGTCTTGTTCTTAGCGAATTTGTCATTCAGCCAGTCAATGATCGGCTGACGATCGCGATCAAACATCCACAGGGCAAGGCCCAGCGTCCACATATTCTTGCAGCGCAGCGCCTCTTTATTGCCCAGCCCAAAAGGCTTCACGGCATCCAGCGTCAATTGCGAGATGTTAAAGGCAATCAGCTGCCATTTGCCCAGCGAACCATCTTCCAGCGGATTGGCATCATATTCGGCCTTGGCAAGGTTGCGGGCTGAAAACTCCCCACTATCGGCAATAATCAAACCGCCCGGCTTCAAATCCCCAACATTGGTTTTCAAGGCAGCCGGGTTCATGGCCACCAAAACATCCGGAGCGTCACCCGCGGTATCAACCTCGGTTGCGCCAAAATTGATCTGGAACGCCGAAACCCCAAATAACGTGCCCTGTGGCGCCCGAATTTCAGCCGGAAAATCCGGGAATGTTGCAAAATCATTGCCTGCAAGCGCGGACGACAGCGTGAACTGCCCCCCAGTCAACTGCATGCCATCGCCTGAGTCGCCGGCGAAGCGCACGACAACGGCTTCGCTTGTCTCTACGGCATGGGGCGTGGATGATGCGTCTAAAGGCGCGGCTGTTGCCATGTGTTTGATCCTACAGTCTTGCTGTTCAAGCGCGCTCTATGCCGCCATTTTCAGGAAACCAAAATAGGAAAACTGTTGCCTGACGCAGCATGGCTTTGCCCATAGACGTGCAACCAGCGGAAGGATAAGCAAAGAAACCAATTTAAAAATGAGCAGAGAGTGGATGACTGAGCCCTTTGTCCGCCCCGATGTGGCGGCCTTTCTTCAATATCTAAACGCCCAAAATGGGCCCAAGATGCATGAAGTTCCGCTTGCTGATGCGCGCGCGATGATGATGGCCATGCGCCATGTGGCTGATGCTGAAACGGGCCCCTTGGCTGTGATCAGGGATTTGGAAATCCCCGGCCCCGCCGGCCCAATCCCCGCGCGGCTCTATGATGCGCGGGCCGATCGCGCGGCTGGCCTTGTCATGGTGTTTTACCATGGCGGCGGTTTTGTTGTCGGCACGATCGACACGCATGAGCCTTATTGCGCAGAAGCTGCCCGGCAACTGGATATGCCCGTTATCTCAATCGATTATCGCCTGGCTCCCGAAGCGCCCTTTCCTGCTGCCCCTGAAGATTGCGAGGCCGCGACGCGCTGGATTGCGCAAAACATCCCGTGCACGGGCCTTGTCTTGTCAGGGGACAGTGCGGGCGGCAATTTGACTGTGGTGACGGCGATGGCGCTGCGCGACACGCCGGCTGCCAAGCCTGTGGTGGCGCAATATGCAATTTACCCTGCAGTTGCAGACCATGCTGCATGGCCAAGCTATGCGGCCTTTAAGCACGGCTATTTGTTGACCGAAGATACAATGGACTTTTTCATGTCGCGTTATGCCAGTGACGGCAGCAGTTGGCGTGCGACGCCTTTGCATCACGACCTGACCGGGATGCCACCCGCAGTTGTTATAACTGCCGGGCTTGATCCGCTGCGAGATCAAGGCCGCGCTTATGCCGCACGGTTGATTGAGGCGGGCGTGGACACGACCTATCTTGAGGCCCGTGGCACGATCCACGGTTTTATCTGCTTGCGTAAAGCCCTGCCTTCGGCCCAGACTGACATCACAAATGGCCTTTCGGCATTGAAGACAGTTTTGGCGAGCCTACCCCAATGAGCGATCCTTACGCCCATCTTCCCTACCGCCCCTGTGCCGGGATCATGCTGCGCAATGCAGACGGGATGATCTTTGTCGGCCAACGGCTCGATAGCTCCAGCGAGGCGTGGCAGATGCCGCAAGGCGGCGTTGATCCGGGGGAAGACCCGCTGGACGCTGCCATTCGCGAATTGGGGGAAGAGGCAGGTATCGTTCCGCATCATGTCGATCTGGTTGCCCGGTCGGCGGGCGAGCATCTGTATGATTTGCCAGACAATATGATCGGTAAAATTTGGGGCGGCAAATATCGCGGCCAAAGCCAGCACTGGTTTTTGATGGCCTTTTTGGGGTGCGACGCCGATATAAATATCGAAACGGAGCATCCAGAATTTCGCGCCTGGCGCTGGGCACATCCGAGCGAGTTGGTCGATCTCATCGTGCCCTTTAAGCGGGAATTATATGCCAATGTCCTCCAAGAATTCGCCGACCACCTCTAAGCCCGTCCGCATGAATTGGTGGGAGCGGCACATGGTGCCGCGTCTGATTGGCTGTTGCTGCGCGCAACCACAGATCATGAAGGCCCGTAGCCGTGTTGTGCCGCAGGCGGAGGGTGATGTGCTCGAATTGGGCTGTGGCGGCGGCATTAACTTGGGGTTTTACGACCGCCTTAAAGTCAAAAGCCTCACCGGGCTGGACCCTTCCCCGGGACTGCTCGATCAAACCCGCGCCATGATGCACGAGACAGGCATGGTCGCTGACATTCATGCTGGCATTGGCGAAGCTATGCCTTTTGCCGATGCGCGCTTTGATACAGTTTTGGTCACCTTCACGCTGTGTTCGGTCCATGATCCCAAACAAGTTTTGTCGGAAATGCGCCGCGTGCTGAAGCCGGGCGGAAAAGTGCTGTTTTTAGAACATGGCCGTGCGCCGGATGCCGACGTTCAAAAATGGCAGCGCCGCATTGAGCCCGTGTGGAAGCGGATTGGCGGCAATTGCCACCTGACGCGCCCAATTTCCGGCAGCTATGCGCAGGCGGGCTTTCAAATCGCCCATGTGGACAAATCCTATATGCCCAAAACCCCGCGCCCCTTTGGCTGGATTGAATGGGGCGAAGCGCGGCTTTAGCCGCAATGCGGGCAGGCTTCGCCTGCCTTGACGGGCCAGGTGCAGGTTGCGCAAATCTCATGACCGCCTTCTTCAAGGCCGTGCGTCAGGCTGACGCGCCCATCAAAGACAAAGCATGCGCCATCCCATAGGCTGTCGCTTTCTGGCACCTTTTCAAGATAATTCAGGATTCCACCTTTCAGATGGAAGACATTGCTTAACCCCTGTTGGCGCAGAAAAGCCGTCGACTTTTCGCAACGTATGCCGCCTGTGCAGAACATAGCGATTTTGGGCGCGGCCGCTAGCCTGTCCTTATTTTCTTCAAACCATTGAGGAAATTCGCCAAAGCTCTTGGTCTTGGGGTCCAGAGCGCCCCGAAAGCTGCCAATCGCAACCTCATAGTCATTGCGCGTATCAATGACGATGGTCTCGGGATCGCTGATCAATGCATTCCAATCTTCGGGCTGAACATAGGTCCCCACATCGCGCGCCGGATCAACCTCGGGCACACCGAGGGTGACAATTTCTCTCTTCAACCGCACTTTCATCCGCTGAAATGGCCACGCATCTGCGGTGGAGTATTTGACATCCAGATCTGCGCACCCAGGAAGCGCACGCAGGGCCGTTAGAATGTCTGCAATTCCGGCCTCAGAGCCCGCTATTGTGCCGTTAACGCCTTCTCGGGCGAGTAACAATGTGCCGCGAATGCCCGCGGCAAGGCACTGGTCCTTCAGCGGTCCCTGCAGGGCTGCGGGATCATCAAAAGGGGCGAAGCAATATAGAGCGGCAACGGTCAACATGGGTCCGCGCTTGCCCCAGAAGATGGGGCTTAGGCAAGCACCAGAACATTATTGGCACGCGCCATCGCCTTATCGATGGTCAGGCTGAACATCTGGCGCCCGCCCGTGCGCTCTAATAACGCGTTAAAACGTGCCGACGCCTCGGCCGACATCGCTTTGGCTTGGGCCTGCGCTGCTGCGAACATCCATACTGCGTGGGGCGCGCTGCCGCGCTTCATGTCAACCCCATGAAAGGGGTAAGACACTTGGCCTAAAGAAGGATGCACCCGGCGTTCCCCATCTTCGGACACCACGTCGCCTGACTGATGATCCTTGGCCCATGCGTTAAAAATGGCAATGTCGGCGGCCAAACCCGGTGTCCAATCCCGGAAGACAAGCTTTAGAACGGCTTCCAGCGTTTCAGGAATGGCGTCGTCTGCCATGTAATCCGTGCCATAGCCCGGATATTCGCCATCCTCGATCACGGCTAGGTTCATCCGCTCAGTCCAGCGGTACAGATTGGGCGCCTTTTTCTTCATCAGCTCGGCCGGCACAGGGTCGCGGCCCAAATGCGCGTAAAAGGAGGCCATCATCCCAAAATCGCCGCGGCAGGGACGCCCGCCGAGCAGATAGGGGTGATGCTGAAAATGCTCATCCAGCGCATCAAGCCAATCCATATAGGCTGTCTCTAGCGCCGGTGCCGTTTCTGGAAACACGCCAAGATTGGGCAAGAAGCTGGCAAAGAAATTCATCAAGTTTCCGGCCATTTCCCGACGATCTGCCCGGCTTTGCCCAGCTATGGCCGCGCGGCCAAATTCTGCTTGCAAAAACCCTTCCTGATCCGCCCGGTAGGTCCAGCGATAATGCATGGCGAGTGGCATGAAATATTCTGACCCCACCCCATCAAACAGCGTAGAGACAAGTCGTTGGACCGGCGTCACAGGATCCAGAACGGGCGCGGCATGGCGCGCCTCGAGATACTCAATGATGTCGCCACTATCTTGCAAAATGTCACCCGCCGGGGTTTCCACAACGGGGACCACAAAATGCCCGACAACAGGCAAAATCCGCGCCCCAAAATCAGGGTCAGAGGGGTAGCGCTCCTGATAGGGCAGGCCCTTTTTGATCAGATAGGACCGCATCTTGCCCGAGTAGAGCGAATGGGCAGCGCCCCATAATGTGTACGTCATGTGTCCTCTGCCCCTTGTAACGCGTTATCAGGACGCCTTTTTTGCCTGACGGAAGCGGTGAAGCAAGGGCTCTGTATAGCCATTGGGCTGGGCCACACCCTCAAACACCAAGGCACGTGCCGCTTGAAAGGCAATGCTGCCTCGCGTCAGCTGCTCATACACAGGATCATCGGCATTTTGGGCATCTACCTTGGCTGCCATCTTGATCAGGGCGGTATCGACTTGGATGGGCGTGCACACGCCATGCAATAGCCAATTGGCAATATGTTGCGATGAAATGCGCAAAGTCGCGCGGTCTTCCATCAAACCAATGTCGTGAATGTCCGGCACCTTGGAACAGCCAATACCCTGATCAATCCAGCGCACCACATAGCCCAATATGCCTTGTGCATTATTCTCAAGCTCGGCCTGCACCTCCTCAGCCGACCAATTATGGCCGGGTTCTGCCACAGGAATGCGGAGCAGCGCGTCGAGCCCCGGCGTTGGCTGTGCTGCCAATTCGCGTTGGCGAGCAAAGACATCAACTCGGTGATAATGGGTGGCGTGGAGCGTTGCGGCCGTGGGCGATGGCACCCAGGCCGTGTTGGCGCCAGATTTGGGATGACCGATCTTCTGATCGAGCATATCGCGCATCATGTCAGGCGCGGCCCACATGCCCTTACCAATCTGCGCCTTGCCCGACAGGCCACAGGCCAACCCAATTTGCACATTGCGCGCTTCATAAGCCTGAATCCAATCGCTCGATTTCATCGCCGCCTTACGGATCATTGGCCCCGCCTGCATTGCGCTGTGCATTTCATCGCCCGTGCGATCCAAAAAGCCTGTGTTGATGAACACAATCCGGTCTTTCACGGCGTGGATGCAGGCTGCCAAATTGGCGGAGGTGCGACGCTCCTCATCCATGACGCCGACCTTGATGGTATGGCGCGCCAGACCCAGCACATCTTCCACGGCATCAAACAGATCATTGGTAAAGGCGCATTCGTCTGGCCCATGTTGTTTGGGCTTCACAATGTAGATGCTGCCCGTGCGGCTGTTGCGGAACTGGCCCAGCCCCCGCAGATCATGTAGCCCGCACAATGAGGTGAAAACGGCATCTAAAATGCCTTCGGGCGCTTCAGCACCATCTGGCAGCAAGATGGCCGGGTTGGTCATTAAATGCCCAACATTACGCACGAATAAGAGGCTGCGGCCATGCAGAAGGTTGTCGCCCCACTCCCGGTCTGGCTCCAGCGCCCGCGTTAATGTCCGCCCGCCTTTTTCAAAGCTGGCGACCAGATCCCCCCGCATGAGGCCGAGCCAATTGGTATAGGCCGCGACCTTGTCTTGCGCATCTACTGCGGCAACTGAATCTTCCAAATCCACAATTGCGGTCAGCGCCGATTCCAGAACCACATCCTTGATCCCTGCCGGATCATCGCGGCCAATGGGGTGCGTGCGATCAACCAGAATCTCAATGCCAAGGCCATTATGGCGCAACAAAACATCATCCCCCCGGCGCGTTATGCTCACCTCCGGGTCG
The DNA here is from genome assembly GCA_041170745.1 of Pseudomonadota bacterium. GTDB lineage: Bacteria > Pseudomonadota > Alphaproteobacteria > Sphingomonadales > Sphingomonadaceae > Aquisediminimonas. The sequence continues at coordinate 15,024 of JBEDNE010000129.1, forward strand.
GCCAGGCTTAGGCCACCGCCAGTCCAATCCGCCCAGCGGCCATCGGCCAACGGCACCGCATCATCCAGAAAAGCCTTAGCCGCTTTTATAACAGCGGCCCCGCGCACCGGATCATAACCACCGGGCTTGGCAGGCGCTGCATCAAGGGCATCTGTGCCGTAAAAGGCATCATATAGGCTGCCCCAGCGGGCATTAGCCGCATTAAGAACAAAGCGATCATTGAGCACTGGCACCACCAATTGCGGCCCTGCCATTACAGCAATTTCTTCATCCACATTGCGTGTGCCAATTTGAAAAGGGGCCGGTTCGGGGACGAGATAGCCAATCTCGCGCAGAAATGCCTGATAAGCGGCCATATCGCGAATAGGGCCCGGATTGGCCTTGTGCCAATGATCAAGCTGGTCCTGAATGGCATCACGTTGCGCCAAAAGCGCCTGATTGCGCGGGGTGAAGCGCGCCAATATGTCAGCCACGCCGGTCCACAGCTGGTCTGGGCTAAGCCCGGTGCCAGCCAAAGCCTTGGTTTCAACAAAATCGGCGAGAATACCAGCCACTTGAAGGCCGGCGCGCTCGGTATAGCCCGTCATGATCTACCCTTTATTCGCGTTACATTGTGCAGCTTTGCGGCTTCCTGGGGAGGAAAAGGGCCATGCTGTTATGCGGCAAAACCTTGGTGGGCGCAAGCTGGGGCAACATAGCCCCCTCGCCTTCGCCCTGCCGGGCCGCTATACCAAGCTATGAGCAAAGTGACGTCCGCCGAACAGGCAGTTCTTGACCACGCCAGCAGCGCCCCCATGCAAGCACAAGTGGAACGCTGGGCGGCCATGAATAGTGGGACAACCAATTTGGCCGGCCTGAAAGACATGGCGGGCGTTTTGGCAAATGCCTTTGCCATCTTGCCCGGGTCCGTGCAGCTCGTTGATCCCGATCCAGTTGAGAGCGTGGATGCACGCGGGCAGATAATGAATATCGTGCGGGGCCAGCATCTCCACGTTCAGGTGCGGCCAGAGGCATCGCTGCGCCTTTTGCTGACGGGCCATATGGATACCGTTTTTGCAGCCGACCATCCCTTTCAAACGCTGACATGGCGCGATGGCAATATCCTGAATGGGCCCGGCACGGCGGATATGAAGGGCGGCATTGCTGTGATGCTGGCGGCGCTACACGCCCTTGAAACAAGCCCTTTGGCCGCAGGTGTGGGCTATGATGTGCTGATTAATTCTGATGAGGAAACCGGCAGCCACGCCTCGGCTCGCCTGATATCAGAGCTTGCCAAGGGGAAAGCGGCGGCCTTCACCTATGAACCAGCCCTGCCCGATGGCACGCTGGCCGGCGCACGGCCGGGCAGCGGTAATTTTTCCATCACCATCCACGGCAAAGCGGCCCATGCAGGCCGCAACCCGCACGAGGGGCGCAATGCTGTGCTGGCGGCGGCGGACCTTGCCTTGCGATTGGCCGCCTTGCGCTGCCCCAGCCTAAAGGTGAACCCAGCCCGCATTGACGGCGGCGGCCCCAATAATATTGTGCCGGATTTGGCGATTTTACGCGTCAATATGCGGCCTGACACGCCTGAGGCACTGGCTGCCGCAATGGCCGATATGCAGGCCTTAATCCAAGCGATATCGGTTGAGCATGATGTCCATGCGCATATCCATGGCGGCTTTAATCGCCCGCCCAAGCCCCTCGATGAACGGGCGGAACGGCTTTACCATTTGGTCCGTCATTGCGGGGAAGATCTTGGTCTGCCTATGGCGTGGAAAGCCACAGGCGGTGTATGTGATGGCAATAATATTGCAGCCTGCGGCATCCCCGTGGTGGATACAATGGGGCCATGCGGCGGGGCAATTCATTCCGATGAAGAGTTTTTGATTGTGGATAGCCTTGCAGAACGCGCCCGGCTTTCAGCCTTAACTTTTCTGCGTTTGGCTGAAAAAGGTGGATTATGAGCCATATTTTGCGGGCCGCACGGGCCAGTGACCTTCAAGCCCTGTATGAAATGGCCAAAAGCACGGGCGGCGGCTTCACCAATTTACCGCCAGATCGCAAATCCTTATCCGCAAAACTTGAGCGCGCGGCCAATGCCTTTGGCCGGACGGATGAAAAAATTGCCGATGATCTCTTTGTATTCGTGCTGGAAAATCAAGAGACTGGCGATGTTCGCGGCACCTGCCAAATCTTTTCCCAAGTAGGGCAGAAATGGCCCTTTTACAGCTATCGCATGGGGATGCTGACCCAACATAGCGTGGAATTGGAACGCACCTTTCGCGCCGAAATGTTGAGCCTGACGACTGATTTGGAAGGGTCAACTGAAGTGGGCGGCCTCTATTTGCACCAGGGCGAACGCGCCGGAGGGCTGGGCTTGCTTATCGCCCGAAGCCGCTACCTCTTCATTCGCAACCATCGGGCGCGCTTTGCTGACAAAACCTTGGCTGAATTGCGCGGCGTGATTGATGAAGCCGGCGGTTCTCCCTTTTGGGATGGCGTTGCAGGCCGCTTTTTTGGCATGAATTTTCAACAGGCAGATGAGTTTAACGCCGTGCATGGCAATCAGTTCATTGCGGATTTGATGCCCAAACACCCAGTTTACACGGCAATGCTGCCCGAAACCGCCCGTGCGGTGATTGGCATTCCCCACCCCACAGGCCGCGCCGCGATGCGGATGCTGGAATTAGAAGGCTTTGCGTGGGAGAATTACATCGACATTTTCGATGGCGGCCCCACAATGACCGCGCGGACCGACCAAATTCGCAGCGTGCGCGAGGCGCAGGATGGCGCAATCCGGCGCGTTGACCCAAATCTCGCCACGAATCCCCATGCTGAAAAGAGGCTTGTGGCGCACGGGCAATTGGCTGGCTTTCGCACCACTTATGGCTGGGTGGTTGCAGAAGATGATGGCCTTGCCATTGATCACGCCAGCGCAACCCTTCTTGGCGTGGACGCAGGAGATGTCATCACGCATGTGGGCCGGTGGTAAGCCATGTTGGTTGAAATCAATTTTGATGGATTAATTGGCCCCAGCCATAATTATGCTGGCCTTAGCCTTGGCAATTTGGCCTCAGCCAAAAATGCGGGCGGCGTCTCTTCTCCCCGTGCTGCCGCACTGCAGGGGCTAGATAAGATGCGCGCCAATTTAAATCTTGGCCTGACCCAAGGGCTTTTTCTGCCGCATGATCGACCAAATCTGGGCTGGCTTGCCGCTTTGGGAACCAGCATGGACACAGCCGAGCCAAAGCTGCAGGCCAATGCACTGTCTGCCTCCGCCATGTGGGCGGCCAATGCCGCCACCGTGTCACCTGCGCCAGATACACGCGATGGACGATGCCATTTGACGGTGGCGAATTTGATGACTATGCCGCATCGCAGCCATGAATGGCCCGGCACTCTGAAACAGCTTAAACTTGCCTTTGCCCATCCCAGCTTTGCCATCCATGCCCCTGTGCCTGCGCCTTTTGGCGATGAAGGCGCGGCCAACCATATGCGGCTGTGCGCAGACCATGGCGCCGCCGGAATTGAAGTTTTTGTATATGGCGTGACGGGCGGCCCCTTCCCTGCCCGTCAGCATGTAGAGGCGTCCCGCGCTGTTGCTCGGCTGAACCAGGTGCGCCAGGCGCTGTTTGTCGCCCAATCAGAAGCGGCGATTGCCGCCGGGGCATTCCATAATGACGTGGTGGCTGTGGCCAATGAACATGTCCTGTTTTGCCATGAGCAGGCCTTTGCCGAGAAAGATCAATTCTACGCAGCGCTAAAGACAGCGCTTCCCCAAGTTGAGATTATCGAAGTGCCTGCCGCGCGCATCAGCCTTGCCGATGCCATTCAGTCCTATCTTTTTAACGCCCAATTGGTGACCTTGCCCGAAGGCGGCATGGCGCTGATCCTGCCCAGCGAGGCGCAAGAAAATGTTCGTGTTTGGGCATGGCTGAACGAACTGATCGCGGGCAATGGAACAATCCGCCGGCTTATACCCGTGGATGTTCGCCAATCCATGGCAAATGGCGGCGGCCCGGCCTGTTTGCGCCTGCGAGTGGTGTGTGATCCGGCCCATATTGACCCCCGATTTTTGCTCACTGAGGCAAAGATTGACGTTATTTCCCAAAACATTGCGCGCGATTGGCCAGCAGAAATCACGCCGGATGCTCTCGAC
>JBEDNE010000130.1:0-4843 GCA_041170745.1 Pseudomonadota bacterium
CCGGCATGGGGCGTGTGTTGCGCACGGCCCGGCGTGGTGAGCATCAGAGCGCCCAGCGCCGCGGCGCACAGGTCAGCGTGGCGGACCATCATTTCTCTCCCGGTCCAGCCACAGTCACCACCTGCATCATCCCCGCGTGCATATGGTAGAGCAGATGGCAATGGAACGACCAATCCCCCGGCTCATTGGCCGTCAGGTCAAAAGTTGCACTCGCCCCCGGCTGAACCACCAGCACATTTTTGCGGGGCTGCTGCGCGGGCGGCTGGCCATTAACGACTTCAAAAAACATCCCGTGCAAATGAATGGGATGGGCCATCATCGTATTATTGACCAGCTTTACGCGGACACGTTCATTCCACGCAAAGCGGATCGGCGCATCGTCTACGGCGTGGTACATCTTGCCATCGAAGGACCACATATAGCGTTCCATATTGCCCGTGAGGTGCAGTTCCAACAGGCGTGACGGTTCGCGGCTATCCGTATTCGGTTCCAGCGCGCGCAACATGCGATAGGTAAGCACACGGTGCGGCACATCGCGCTGGCCCAGACCCGGATCGCCGGTTTTATCGATGGGCGCCATCGACACCATGTCCAGCCCCGGGCCAATTTTAACATCGGGGGGCAGCAAGGCCGTGTCGCGCATGCTCATGCCCTTCATGCTGTGCGCCCCACCGCCCTTATGCCCTCCATGGCCCGCATCGCCATGGTTCATCCCCATATCGGCCATGGTCAGCAAAGGCGGGTCGCGCAAAGCAGGCACTTCGGCGCGCGCCCCCGGCTGGCTGGCCAACATCGCCAGCGCCATGCCCGATCGATCCATGGATTCGCACACAATCGCATAAGCCTCAGCCCGGCCCGGCTCAATCAGCACGTCATAGGTTTCGGCGGTCGCTATCTGCAATTCATCAACGTCCACGGGATGCACATTCTGGCCATCCGCTGCGATCACCGTCATTGGAAGGCCGGGGATGCGGATGTTGAAGAAGGTCATGGCCGAGCCATTGATGATCCGCAGGCGAATGCGCTCCCCCGTGCGGAACAGATATTCCAGCCCCTCTTTCGGGCCGCGTCCATTGGCGAGATAGGTATAGGTGGGCGCGCTGACATCGGCGATGTCAGTTGCCATCATGCGCATCTGTGCCCACATGCGCCGTTCGGCTCCGGTCATTGGATAGCCGTCTGTCCAGCTCGACAATTGTCGGCTGAAATAGCCTTCGCCGGTGCGCAACCGGCTCATAATGAAATGCGGATGCAGCGGGGTAAATTCACTTAACAAAAGAATATAGTCGCGGTCATAGGCCACGGGCTCAGGGCCTGCGGGATCAATGATCAGCGGCCCATAATGGCCCGATTGTTCCTGCATCCCTGAATGGCTGTGATACCAATAGGTGCCTGACTGGCGAATGGGGAATTCATAGCGGAATGTTTCGTGCGGCTTGATGCCCGGAAAGCTCACGCCCGGTACGCCATCATATTGAAACGGCACCAACAGCCCATGCCAGTGGATTGAGGTGTCTTCATCCAAATGGTTGGTGACGTTCAGCTGAACAGACTGGCCTTCACGCAGCCGGATCAGCGGCCCGGGCACTGTGCCGTTGACGGCAACACCATGTCCCCGGCGGCCCTGCACAATCCGCTCCCCCGCCCCTACGGCCAGATCAATATTTGTGCCGCGCACTTCATCAAAGCCCAAGCGAATGGGGGTGCCGCTATGGCGCTTCATATTATGGCCGCGCGCCCAAGCGGGTGTCGCCGCACAAGCAGCGCCAAGGCCCAGTCCTTTCACCAAGGACCGCCGCGAAAGTCTTATGCTGTCACGCATGGCTTGCATCCTAGTTGCGTGCGTCTAGATAAGATACCCCCTATGGGTATTTCAAGAGGGCAGGCTTATGCCAAAGGACAAGGCATCCACAGTGAATCGATTGCGCCGCATTGAAGGCCAGGTGCGCGGCGTTGCGCAGATGGTGGCGGATGATCGCTATTGCATCGATATTCTGCATCAAATTCAGGCTGTGCGCGCCGCGCTGGCCAAAGTTGAAAGCGCGGTTTTAAAAAGCCATGCCGCGTGTTGCGTGCGCGAGGCCATTGCCTCTGGCGATGCCGAGGAGCAGCGCGTGAAATTTAGCGAACTCATTGATTTGTTTGAGACTGTCCGGCGCTAAGCCTGTGCCCGCCCGATAGAGGCGGCCGTCCAGGGGCGCCAAGATGCAAAAAACCCGCCGGACATTTGGGCGTTTCAGCCCAGCGTCCCGCGGGTTTTGTGTGTCTGGGAGAGGACCCCGGACTAAATGGTGCGCGACGCAGTCCCCAGCGAACTAGTCTCCGCAGATTTCCCTGTTTTGCGGGAATTTGCAGGCATTTGAAAAATCAATTTCTGTGCCAATGACCGATTGGCCAAAAGAAATCGGAGAGATTCCAGGCAGAAAAATTTTTTCTGATCACAAAACAGGGAACTTTTTCTCAAATAACAGGGATTCCGACGCGCTCCTTGCGCATATGAAATAAAGTCAAGAGGAAATCAGCGCTTGAACTCGATTGAACTGACTATCTCCATCATGTATTACTGTTGATGTTCTCTAGAGAGAGAATGGTTCTTTTCTCAGCTGAGCTGGATTGGGATCGGGGGCTGTGCCCTTCATTCGGGGGCCGCTCCGACGAACACAGGAAGGCTGAGCTTTCCGATGAGAGGCTGTGCCTCGAGCGAGATGTGAGCAACGACAGTCCGGTTCGGCCGGGCGCGTCCAGAGGACGTCGTAGCGCAGTTCGGAACTCTCATATTCCTCTGTTCGAAAAGGCGATTTGCCATGTCATCATCATTGCGTCAGGCGCAGGTGCGCCTTCCTCAAGCTAAACTCTCTCCCGTCACAGCTCTACGCCCGGCACTTCGTAATGCGCGCACCCATTCGAAGAAACAGCTTCGCCAGCTAGCGGACAGCATTTCTAATTTTGGGTTTACAAACCCCGTGCTCGTTGACGCCTCCGGCGAGGTTATTGCTGGGCACGGCCGATTAGCAGCAGCGCGCATGCTTGGACTGGCTGAGGTTCCAACGCTTTGCGTTGATTGGCTGACGGAAGACCAAAAACGGACTTATGTCATCGCCGACAACCGCTTGGCCGAGAAGGCTGGGTGGGACCGCGAGTTACTATCAATAGAACTAGGTGAGCTTGTCGCGCTCGACTTTGAAGTGACCCTGACCGGCTTTGAAATGCGCGAGGTGGAACTCATTATCGATGCCGGGGCTAATCCAGTCCAAGATGAGTGTGCTGACCTGCCAGCTATAGGCCCTTCAGTCTGCCAACTTGGAGACCTATGGCAGCTGGGCCAGCATCGCCTCTTATGTGGGGATGCTTTGAACCCAGCGAGCTACCATGAGCTATTGGGTCGAGCAAAGGCCCGGCTGGTAGTGACAGATCCGCCCTATAACGTGAAGATTAATGGGCATGTATCTGGACACGGCCACACTGCGCATAGAGAGTTCGTGCAAGGGTCCGGCGAACTCAGTGCGACCGATTTTAGGCGGTTTCTGACCTCGTCGCTTGATGCGATGGCAAAGGCCAGTCGCGACGGGTCCCTTCACTATGTCTTCATGGATTGGCGGCATCTTCCTGAACTCTTGAGCGTCGGTGAGGCTGTCTACGATGATTGGCTTAACCTGTGCGTCTGGTCGAAAACTAATGCGGGTATGGGCTCACTCTATCGATCGCAGCATGAGCTGGTTGCAGTCTACAAGAAAGGCAAACGTCCCCATGTGAATAACGTCGAGCTTGGTGCCAATGGTCGCCACCGCTCAAATGTTTGGAACTATGCGGGCGCGAACAGTTTCAGAAAAGGCCGCGATGAGGAACTTGGTTGGCATCCCACTGTAAAGCCGCTTGACCTCATCTGCGACATCATCCGCGATGCAAGTGATCCTGGCGAAACGGTGCTCGACGGATTTGGTGGCTCGGGAACCACATTAATCGCTGCTGCCCATTGCGGTCGGATGGCGCGCCTTTTGGAGCTCGACCCACTTTACTGCGATGTTATCTTGCGCCGCTATCAAGCGAGCTTTGGCGACGCGCCCATTCACTTACAAACCGGCAAAACTTTTGCGCAGCGGGAACAGCTGAACGGCATTGGAGCCGCCAATGTCTGACATCTCTGACCAAAACGATCAGAAGGTCGGTTACGGCAAACCCCCTGTGCACAGTAGGTTTAAACCCGGCCAGTCAGGTAATCCCAAAGGGCGCCCGAAAGGCCAGCGCAATTTTGCGACCGAGGTTGCGCGGGCTTTGGCCATGCCAGTGGCAGTCACGATCAACGGCCACCGCAAGAATGTGAGCTCTATTACCGCGATTGTCTTTCGGCTGCGCGAGAAGGCTCTGGCGGGTGACCTCAAAGCTCTCCAGATGCTAATCTCAATGCACGAGCCCCATGCTGGTGACATTAACGGCAAGAGCGGCCTGCCTGCATTGATTGCCGAAGATATGGAGATTTTGCGCGAGGCCGGCTTGCTTGGCGCAAAGGAGGTCCGCCATGGGGACGAGTGAAGCCCGTCTCTTGGAAGCCTTGCTGCGCAGTAATCTTTACAGTTTCGTGCGCAAGGTGTTCGCAACGGTTAGCCCAGGCGAGCCGTTCCTTGCGAACTGGCATCTAGAGGCTTTATGTTATCATCTTGAACTAGTGCTTGCTGGCAAGATTAAGCGCCTGAAGATTGAGGTGCCGCCGCGCTCCCTTAAGTCGGTCTGTGCGTCTGTAGCTTTTCCGGCGTTTGTGCTCGGACGTGATCCCACCTCCAAGATCATCACGGTAAGTTACTCGAATGATCTTGCAGCAAAGCATGCCGCTGACTGTCGCGCAGTT
>JBEDNE010000131.1:0-36275 GCA_041170745.1 Pseudomonadota bacterium
TTCGCAACCAACCGCCCGCCAACTGGCCACGGCACGAAGATGAATTAGATGTCGCCGCAATCGATCAATTAGCAATAATATTGCGCGATCAGGCGTTGACATAATTGTTTGTTATCCCTAGGGCGCTCGGCTTGCGTTCACTGTGCCGCGGTGCAACACACGCCACCGCAGAATTTGGGAAGGGCCGAAATGCCAAAGGAAATGTCTGGAGCCGATATCCTCATCGAGGCGCTAAGCGATCTCGGTGTCGAGGTTATTTTCGGCTATCCGGGCGGCGCTGTGCTTCCCATTTACGATGCGATCTTCCAGCAAAAGCGCATCCGCCACATTCTTGTGCGCCATGAACAGGCCGCGACGCACGCAGCCGAGGGCTATGCCCGCGCCACGGGCAAGCCGGGTGTTGTGCTCGTGACCTCAGGTCCGGGTGCCACCAATGCTGTGACGGGCATTACAGATGCCCTGATGGATTCAATTCCCATGGTCGTCATCACGGGCCAGGTGGCAACGCACCTGATTGGCTCTGACGCGTTTCAGGAAGCCGATACAGTTGGCATCACGCGCCACTGCACCAAGCATAATTATCTGGTGAAATCGCCCGATCGCTTGGGCGATATCATTCATGAGGCATTCCATATCGCCACCACGGGCCGCCCTGGGCCGGTTGTTGTTGATATTCCAAAGGATGTGCAGGTTGCGACTGCGCCTTATAAAAAGCCCGGCACGATCCAGCATCCCAGCTATCGCCCCCAAGTGAAGGGCGACATCAAGCAGATTGAAAAAGCCATTGATATGCTGGCCGCGGCCAAGCGCCCCATTCTCTACACTGGGGGTGGCATCATCAATTCCGGACCTGCTGCCAGCCAAATCCTGCGGGAATTGGCACGCGTGACGGGTGCGCCTGTCACCTCAACATTGATGGGCCTTGGCGCCTTCCCGTCTTCATCGGACCAATGGCTTGGTATGTTGGGGATGCACGGCACCTATGAAGCCAATTGGGCGATGAACCAGGCCGACCTGATCCTCTGCCTTGGCGCGCGCTTTGATGATCGTGTGACAGGTCGTCTGGATGCGTTTTCTCCCAATTCCAAGAAGATCCATGTCGATATTGACCGCAGCTCAATGAACAAAACAGTTCGGGTTGATCTGGGGATCTTGGGCGATGTTGGCCGCGTCATGGAAGATATGGTGAAAGTGTGGAAAGCCCGCCAATTGACCAAGCCTGACCTGTCAGGCTGGTGGAAGCAAATTGACGGCTGGCGCGCGAAAAAGTCGCTCGCTTATCCCACATCCAAAACAGAAATCATGCCGCAAGCCGCGATCCGCGCCTTGTGGGAAGCAACGCATAAGAAAAACCCGATCATCACGACCGAAGTCGGCCAGCACCAAATGTGGGCGGCGCAACATTTTGATTTTGAAGCGCCCAATAAATGGCTGACCTCGGGCGGCTTGGGCACCATGGGCTATGGCCTGCCCGCTGCCATTGGCGCGCAACTGGGCAATCCGGGGGCACTGGTCATTGATATTGCGGGCGAAGCCTCGATCCAGATGAACATTCAGGAACTGGCAACGGCGACGCAATATCGCCTGCCCGTTAAAATCTTCATTTTGAACAATGAATATATGGGCATGGTCCGCCAATGGCAGGAACTGACCTATTCCAGCCGCTATTCGGAAAGCTATTCGGATGCGCTGCCAGACTTTGTAAAGCTGGGCGAAGCCTATGGCTGGAAAGGCATTCGCATTGAAACGCCCGATCAGCTGGAGGCTGGCATTGCCGACATGATTGCGCATGATGGCCCCGTGATTGTCGATTGCGTGGTCGCAAAGCTGGCCAATTGCTTCCCGATGATCCCGTCGGGTGCGGCCCATACTGATATGATCCTTGCCGATGACCAAGTGTCGGGCGAGCTGGATGATGAAGCAAAGGCGCTGGTGTAATATGCACATTAAAGAAGGCATTAAAGAGCGTCATACGCTGTCAGTTACGGTGTCGAACGAGCCGGGCGTGCTCGCGCGCATTGCGGGCATGTTCACGGCACGCGGCTATAATATCGAAAGCCTGACGGTCGCCGATATTACTGAGGATGACTCGATCAGCCGGATCACCATTGTGACAACGGGCACGCCCGCGGTCATCGAACAGGTGGTGGCGCAGTTGGACCGCATGGTCCCGGTCCACAAAGTGACTGATCTGACGCTGCTGGGCGATCATGTGGAGCGCGAGCTGGCCTTGGTCAAAGTCGCGGGCATCGGCGACCATCGCATTGAAGCGCTGCGGCTGGCTGAAGTGTTCCGCGCCAATGTGGTCGACACAACGATTTCCAGCTTTGTCTTTGAAGTGACTGGCGCATCGACCAAGATCGATCGATTTGTAGAACTGATGCAAGATATTGGCCTGGTGGAAGTTGCTCGCACGGGCATCGTCGCTATGGCCCGTGGGAAAGAGGCTGTTTGAATTTCTAATCCAACCGTCACCCTGAACTTGGTTCAGGGTCCATGATCACCCAATCAAACCATTTAAAAAGTTGGTGTTCATGGATGCTGAAACACGTTCAGCATGACGTTCAATATGAGGAAGAAAATAATGCGCGTTTATTATGATCGTGACGCCGATCTGAAGCTGATCGAAAACAAGAAGATCGCCATTGTCGGTTATGGCAGCCAAGGCCATGCCCATGCCCAGAACCTGCGGGATTCAGGCGTGAAGGACGTTGCGATTGCGCTCCGCCCCGGTTCGGCCACGGCCGCCAAGGCCGAAGGCGCTGGCTTTAAGGTTCTGTCAAACGCAGAAGCCGCTGCTTGGGCCGATATCGTCATGATCCTCGCCCCTGATGAGCATCAGGCCGCGATTTGGGACAATGACCTGAAGGGCAATATGAAGCCGGGCTCGGCTTTGGCCTTTGCACATGGCCTCAACATTCATTTCGGCCTTATTGAAGCTCCGGCGGATATCGACGTCATCATGATTGCACCCAAGGGCCCCGGCCACACGGTGCGTGGTGAATATGTGAAGGGCGGCGGCGTGCCATGCCTCATTGCCATCCATCAGGATGCCTCGGGCAATGCGCATGACATTGCGCTCGCTTATGCCTCAGGCGTTGGCGGTGGCCGTTCGGGCATCATCGAAACCAACTTCAAGGAAGAGTGCGAAACCGATCTCTTCGGCGAACAGGCCGTCTTGTGCGGGGGCATCACCCACTTGATCCAGGCCGGCTTTGAAACGCTGGTCGAAGCCGGTTACGCCCCGGAAATGGCCTATTTTGAGTGCCTCCACGAAACCAAGCTGATTGTCGATCTGCTGTATGAAGGTGGCATTGCCAATATGCGCTATTCGATTTCGAACACCGCGGAATATGGCGATATCAAAACTGGCCCGCGCATCATTACGCCCGAAACCAAGGCGGAAATGAAGCGCGTTCTGGCCGATATTCAGTCCGGCCGCTTCGTGAAGGACTTTGTGCTGGATAATCGCGCCGGTCAGCCCGAATTGAAGGCCAGCCGCAAGGCCGCTGCCGCCCACCCGATTGAAAAGGTTGGCTCTGAACTGCGCGCCATGATGCCGTGGATCGCGAAGAACAAGCTGGTCGATAAGGCCAAGAATTAATCTTAAGACATAAACCAAAGCTGTTATCAGCTTGGGTTGACGAACAAGGGGGTGCCGCCAACATTGGGGGCACCCCTTTTTCATGTCCGCTTGAAGGAGTCCCCGATGAACAAAGCTATTTTATTGGCCCTGCCCTTGCTGGCTGCGGCCCCCATTCTCGCCCAAAGCGGCGCCCCGCAATTGCCGGGACAGGCAGACCCCAGCCGCGTTGCCGCGGGCACCTATGCCGTGGACAACCACCATGCCCAAATTCAGTGGACCGTCAGCCATTTCGGCTTCAACGATTATTTCGGCATTTTCGGCCAGCCGACAGGCTCTCTAACAATTGATCCCGCAAAGCCCAATGATGCCAAAGTCTCGATCACCATCCCGGTGAATGAATTGGCAACATCGCGCGGTGATCTGACCAAGCATATGATGACGGCAGATTTTCTGGATGCCGCCAAGTATCCAACAGCGACGTTTGAATCGACCAAGGTCGAAGCCAACGGCACCAAAGCCAAAATTACTGGCAATTTGACCCTGCTGGGCGTCACCAAGCCCGTCGTGCTCGACGCGCAATTCACGGGCGCTGGCACCAACCCCATGTCGCGCAAGGCGACCATTGGCTTTCATGGCTCCACCACGCTCAAGCGCAGCGATTGGGGCATGACCAAATATGTCCCGCTGATCAGCGATGATGTGAAGATCAACATCAGCATCGCCTTTGAGAAATAAGGATTTGGCCCACCAATGCGTCATTGCGAGCGCAGCGCGGCAATCCAGTGGCGGCTGACAAGCTTTCCCCGCTTCATGGATTGCCACGGTGCATCGCGCCTCGCAATGACGGCTGGGCATCGGTCTGGCCTCAATCTGCGCCTAGATTTGACGTTTACGTCAAGTTGCCTCTTGCAACTGTTTTGAATCCTGCCAAAATCTAACCTTCAAGACATAGGATGGGATCAGATGGCAGTTGAACAAGTCGATGCGTTGATTGTGGGCGCCGGAATTTCTGGCCTAGGCGCGGCGGTGCACATGCAGAAAATGTGCCCCGGCAAGAGCTTTGCGATCATGGAACGGCGCGATAACTTTGGCGGCACATGGGATTTATTTCGCTATCCCGGCATCCGTTCTGATTCCGATATGTACACGCTGGGCTTCCGCTTTAAGCCGTGGACAGCGCGCAAGGCCATTGCCGATGCGCCGACGATCATGACCTATCTGAAGGAAACAATCGCGGAATATGGGCTGAATCAGCACATCCGCTATAACAGCCATGTCCAGAAGGCGCATTGGTCCAGCGAAGATGCGCTCTGGACCGTGGAAGGCATGCAAAAGGGCAAGCCGTTTAAGGTTACTTGCTCGATGCTGTTCATGTGTTCGGGCTATTATAATTATGATCAGGGCTATACGCCTGATTTTCCGGGCAAAGACAGCTTTAAGGGTACCATTGTCCACCCGCAGCATTGGCCGGAAAAGCTGGACTATCAGGGCAAGAAAGTCATTGTCATTGGCAGTGGCGCAACTGCCGTCACACTTGTCCCCGCCATGGCAGATACGGGTGCCGGCCATGTGACGATGTTGCAACGCACGCCAACCTATATGGTCTCACGCCCGGCAGAAGATAAATTCGCGCTTGGCCTGCGCAAAATCCTGCCCTCGGGGCTGGCCTATGCCATCACGCGCTGGCGCAACGTGCTGTTGCAACAATTTATGTTCAAGCTCGTGCGCAAGCGGCCTGAAAAATCCGCCGAGCGGCTGATTGGCATGGTGCGCGAACAATTGCCCGAGGGCTTTGACGTCCAAAAGCATTTCACGCCGCCCTATAAGCCTTGGGATCAGCGGCTGTGCCTTGTTCCCGATAGCGATTTCTTCAACGCTGTCTCCGATGGCCGCGCCTCAATTGAGACGGATCATATTGAGCGGTTTACCGAAAAAGGCATTTTGTTGAAATCGGGCAAAGAGCTGGAAGCTGACATCATTGTGACGGCCACTGGCCTCAACCTTCAGATGCTCTCGGGCCTCGAAGCCTATATTGATGGCGAACGGTTCAACGTTGCAGACCGCATTCTGTATAAGGGCGCGATGTTCAATGATGTGCCCAACCTCCTCATGTGGTTCGGCTACACCAATGCCAGCTGGACGCTAAAGGCTGATCTGACGTCCGAATATGCCTGCCGCCTCATCAATCATCTCGATGCCACAGGCACGAAGATTGCCGTGCCGCGCCTCAAGGGCAAACATGTTGAGCTGGAGCCCTTTGTTGACTTCTCGTCGGGCTATTTCCAGCGCGCCGTCGGCGCCTTGCCCAAACAGGCCAAGGAAGCGCCGTGGAAGCTGCATCAGGACTATGCAAAGGACATTAAAAACCTGCGCTATGGCCCGCTGACCGATGAAGCCATGTGCTTTGAAAAGCCGCACAAGGCCGCCACAGCGGCCCCGTTACTCGAAGCCGCGGAATAATCAGCGCAATTTGCGGAAACAGGTCCGGACCTCTTCTACATAGAGGTCCGGCTGTTCCCACGCCGCGAAATGCCCGCCTTTGTCCAGCTCATTCCAATGGATGATATTGGGCATCGTCCGCTCGGCCCACGCCCTTGGCGGGCGCATAATTTCATGCGGGAAGATACTGACGCCCACGGGCAGATCAATCTGCCGTGGTGCAAAACTGCCAAAGCTCTCCCAATAGAGCCGCGCCGACGAGGTCGCATTGCCCGGCAGCCAATAGAGCATGATGTTATCCAGCATCTCATCGAGCGTCAGCGCATCTTCTGGCGCGCCCTGATTGTCGGTCCACGACCACATTTTTTCATAAACCCACGCCGCCTGCCCCACGGCAGAGTCGGCAAGCGCATAGCCAAGCGTCTGGGGCCTTGTGCTTTGCTGCTTGGAATAGCCTGAGTCCCAATTTTGATAATGGTGCAGCGCCGCCAAAGCCGCTTGCGCACGCGGATCAGGGTTCGCCATGTCCTCTGCCGTGGGCCGTGCCATCGGCATATTCACATGAATGCCAAGACAGCCCTTGGGCGCCTGCCCGCCAATCGCGGAGGTGACAGCAGAACCCCAATCTCCCCCTTGCGCAACCCAGCGATCATAGCCGAGCCGCGCCATCAGCGTGGCCCATGCCTGCGCAATGCGCTCTACACCCCAGCCCGTCGCCTTGGGCTTATCGGAAAACCAAATCCGGGCAGTGATGGTAGCACAAGATGGAACGCATCTTCCGCCTTGCCCCCATGCGCCACGGGATCAGTCAACGGGCCAATGATTTTCATGAACTCCAGCACGGATCCCGGCCAGCCATGCGTGATGATCAACGGCAGGGCATTGGGCTCTTTTGAGCGGATATGGAGGAAATGAATGTTGAGGCCATCAATCTCGGTCTTAAACTGGCCCAGCGCATTCAGCCGCGCCTCGCAGGCCCGCCAATCATAATGGTGCCGCCAATGCTCGACCAACGCGCGAACATTCGCCAGCTTTGCGCCTTGGCTCCAATCGTCGACCAGCTCTGCCTCGGGCCAGCGCGCGCGATCAATCCTCTGGCGCAGATCGTCCAAATCCGCCTCGGGAATATTGAGGGTAAAGGGGTGGATAGCGTCTGACATGGCTTCTCTCTGTGTCGTTTTGAAATCATCTGACATGAAATGCCTGACGAGCGCAATGAATGCCGTGTCTCCCTCTGGACATTCGTCCGTCAAAGCCGCATAGGCAGATGAACATGAATATGCCGCTGGCCCTTCTTCTTCGACTTACGCGCCCTTAGGCGCGTTACGCTCTTGCGTGCTCAATGCACGCACCGCGACCTAAGGGACATCACAGCACGCCAACTGGCCCGGACACCCGTATTTTTCGAAGAGAAGACTTATGTTGCGCAATCCCTCTACCAAATACCGCCCCTTCCCGCAGGTCAATTTGCCCGATCGGCAATGGCCCAGCCGCACGATCACACAGGCGCCGCGCTGGCTGTCCACTGATATGCGCGATGGCAATCAGGCGCTGATCGATCCGATGGATGCCGAGAAGAAGACGCGCTTTTTCGATTTGTTGCTGAAAGTCGGCATTAAGGAAATTGAAGTTGGCTTCCCCAGCGCTGGGGCGACGGAATTTGACTTCATCTCGGGCCTCGTGACCTCAGGCCGCATTCCGGATGACGTGACCATCCAAGTCCTGACCCAATCGCGCGAAGATTTGATCCGCACCAGCTTTGACAGTCTGCGTGGCGCGAAAACCGCCATCGTCCATCTCTACAACGCTGTTTCGCCCGCTTGGCGCAAAATTGTGTTCCAGATGGAACAGGCCGAGGTGAAAGACATTGCCATTGCGGGCGCGAAGATCATGCGCGATGAAGCCGCCAAGCAGCCCAATACCGATTGGCGCTTTGAATATTCGCCGGAAACTTTCTCTACGGCGGAACTCGATTTCAGCCTCGAATGCTGCGCCGCCGTGATGGATGTGCTGCAACCCACACCTGAAAAGCCCATTATTTTCAATCTGCCCGCAACAGTTGAGGCGGCAACGCCCAATATTTATGCCGATCAGATTGAATATTTCTGCCGCAACGTCCCCAATCGCGATGCCGTGATTGTGAGCCTGCACGCGCATAATGATCGGGGCACAGGCGTTGCCGCGACTGAACTGGGCCTCATGGCTGGGGCCGACCGCGTTGAAGGCTGTTTGTTTGGCAATGGCGAACGCACGGGCAATTGTGACCTCGTGACTGTGGCGCTCAATATGTACACGCAGGGCGTGGACCCCGGCCTTGATTTCTCAGACATTGATGAAGTCATCAAGACGGTTGAGTATTGCAACCAATTGCCCGTCCACCCGCGCCATCCTTATGCCGGGGAATTGGTGTTCACGGCCTTTTCGGGCAGCCATCAAGACGCGATTAAGAAAGGCTTTGCCGCCCAGGAAGCGCGCAATGATGATTTCTGGGAAGTCCCCTATCTGCCGATTGATCCGGCTGATCTTGGCCGCAGCTATGAAGCTGTTATCCGCGTCAATTCGCAATCCGGCAAAGGCGGGTTTGCTTGGGTGCTGGAACAAGATCAGGGTCTGAAGCTCCCCAAGAAAATGCAGGCGCATTTCAGCCGCCATGTCCAGCAATTGGCCGATGAAACCGGCCGTGAGCTGCACGCCGGCGACATCTGGTCGGTGTTCCAGCGCGTTTACTGCCTCAACACGCCACAGCATTTCCAGCTGCTTGATTATGAAGAAACGCGCGCCGCCAATGGTGAACGTATCTTTGCCGGCAAAATTGCCGTTAATGGTCAGGAGAAAAGCGTCAGCGGGCGCGGCAATGGCCTGATTTCCTCCGTTGTGTCCACCTTGCGCGACAGCTTTGGCCTCACGCTCGACATTGCAGATTATAGCGAGCACGCCATGGGCCAGGGCAGTGGTGTGGCCGCGGCAGCCTATGTCGAATGCACAACGGACAAGGGCAAGACTGTCTGGGGCGTTGGCATTGATGAAGATGTCGCAACGGCCAGCGTCCGTGCGGTGCTAAGCGCTGCCAACGCACTCATGGGCTGATTGGGAGGGGCGCTGCCCCTTCCTATTTCCCCACATCTAAACTGGCGCTTGGGCGCTGAGGCAAAGGCTAAGTTCGGCCTAAAGCCCCCTTAAGGCCCCTAAGGCCCCCTAAAGCCCGACGTCAAATTGCCGTTATCCCCTTTCAGAAGCCTGTCAGATTGATGACGGGCCAATGAGAGACTGGGATGTGCTTGACGACGTAAACTTCGCCGGCACCCGGGTAGAGCTGGGCCTTATCCGTCGCACCATGGGAAAAGCGCCGTCTGGCTGCCATCAGACGTCCTTGGCTAATCTCGGTCCACCCATTGATCTTGAGAAAATTGCAAACATCCGCATCGCTCTCTTTCGAGGCGACTATGCCATTAACAGCCGGGCAATCGCTGATGCTATCGCCCGACAGGCGCATTTATGACGCCTGCAAGCGCCTTAGACCAGCTGATCGACTGCCAAGGTGCGCTGATCCACGCGCTTGATTTGGGCGATGTAAGCGCGGTCGAACATGCAACAGCCCAAGTGGCGCAGGTGCTTGATCTGGTTCGGCACGAACCGATTGCTGACCATGAAGACAAGCGCCGCTTTGATTATGCCGTTCGCCAAGCTGAGATCGCGCATAGCCGGGTCAATTCGCTGACAGATAGGATGGCCCAGCGCCTGCATAGAGCTGCACAGCGACGCGGTGCGCGCGTTCTGGAAACCTACAAAAACGGCAGAAAACAAAGCTCTGCCTAACTCCGTAAAGGCAGCTCCCAAATTTTGGCACGGCCTTTGCTGATCGCCTCCGACACGTTTCAAAAGGAGGCCGCAATGGCGCAATCTGATACTCCGAAAAAGGCGCAAGCCTGATGCCGCAAGACAGCCTATGCGCCCCACGGCCTGCTGCCACGCGCCCCAGCGACGATTTGGCAAAGCAGAGCATCCCCCTTGTCCGGCGGATCGCGTGGCACGTTCACGCCCGCGTGGCGGCCAGTATTGACCTGGAAGATCTCATCCAAATTGGGATGATTGCCTTGGTCGAAGCCGCCCAGTGCTATGAAGATCGGGGCCACGCTTTTTCAACCTATGCCTCAATGCGCATTCGTGGCGCGATGATCGATCATCTGCGGCGCGACGCACGGATGGCGCGGTCGGCCATGCAACGCCAGCGAATTGTGGGTGCCATGCACCGCGCATTGGAACAAAAGCTGCACCGCGCGCCGACAGACGTTGAAATGGCAGAGGCGCTGGGCCTGACACCAGCAGCCTATCGAGACACGTTGATGGCGATTCAGCCTTTGCGCAATGAACCCATTGATGACGCCTATTCTGACCATTTGATGGTCTTTGCGGATCCCGCAGATCAACCTGATGCCGCGCTGGCGCGGATACGGCTGTCCGACGCGCTGAAGGGTGCGATTGACCAGCTAAACGAGCGGGAACAAACGATATTGCAGCTCTATTTTGTAGAAGAGCTGAACTTGGATGAAATTGGGCTCATCTTGGGCGTCGGTGCTGCGCGCGTCTGCCAAATCAAGAAGTCAGCCCTAGCCAAAATGCGTGGCCTGATGGGCGAAGCCTATGCCTGAGTGTTAAAGCAGGCTTGCCTTCAACCCATCAATTACAAATTGCGCCGCAAGGGCGGCCAGAACCACGCCCAAAATCCGCGTGATCATCGCTTCAACGCGATAGCCCAGCACGCGCATGAGCGGCCCAGCCGCCAATAAGGCGCCCAAATTCACCAACAAAACGGCGGCCAATGCGCCAAGGACCACAAGGCTTTCAGTCACGCCTTGTGACTTGGACGTCAGCAGCATGACCGAGGCAATAGACCCCGGCCCGGCAATCATGGGAATAGCCATGGGGAAGACGGAGATATCCTCATGTTCGGGATGGGATTTGACGTCTTCGGCACGGTGTTCGCGACGCTCGGTGCGCTTTTCAAACACCATTTCCAACGCGATGAGAAACAGCATGATGCCACCCGCCACGCGAAATGCATCAAGGCTGATGCCCAGCGCCCCCAAAAAGGCCTCGCCAAAAATAGCGAAGGAAAACAGAATGACAGAGGCAACCAAAGTTGATCGCAACGCCATGGATCGGCGATGGCTGACAGGGCTGCCGCCTGTCAGGCTTGCAAAAATAGGGGCACAGCCCGGAGGATCAATGACGACGAAAAAGGTTACAAAGGCCGAAATGAAAAGCGCCGTCATCTGAGCGTCCATGGCTTATAGCCCTGCCTCAGCTCCAAGGCCGAAGCGCGCGCGCGCGGCGACGACTGTATTGCGCAACAGAACGGCAATGGTCATCGGCCCAACACCGCCCGGCACAGGCGTGATTGCCGAGGCAATCGCGGCAGCTTCATCATAGGCGACATCGCCGACCAGCCGGGTTTTGCCTTCACCCGCCTCGATGCGGTTAATGCCAACATCAATCACCACTGCGCCTGGCTTAATCCAATCGGCCTTGACCATTTCTGGCCGGCCAACTGCTGCCACCACAATGTCGGCGCGGCGCACAACCGTGGGCAGGTCTTTGGTGCGGCTGTGCGCAATTGTGACGGTGCAGCTTTCCCCCAACAGCAATTGCGCCATCGGCTTGCCCACAATGTTGGACCGGCCAATGACCACCGCATCCTTGCCCGACAAATCCCCCATCTGGTCTTTCAGCAGCATCAGACACCCCAAGGGCGTGCACGGCACCAGTGCCTCTTCCCCCACGGCAAGGCGACCAGCATTCACAACATGAAAGCCATCCACATCCTTGGCTGGGTCTATCGCCGCGATAACGGCCTTATCATCAATCTGCTTGGGCAGCGGCAGCTGCACCAAAATGCCATCGACATTGGGGTCCGCATTCAAAGCCTCGACCAGCGCGATCAATTCGGCTTGCGTTGTTGTTTCGGCAAGGCGGTGCTCAATGCTTGTCATGCCCGCTTCTTGGCAGGCCTTGCCTTTAGAGCGGACATAAACCGAAGAGGCAGGGTCTTCGCCCACCAGCACAACGGCAAGGCCGGGCGCACGGCCCGTCTCTGCTTGAAAGCGGCCCGCGGCATCCGCTACGCGGCCCCGCAACCCTTGCGCAAAAGCTTTTCCGTCGATCACCGCTGCTGCCATTTTTCCTATTCCCCTAAGCCGGTGGCAATCTGACCAAGTTTAGCAGAATCACCGGATATTTTGAGGCGCTTTAGACGAGCACTGGCCCCACTGGCCAGAACAACATCACGGGGCCGCACCTCAAATATCTGGGCGAGCAATTTTGCAACGGCCAGATTGGCCTTCCCCTCATCAGGCGGGGCAGACACGCGCACGGCCAGCCAACAGGCATTTGCCGCATCGCGCACAACCCCATCTATGGCATCCCGGCCACCCCGTGGCGTCGCGCGGACAGCCACTTCAATGCCATCAGCCAAAGGGCGCCAAAACTGGGTCACATGACAGAATAGGAAAATTGAATTTCAGTCAGGATGCGGTTGACGATTGCCAAGCCGACCAGCACGACCAAGGGCGAAAGATCCAGCCCGCCAAAATCGGGCAGGATGCGGCGAATAGGCCGATAGATTGGCGTTGTCATGCGGTCCAGCGCCACCCAAATCTGCCGCACAAAATCATTATGCGTGTTGATAACGTTGAACGCGATCAGCCACGAGAGAACGGCCTGAACAATGATAATCCACCAGACAATGTCGAGCAGGATACGCAGGATATCGATCACAAGGTTCATCACATCCAACTTTCAAAAAAGGCCGGCTATCTTGCAAACGCCGGACAGGGGGTCAGCACATGGGCCATGCGCCTCTTGTGCCGCAAACTTATGGGCGCCGCAATCTTGCGTCGCTGCATGGCCCATCTCTCCCCAATCGCTTAGCCATTTCGCCGCACTTATTTAGGCAGTGACAGGTTGGCGACATAGCGTGCCGCCGCGATTTTTGTAGGATCAAGATCACCGGGGCTACGCGCTGCTAGTGCTGGTGGAATATCAGACAAACTTGCAGGAACCTCTCGGAACTTTTTCTTTGCAAAGCGTTTTTTAATCGACGCCCAATGTTCCCCTTCCTCAATTGCCTCTGTGCGGGCCAAGGGCTGACCAGCGCGGCTGACCAGCAAAAACACATCGCGCGCATCGCCGCCTTCGGGCTGGACAACGGCCCAATCCAAATCCTTCACGGTAAAGCGCAGCGCCGTCCATGTTTCGCCGCCGCCGACATCTTGGGTGGTTTGGCGAAAGCGCGTGATGGGGCTGACCACATCCACATCTGGCGCGGCATTGGGCTTGCCAAAGCGCACTGCCAGCTTCTTCGCACCTGCCAGCCGGTCTACACAGAGCGACAAAATCTTGTCGCCTTTCAGCTTTTTGCGCGTACGCATATCATTCCAAGTCGACATGCCCATGCGGCTGTTGAACAGCGCGACTTCAGTGGGAGCGCATAAATGGGTGGGCATGTTTGGTTGCTGGGCGTCCGCACGGACCGCCACTGCCACTGCCACTGCCACTGCCATTGCCAAAACACTGAAAACCAGTCCGAAACGCATAGATCCCCCCAGCTATTCGCCGCGCTCCATAGCGCAGAGCCGAGGCCGCGTCAGGAGGCAATCATGTCTTTTAGGGGAATGGTCACATCCGCCAGTGTGTCCGGCGCAATCTTAGCGCGCTGTTCCACCAATTTGCGGCCTTGTGCATAATCCTTCACGGCGTTGACGCAATCAATCGCAATGACCGCGCCATCCTTAAGATAGAGAACAGAAAAGCTGCGATCAGCAGGATCACCACGCGTGACACTGGCATCATGGCCAGTTGAAAGGCCCACAGTCTGCAGCTTTAGATCATATTGGTTCGACCAGAACCAAGGCGTCGCGCCATAAGGCTGCGGGGTCCCCAAAATGGCTTGGGCCGCCACCTTGGCTTGATCATTGGCGTTCTGCACCGATTCCAGACGGATCACGGCGCCATCGGCAAAGCCATTGCTGTGCGCCGCGCAATCGCCAATGGCATAAATGTGCGGCAGGCTGGTCTGGCACTGGGCATTCACGGCCACTCCATTGCCGCCCTCTGCCCCGGCCGCAATCAGCGGCGCGACAGCGGGGATAATGCCAATGCCAACAATGACCATTTGCGCGGGCAGCACTTGGCCGTCGGCCAGCTTCACGCCTGCCACCTTCGTCCCAGCGCCCACCAGCTCTGCGACCTGCACTTGAGTCCGCAAATCTACGCCATGGGCGCGATGTTCCGCCTCGTAAAAGGCGGACAAATCTGGCCCAGCAACACGCGCCAAAACGCGGTCCAGCGCCTCAAGCAATGTCACCTTTTTGCCAAATTTTGTCAGGACAGCCGCCGCCTCAAGTCCAATATAGCCGCCGCCAATGACCACGACATCGGTAACAGTGGGCAGCTCTGCCATAATGGCATCGGCATCGGCGCGTGTCCGCACACCATGGACGCCTTCTAAATCCGCGCCTGGGCAAGACAATTGACGCGGATCACCGCCTGTTGCCCAAATAAGATCGCCATAGCCAATATGTTGGCCATCGCTCAGCGTGACAGATTTGGCGGCCGGATCGACGGCCACCACTTCGCGGTTCAGCAACAAATCAACTGATTTATCGACCCAGAATTGGGCTGGACGAATGTAAAGCCGCTCAAATTCCTTATCGCGTGCCAGATATTCCTTGCTCAGCGGGGGGCGCTCATAGGGCATTTCCGGTTCTCGCCCGATCATCAGGATCGAGCCTTCAAAGCCCAATTGCCGAAGCGAGACTGCCGCTTGTGCGCCGCCATGTCCGGCCCCTACGATGATGATGTCTGCGCGATCCATATTGCCTCTTAAGCCTCTCAAATTCATCCTATCCGTGCGCGGCGCGCCCAGATGCGTCAAGCCATGACTTACAGAACGGGCGTAGGGTGCAAAGCGCGAAAGGCGCCCTGACAGTAAAGAAGCTCGTCCAACCCGTCGCGGTTATGAACCTCCATGACTTCGCCCATGAAAATCCGGTGGGTGCCAAAATCTTTTGCATCGGCCACCCGACACGCAAGGCTAGACAGGCTTGTCCGCAGCGCGGGCATAGCATGAAGATCATACCAATCGCCGGCGCCAAAGCGTTCAGCCCGACCTGCAGGGCTGCCAAAGGCTTGCGCAATGCCAGCATCATCACGGCTCAGCACATTCAAAACAAATTGCCCCGTCTCTTCCAATATTTGAAAGAAAGAAGCGGATCGATTGACGCATACCAGAACGGACAGCGGATCAAAGCTGAGTGAACACGCCGCCGTTGCCGTCATCCCGGCATCGCCCTCTGCACCCCGCGCAGTCACCAGATAGACGGCCGACGCAATATTGCGCATGGCAGTGCGAAAGTCCGCGCCCAAGGCTGCTTGGGGATCTGTAGACGTCAATCTTTTGTCCTTTTCAATTGCTGTTTGCTGGCGAGGCGTGGTTGGTCCGCAAATGGCGGCTCAAATCGCCGGGCAGCTTAAGATGGGAATAATCCCGAAACGTGAAGTGCCAGCCCTCGGCATCGCGGGCAAACCGGTCTTCATAATGGCCCGCGGCAATCATCCGCAGCGGCACTGACTCAGTTTGTTGCACCACCAGGTAGCGGGACTGGCAAGTGGCAGTTTTGCCGCCTGAGTCAACCGTTACAATGGGATTGGTGACCATATGCTGGGTCCGCGGTGTGCCGCAGGGGTACAGGATGATTATGTTGCGCCAAATATCGAGCATGGCACTGCCGGGCATGTCCTGCATGGCGGGCAACCGCACCTGCGCCTTCGCAAAAAGCTGGCAAGCGCCGTCAAAATCTGCTGCGTCCATATAGGCGCAATAGCGGTATAACAGAGCCGTAATCTCTTCAAAGGCGCTCATTTTGGGTGGCTCCGCAAACATTCTGTCGTCAAAAAATGATGAAGCTGCATGGCCATGGCTTCAATACCTGCGGCTTCATCTGCCTGCCAACCGCGCACCGCAAGATAATAGCAGGCTTGATCCACCTGCAACAGCGCCAGGCCCGCCCGCAAACGGGCAGCCGGATCATCCCGCAAATGCGCCAGCGCTGGATTATGCTCTGCAAAAGCAGACGTCACGGCCTCACGATGCCCCGTCAGCCGCCAATATAGATCGCGCTCAATAGCTGAGGCTTGGGTCAAGATAATGCACACATCCTGATGCGCGCGATACAGCGCCACGCTGCGCCGACACCAATCTTCCAACTCTTTTAGGCTGGGGGAGGCCATGCGCACCAGTTCAGCATATAAAGGCCGCCACAAGGGCGCGAGGCGATCGGCAATCGCCGTCACCAACGCTGGCTTACCAGAAAAATGCGAATAAAAAGAGGCCCGGCTAACCCCCGCCTCGATCAGCACATCTTCGACCGATGCCTGCGCATAGCCGTGCTGCGCAAAGACACGGACGGCGCCTTCAATCAACCGCTCATGCGTTTCTGCCCGCTGCGCCTTTTGCCGCGGATTGGCGCGATTTGGCCGGGCAGCTGTCGCTATTGGAAGACTGGGATTCGCAATTGACATACAAGTTGTATAGTCACTACGTTCACCCAGACGCAAGAGGAAGAGACTCAGCCAGTTTCCCACCTTGCAAAAGCATTATGTGAAAGAATTATTATCATGATTTCAAATTCTTACCCACATCTTCTGTCACCGGGTCGCATCAATAAGATGGACGTGAAGAACCGCATCATGGTGACGGCGATGGGCGTCAGCCTGTCCGAAGAAGACGGCCATGTGGGGGAGCGTTTGATTGCCTATCATGAAGAACAGGCCAAAGGTGGTGCAGGCCTCATCATTTCCGGCGTCGCCGGCGTGGCTTGGCCCGTCGGGCAGGTCGCATGGCAGCAGACTGCAATTTCCGATGACAAATTCTTACCCGGCCTGACCGAACTATGTGCGCGGGTGCATAAGCATGGCGCGAAGATTGCCGTCCAACTTCACCATGGCGGGCTGGTCGCAGGCTATTCCGCACGCGGCGGCCATCCGCTTTGGGCGCCTGCCATTCCCCCTGCCCCCAATGGCAATTTCTTTGAATATTTTCTGCCCGAAGAAATGGCCGGATTTTCCGGCATGACAATGCCCAGCATCAAGGTGCTGGAAAAAGAGGATATCGCAACGGTTGTCCGCCAATTTGCCGATGGCGCGGCGCGGGCGAAAAAGGCCGGCTTTGACGCCATCGAAATCCATGGCGGTCATGGCTATCTGCTCTCCTCATTCATCTCACCCAAAACCAACAGCCGCACGGATGAATATGGCGGGCCGATCGAAAACCGCCTGCGCTTGCTGCGCGAGGTGATCGCGGCCGTGCGTGAGGCGGTAGGTGCGGAT
Source organism: Pseudomonadota bacterium (assembly GCA_041170745.1). Taxonomy (GTDB): domain Bacteria; phylum Pseudomonadota; class Alphaproteobacteria; order Sphingomonadales; family Sphingomonadaceae; genus Aquisediminimonas. Next base: position 17,411 of record JBEDNE010000131.1, read on the forward strand.
TTCCCCGTCTGGGTGAAGCTCGATTCCGCGGAAATCGGAAAGAAAGGCGGCATTACGCTGGACGATGCCCGCACGGCAGCCAAAATGGTCGAAGCCGCGGGCGTCGATGCCATTACTGTCTCGGCCTATCACGAAACCGGCCAAGGCAAGCTCCATTCCGCATCAAACATCCCGCATGAGGAAAATGCGCATCTTCCTGCCGCTGCCACAATCCGGTCTGAAGTCAATATTCCGGTGATCGCGCTGGGCCGTGTCGAGGCGCACTCGGCAGATCGCGTGATTGGCAAAGGCGAGGCAGATTTCATTGCCATGGGCCGCAAGCTGCTGGCCGATCCGCATCTGCCCAATAAGCTGCTGCGCGGTGCCGAGGATGAGGTGCGCCCCTGCATTTATTGCTACACCTGTGTCAGCGCGATTTATGGCGGCACACATACGCGCTGCGCCGTCAATGCCGATCTGTCTTTCGAATATCAGCGTCCGGTGGCGAAAGCAGCGGCGAAGCGCATTCTCGTTATTGGCGGTGGGCCGGGTGGCATGGAATCAGCTCGGCGTCTGGCCGATCTGGGCCATGACGTGACATTGGTGGAAAAGAGCGATCGTCTGGGCGGCACATTGCGCTTTGCAGCCTTGGCCTATGAACCCAATGAACGCCTGCTCAACTGGCTGAAGCGCGGCATTGAGGAAAGCAGCGTTGATGTGCGCCTCAATACGGAGGCAACACCGGCGCTGGTCGCGGAGCTTCAGCCCGATGACATCATTGTGGCGACCGGCGCAGTGCGTGGTATGCCCGACCTGCCGGGCAGTGATTTGCCGCATGTCTATTCCGGCGACGATATGCGCAAGCTGATGCTGGGCGAAAGCTCTGACGATTTGCGCCGTAAGACAGGGCTGATGACACGCCTTGCGACCAAAGTGGGCGCAATGACAGGGGCGACCGCCAATCTTGATCTTGTCCGCAAGGCAACGCACGCTTGGATGCCGCTGGGCAAGAACATCGTGATTATTGGTGGTGAGCTGGTGGGTATTGAGCTGGCCGAATTCCTCCATGAACGTGGCCGCCATGTCACGATTGTTGATGAGGCCCCGCGCTTTGGCAAAGGTCTGACGCTGGTGCGCCGGATGCGCATTCTGGCCGAGCTTCAAGAACATGGCGTGGCGATGCAGATGGGGGCCAGCGACATTGCGGTGACAGCGGATGCCGTGACCTTCATGGATAGCGAAGGCAATGCCCAGCGCGTCGCGGCCGACCATGTGATTGTCGCCAAAGGCGCCGAAGGCGATATGCGGCTGGGTGAGGCGCTGAGGGCTGCCGGGCACAAAGTGCAGATCATCGGTGATGCAACGGGCATTGGCTATATTGAAGGCGCGATGCGTGGCGCCTTTGACGCCTGCGCCGCCATTACGGCATGACGCTGGATCTCGCCATCTTGCTCGATGAGCGGGAGATTGGCCGCGCCCTCACCCGCTTTGCCCGTGCGATGGACGATCGGGATTGGCAGACTGCACGCACTATCCTTGCCGATGATGCCACGGCCGAGTTGGGCACCGGGCCGCTTGCCGGACCAGAAGCAGTAATCGCATTGATCCGCCAGTATCTTGATGGCTGCGGGCCGACCCAGCATTTGCTGGGCAATGTGCTGATTGAGGTGACGGGCGACACAGCGGAGAGCCGCGCTTATGTCAGCGATATGCATCTGGGCGCGGGCGAGCGGCGCGATCTGAGCTTTGTCACATTGGGCGATTATCAGGATCGCTGGCGGCGCGTAGACGGACAGTGGCGGCTCGCACATCGCACGAAATTGAACCGCGGGCATAAGGGCGACTTTGCCGTCTTTGGGCTGGATTTGGGCTAAGTCACTTGGTCCAGATACCTGCCCCAGATGACCTTTCACACCTGCTGGCAGCCCTGTACGGCGGCTTGCTGGAAGAACAGCCATGGGATGGATTTCTAAACGCGCTGTCGGGCCATTTGGGGGCCAGTTACGCCACGCTGATCCTGACCGCGCCGGGCCAATCAACCCCCGATATGATGCGCACGCCGGGGGCTGACCCCAAAGCGAATGAAGATTATCTGGCAGAGTTTTTCGCAACCGACCCCTTTCAGGGGCTGCCCGAGGGGAAAGTTGTCTCGTTCCGCGAATTTGTGACAGGCAGCACTGACCCCGCACTGGCTGCATATCAAGACTTTCTCGCCAATATTGGGGGGGATCAGGTTTTGGGCGTGGATTTACGCTTCCCATCCGGCTTTGAGGCGCGCTGCCGTGTCACGCGCGATCAATCCTTGGTTGATTTCAGCCCGGCTGACCGTGCCCGCTTTCAAGCCATTGTGCCTCATTTGCGCACCGCAGGTGCTTTGTTTGAACGGCTCCATTTGGCTGGGGCAGAACATGGTGTGTACCGCAGTGCCGTCGAGCAATTGGGCGTGGGGACAATCATCCTGGATGGACGCGGGCAGATTGTCCGCGCCAATGCCGTGGCAGAAAGATTGCTGGCAATAGGCGATGGCTTAGCCGCAAGGGACGGACATTTGGTCCTGCCCAAAGGCACCCCGGCTGACAGCATTGCCGCGTTGCTGGCAAAAGCAGGCGGGACTGGCCGGTTCAAAATATCCCGCGCAAAGGGGGGCGATTTGGCCGTTGTGGTGCGGCCCGTGACTCTGCCTGCCATGATGCGCGGCGGCGCAGCACTCGCGCTGTTCATCAGTATGCCCGGCGCCGACACACAGCTTGATCCCGACGCCATTCGGGATTTGTTTCAGTTAACCCGGATGGAAGCCAATCTGGCCGTTGCCCTAGCCAGCGGCGGATCACTGGTGGAAGCCGCAGACAGGCTCGGCATTGCGCACAATACAGCGCGTGCCCATTTGCGGGCCATTTTCGCCAAGACGGGCGTGCGCCGCCAATCGCAACTGGTGCACTTGTTGCGCAGCGGGCTTGCCTAAGCCAACCCGCCGCACAGGCTTAGGCAGCGAAGCGATAATCCTCAAAATTGGGCTTTGCCATCGAGTCCACAAAATTCTGGTAACTCCACGGCCAGCTTGCGGGCACGCCCGTGTCATCGAGATACCAACTGGTGCAGCCACTGCCAAAAATTGTCTTTTTGGCGGCGGCAATGCGCCGCTCTTCATAATCCGCCATGGCATCGGTGGTTGGCTCGACCGCGCGGGCATTGCCGTCCTTCAACCGATCAATCAGCTGGGCGATATAGCCCCATTGCGCCTCAGCAATATCAATCAGTGAGAAATTGCCGACGGGGCCGGTTGGGCCATTTAGCAGGAAGAAATTGGGAAATTCGGGCAGCGCCATCGCGTAATAGGCCGTCGGCCGCACCGCCCAGGCGTCATCCAGTGTCTTGCCGCCCCGCCCAATGACCGAAGCCGGGCGAATGAAGCGATCGGCATGAAAGCCCGTTGCCAGCACCAGCACATCGAGCGGGTGGAACGTGCCATCCTTCATCCGCACGCCATCTGGCTCAACCCGATCAATGCTGCCGGTATCAACATAGACATTGGGCTTTTGGACATGGTCATAATAGCACCAGCTGTAAATCAGCCGCTTGCACGCCGCGCGATAATTGGGGCGCAGCTTTTCCCGCAGCGCCGGGTCTTTAATGCTGTCTTCCAAATGTTGGCGGCATAGGTCCTCAATTTCGGCCATTTCCGGGCCATCAATATTGGTGATGCCCTCGGTAAAGCGGATGATGGCCGCCCAATAGTCCTTGTTATAGCGGATCTCATCAATCAGCTTGGGGTCGCGGCGAAAGGCCTCGCGCTCTTCTTCGCTATATTCAAATTGCGGGACGGGCATCACCCATTGGGGGGAGCGTTGAAACGCCACAATCTGCTTGGCGCGCCCCGTGAGCGCTGTCAGAATTTGAATGCCGGTGGAACCACACCCAACAATGCCAATCCGGCTGCCGTCCAGAGGCGCGCTGTCATCCCAGCGGGCACTGTGAAAGGCGTGGCCCTTAAAGCTGTCCAGCCCCGGAATATTGGGCATTTTCGGGTGGTGCAGCACGCCGGAGGCGGCAATCACAATATCCACTTCGTGCACGCTGCCATCGGCGACGCTCACCGTCCATGTCGCGCTGGCTTCATCAAAGACGCTGCTCGTCACTTCGCTGTTGAAGCGGATATAGGGCATCACGCCGAAATCGGCGGCCACCTTTTCAAAATAGCGGCGGATTTCTGGGCCCCCCACATAATAGCTGCTCCATTCAGGATTTGGGGCAAAGCTGTAGGTATAGGCATGGGCCGGAACATCGCAGGTGAGGCCGGGATAGCGATTGTCGCGCCACGTGCCGCCCAGGGCGCCTGTTTTCTCAAGGATGACAAAGTTCTTCTCGCCGCGCTCCAGCAATTTAATGCCGGCCAAAATGCCAGCCATGCCAGCACCAATGATGACGTAGCGTTTCTCTTTCATCTCACCCTCTCCTCGCGCGGCCCTCATCTTCGTGCCGCTTTATGCTGTCAGATATGCAGTGCGAGACGGGCGCGGTAAATCGTCCAAACGGCCTAAATTGAGCAAAAATTTAAGCTGCTCAGCCGGCATTTACCCCCGCAATTCGGTCTTCAAGACTTTGCCAGAGGCATTACGTGGAAAGTCTGCCACAAAGACAAAAGTTCGCGGGACCTTGTAATTCGCCATATTCTCGCGCGACCAGGCAATCAGCTCTTCCGCACTGGCCTCGGTGCCGGGGCGAAGAACAACATAGGCCTTACCCACCTCGCCCATGCGATCATCAGGAACGCCAACAACCGCCACCATTGAAATGGCGGGGTGCGCGGCCAAAAGCTTTTCGATTTCCGCGGGATAACAGTTAAACCCGCCTGAAATATACATATCCTTCTTGCGATCGGTAATGCGCACATACCCATTGGCGTCCATCGTCCCGACATCGCCCGTGTGCAGCCAGCCTTGCGCATCAATGGCTTCGGCTGTGGCCTCTGGATCATCCAAATAGCCCAGCATCACGCCCTGCCCGCGCACCAGAATTTCACCGGTTTCGCCACGCGGCACCTCTTGGCCTGCCTCATCGGCAATAATCACCTCATTGCCCGGAATGGCCGCGCCACAGGTCTGCGCGATCAGCTCAACGGCGTCTCCGGGGCGGCAACTGGTAATGTTGACACATTCGGTCATCCCATAGGCCGTGATGATATCCACCATGCCCAATTCTTTGCGGATGCGGTCAATCAACACCGGCGGCACTGTGGCGGCACCTGTCGTCCCACCCCGCAGCGAGCTGACGTCAAAGGGGTTGGCCTCCAGCTCATCCAACAGCATTTGAAAAATCGTCGGTGGCCCGGGCAGGAAGGAAATTCGATCCTCGACAATATGGCGGATGGCGGCTTTTACATCAAATTGCGGCATCGGGACCATGACCGCGCCCGCAATGAGGCACGCGACCCAGCCCACCTTCATCCCAAAGCTATGGAAAAAGGGGTTGGCAATCAGATAGCGTTCGCCCGCAGACAGGCCCGTATTGCCAATCCACACGCCACATTGCGGGATCACGCGGCCATAGGTCATCAGCACGCCTTTGGGCACGCCTGTGGTCCCGCTGGTGAACATGATGTCGGACACATGGTCTGGCGTTACCTGCGCCAAGGCAGCCAGCACGGCCGGATCGTCCGCGCCTGCACCACTGGCAGCAAAGCCAGAAAACCCTTCATCCAGCAGGACTTGTTCGTGCAGATCGGGCAGGTCCTCCCCTGCCAACAGCGCCGGGAAATCAATGCCCAGAAAATCCCGCACGGTAAAAATCATCCGCGCGCGCGTGCGGCGCAGAATGTCACCCGCCTCACGCCCCTTCAACCGCGTGTTGAGCGGGATAATCGCCGCCCCACAGGTCATCGCGGCCAAGGCGGCCACCACCCATTCGCGGCTATTGGGCGCCCAAATGGCAATTCGGTCCCCCTGCGTCACACCGCGCGCCAACAGGGCAGAGGCCGCCGCCCGGCTTTCTGCCCAAAGCCGGTTAAAGCTCCACACCTCGCCGCGTTCCAGCACCGCCGGGGCATCGCCCCAGCGTTCGGCCGCCAATTGGGCCGCGTGCGGAATGGTAAGGGGCAGAGCGGCCATGTTTACGCGACCTCGAACAGTCCGGCAGCGCCCATGCCACCGGCCACGCACATCGAGACAACAACATATTTCACGCCGCGACGCTTGCCCTCAATCAGGGCATGGCCAACCAAGCGGCTGCCCGTCATGCCAAAGGGGTGGCCCAGCGCAATGCCGCCGCCATTCACATTGAGCTTTTCAGGATCAATGCCCAGTTTTTGCTGGCAATAAATCGCCTGGCTGGCAAAGGCCTCGTTGATTTCAAACAGGCCAATATCGTCAATTTTCAGACCCGCACGCTCCAGCAGCTTGGGGATCGCGAAAACGGGGCCAATACCCATTTCATCCGGATCACAGCCCGCGACTTGGAAGCCACGATAGAGGCCCAGCACGGGCAGCCCCTCTTTCTGCGCCGTCGCCAAATCCATCACCAATTGCGCCGACGCACCGTCGGACAATTGCGAGGCATTGCCCGCCGTGATGTGCTTGCCTTCCTTAATGACCATGCCGTCGCGGAAGACAGGCTTCAGCGTCGATAGACCCTCAGACGTTGTATCGCCGCGCACGCCTTCGTCCGCCGTCAAGGTGACCGTCTCGCGGCCAACTTCATTGCCTTCCTTATCTTTCAGCGACTTTTCGACGGTGATCGGCACAATCTCATCCGCAAAGCGGCCTTCAGCCTGCGCACGGCCCGCGCGCTGCTGGCTGAGCGCTGCAAAGGCATCCTGCGCCTCACGCGAGACGCCATAACGTTCGGCCACGACTTCAGCCGTCTCAATCATCGCCATATAGGCATAAGGGTCTGCCGCAATGACCGCTTCCGAGCGGTTGCGGAAGGCAGGCGCAAATTTGTTGAGCGTCAGCGAGATCGATTCCACCCCACCCGCGACCGCGACATCAATTTCATCACAGCGGATCGCGCGGGCGGCCAGCGCCATCGCGTTGAGGCCTGAGGAGCATTTGCGATCCAGCGTAAAGCCCGAGGTTGTGTTGGGCAGGTTGGACGCATGGACCGTCAAGCGACCCAGATTATAGCTTTGCGTGTTCCAATGGTTGCCGCAGCCCAGATAGACATCGTCCACCCGCGCAGGATCAATCCCAGCGCGATCGAGCACCGCGTTGACGACATGGGCGGTCAGCACCGGGGCTTCGGTATCGTTAAACGCCCCACGATAGGCTTTGCCAATCCCGGTACGGGCGGTGGCGACAATAGCGGCTTCACGCATGGCAATATCCTTTATTAAAATCACATACCCGTCATATTAGATGGGCCAAAATAGGCTTTCATTTCAATAACTTTACCTTCGTTATTGAAACGGAATGTATCAATCACATCAACTGTGATCAGCTTGCCTTCCAAGGTCAGTTGGACGCGAAAAGCAAAGGCGGCATAATCCGTTGCGCAGCGAATTGGACCTTCCAGCTTCAGCTTGGCGCCCGTTGCCATCGAAGCCGCATAAAAGGCGCGGATTTCATCATGGCCCCGCTTCAGGGGCGTGCCAACCGGGTCTTCCACAGTGGCATCGGGCGCGAACAGCGCGACGGCCAGTTCCGCATCGCCCTTTTCAAATGCCTCGACATAGCCATGAACGGCCGCCGTCATTTGCTCAGCAGTTGCCATGATTAACTCTCCGGAAAATAGCGGCTGATGGTATCAACAACGCAGGCGGGCTTATCCGCGCCTTCAATCTCCACGGTGACGCGGACAATGGATTGAATGGCGCCCTTTACCTCTTCAACGCCGACAATCTCGCCCACACCGCGAATGCGGCTGCCGACTTTGACAGGCGCCAAAAAGCGTAGACGATCAGCCCCGACATTCACAGCATGGGCAAAGCCTTGCACTTCAATCAGCTGGGGCAGGAAGAAATTGACGAGGCTCATCGTCAGATAGCCATGGGCAATGGTGCCGCCAAAAGGCCCTTGCTTGGCCCGCTCTACATCAACGTGAATCCATTGATGATCGCCCGTCACCTCGGCAAAGCCATTGACGCGGTCTTGATCAATCAACAGCCAGTCCGTCGGGCCAAGCTGCGTGCCTTCAGCGCCAATCAGGTCCGCCGGTTTTGCAAAGATTTTTGTCATGCGCGCTGGCTCGACACAGAGACAATCTCGCCCGTCATGTATGAGGACAAGTCCGAGGCCAAGAACATCATGACATTCGCCACTTCCCACACTTCAGCAGGCCGGCCAAAGGCTTCTTGCGCAGAAAGTTTGGCCAGCAGCTCGTCTGTTGTCACTTTGGCGAGGAAGGGATGCATCGCGATGGACGGCGCAACCGCATTGATCCGCACGCCATGTTCCGCCGCTTCAACCGCTGAACAGCGCGTAAACGCCATCACGCCCGCTTTGGCGGCGGCATAATGCGCCTGCCCCTTTTGCGCGCGCCAGCCCAGCACCGAGGCGTTGTTGACGATCACACCCGATTTTTGCGCATACATGGCGGGCAGAAAAGCGCGGGTCATGCGGAAAACGCTGTTGAGCGTCACATCCAGCACACGATGCCATTGATCATCCGTCATATCGACCACCGGCACTTCGCCGCCAAGGCCAGCATTGTTGATAAGAACATCAATCCGGCCAAGCTCTGCCAGCGATGCCGCGTGAAGCGCATCGACTTGTGCCTGATCGGTCACATCGCACACAAAGGTCGCGGGACGCGTGCCCAGATCTTCCGCAATGCGGTCGGCCGCTTCCCCCAAGCGCCGCTCATGAAAGTCGCTCATCAGCACCGTCGCGCCTTCTTCCACTGCGCGTTTGGCGGCAGAAAAGCCAATGCCAGTGCCGGCCGAGGCTGTGACGACGACAGTCTTGCCTTTCAGCAAGCCACGCGGTTCCGGGTAGCTGGGCAGCATTAGACATCCCCTCGCGGTTCTCGCGGCATGCCAAGGCCACGCTCGGCAATCAGATTGCGCTGGATTTGGTTCGTGCCCCCATAAATCGTGTCGGCGCGCGAATAGAGGAACAAATTGGGCAGAACGTCCCATTCATAATGGTCCCGATCCGCCACTTCACCCGCCTGACCCAGCACGTCCATTGCCAGTTCGCCCAGCGACCGGCGCCAGCTGGCCCATTGGATTTTATAGGTCAGTGCCGCGCCATCAATCTTGCTATGGTCCGTCTGCGACAACATCCGCAGCGCGCCATAGCGCATCAGCCGCAGGCCAATTTCGGCCTTGGCGATACGCTGGCGGATCAATGGATCATTGGCCGCGCCAGTGGCTTTGGCGGCCGCGATCACCTCGTCCAGTTCATTGCGGAAGCCCATTTGCTGGCCGAGTGTGGAGACGCCACGTTCAAAGGCCAAAAGCCCCATGGCGACGCGCCAGCCATCCCCCACCGCGCCAATCAGGCTGTCTGCCGGGCAGCGGGCATCGGTGAAGAACGTCTCGTTAAACTCGGCATCGCCATTAATCTGTTTAATCGGGCGAATTTCAATGCCGGGCTGGTCAATTTCCATCATCAGGAAGGTCAGGCCCTTGGGGCCTTTCGATCCTTCTTCGCTGCGCGTGACGACGAAAATCCAGTCTGAAATATGCGCCAAGCTCGTCCAGATTTTTTGGCCGTTGACCACCCATTCATTGCCCTCAAGCCGCGCTTTGGTGCGTACGCTGGCAAGGTCAGACCCAGCATTGGGTTCTGAAAAGCCTTGGCAGAAAATCGTCTCGCCCGCGGCAATGCCGGGAAGGAAGCGTTTTTGCTGTTCTTCGGTGCCAAAGGTCAGGAGCGTCGGCCCGGCAAGCTCAATGCCAATATGATTGACGCGACCGGGAACACCGGCACGCGCATATTCTTCGGCAAAGATCACCTGTTGGGCCAGTGTCGCATTGCGGCCACCCCAGGCTTCAGGCCAGCCAATGCAGCTCCATTTATGGGCCGCCAGTTGCTGCTCCCATTCCTTACGCCGCTCGGCCTTTTCAGTCAGCGTCGTAATGCCTTTAATATCCTTGAACTCACCCGCCATCTGGCCGTTGAGCCAATCCGCGCATTCGCGGCGGAAATCTTCATCGGCGGCGGAAAACCCCAGCTTCATGCCGCTTCTCCCAAAATCATCTTGGCCACTTCTTCACGATGCCATGCGCCGTTGCCAAGCATCGACTGAATGGCGCGCGCCCGTTTGAAAAACAGATGCGCGTCATGTTCCCATGTAAAGCCAATGCCACCATGCAGCTGGATCATGTCCGCCGCACATTTGAAATAGGTGTCTGCTGCGAAAGATTTGGCAGCGTGGAGCGCAAGCGCCGCTTCATCTGACCCTTCATCGACAGCGCAAGCGGCCCAATAAACGGCAGAGCGCGCCTGCTCAATCTCCACCATCATATCTGCCAGACGGTGTTTATAGGCTTGGAACGACCCAATTGCGCGGCCAAACTGAACACGCTCCTTGGCATAAGCCACCGTCCGGTCAAGCGCTGCTTGAGCGCCACCCAGCGCCTCTGCAGAAAGCGCAATCAAGCCGCCCGCGCGCGCTGCCGCAATTGCAGCAACAGGGTTCGCCAGCGGCTCAGCCGCCACGCCGTCCAGATGCAGCGTCGCAAAGGGGCGCGTTTGATCCATCGTAACGTGCGCCTTTACGGCAAGGCCCAGCGCATCGGCCTTAACCAGCCACGCCGCATCGCCTTGCGCCAACAGGAAAAGGCCGGCAACGCCGCCATGCGGCACAAATTGTGCCGTGCCAGACAATTTGCCCCCGGCAAAGTTCAGGCCCTGCCCCTCGGCAAAAGCCGCAATGGTCGCCCCGCTGATCAAATTGGGCAGATATTCCGCCTGCTGCGCATCGCTGCCGCCAGCGGCAATGGCCTGCGCTACAGTTGCCAACCCCAAAAGCGGCAAGGCCGAGACTTGGGCGCCCGCTGCCTCTGCAATGATGGCAAATTCCACCATGCCAAGGCCCGCGCCGCCTGCGGCTTCGGGCAGGCCAATGCCCGCCAAGCCCAGCTCGGTGCAAAAGCTGTCCCACAGCGCATGGTCAACGCCATCCGCCGCCATCGCCTTGCGGGTGCGCTCACTGGTCGCGTTTTCGGAGAAGAACGCCTTCGCCGTCTCCGCGATCATCAACTGTTCGTCAGTAAAGGTAAATTCCATTAGGCTGTCCCCCAAACCTTGCGCGGTGGAACACGCTTTTTCAGCAAATCTTGAACAGCGGCGCCGACATCTGCCGGGTTCCAACGCTGGCCCGCATCAACCATCGGACCTTCGCGCCAGCCATCTTCCAGCATGATCTTGCCGCCTTCGAGTTCAAAGACACAGCCCGTCACATCGCGGCTTTCGGCCGAGCCCAGCCAGACGACGGTGGGCGCGATGTTCGCCGGGTCCATCACGTCAAATTCGCTGCCTTGCGTTGCCATTTTGTCGGCAAAGGCCTGTTCGGTCATCCGCGTGCGGGCCGACGGCGCCAGTGCATTGGCAGTAATGCCATAGCGGCCAAGTTCTGCGGCCTGCACCAACGTCAGCGCGGCAATCCCGCCCTTGGCCGTGGAATAGGCGGCTTGCGCGATGGAGCCTTGCAGCCCCGCCCCCGATGAAGTGTTGATAATCCGCGCGTCCACCGCATGGCCTTCTTTTTGGCGTGCGCGCCAATAGTCCACGGCATGGCGCGACAGGCAGAAATGCCCCCGCAAATGGACATGCATGGTCGCATCCCACTCATCAAGCGTCGCCGACACAAACATCCGGTCGCGCACAATGCCCGCATTGTTCACAACAACGTGCAAGTCGCCAAACGCCGCAACTGCGGCATCCACAATGCGCTTGGCAGCATCCCAATCGGTAATGTCTTCATAATTGGCGATGGCCTTGCCGCCGCCTGCGATGATTTCTGCCACCACGCCATCCGCGGCGCTGGTGTCACGGCCTTCGCCGTTCAGCGAAGTGCCAATATCATTGACGACGACATTTGCGCCTTCTGCCGCAAAGGCCAGCGCATAAGCGCGGCCAAGGCCCCGCGCTGCGCCGGTGATGACGACTGTTCTGTTCTCACAAATACCCATTAGAGCCTCTCAATAATCGTCACATTGGCCTGCCCGCCGCCTTCGCACATCGTCTGCAGGCCATAGCGGCCGCCCGTGCGCTCCAGCGCGTTGAGCAAAGTCGTCATCAGCCGCGCGCCCGTGCCGCCCAAGGGGTGGCCCAGCGCAATGGCGCCGCCATGCATGTTCACTTTTTCATGCGGAATGCCGAGCTCCTTCATCCATGCCATCGGCACCGAGGCAAAGGCTTCGTTGCATTCAAACAGGTCGATCTGATCCAGCGTCATGCCCGCTTTTTTGAGCGCATATTGCGTCGCGGGGATGGGGGCTGTCAGCATCCACACTGGGTCATCCGCGCGGACCGAAATATGGTGCACGCGCGCACGCGGCTTCAGCCCATGTTCTTTGACGGCGCGTTCCGAGGCAATCAGCAAGGCCGCTGCCCCATCGCAATTCTGGCTGGAAATCCCGGCGGTGATAATGCCGCCTTCCTGCACTGTCTTCAGCGCAGCAAGGCCCTCAAGCGTGGTTTGCGGGCGAATGGTTTCGTCCTTCGCAAGGTCCGCCATCGGCGCGACTTCGGCATCAAACCAGCCATTATCCCACGCCGCTTGCGCGCGCTGGTGCGAGGCAACGGCAAAGCCTTCCATCTCTTCCCGCGTCAGGCCCCATTTCTGGGCAATCATTTCGGCCGAGTTGATCTGGTTCAACAGCCCATCGCCATAACGCGCAATCCAGCCCGGCGAGGTGTTGAACGGGTTGGAAAAGCCATAAGGCTCCCCCGCATACATCGCCGCCGAAATGGGGATGGCGTTCATCGCCTGGCTGCCGCCCGCGACCACCAAATCCTGCGTGCCCGACATCACGCCTTGCGCCGCGAAATGGATCGCTTGTTGCGAAGAGCCGCATTGCCGATCAATCGTCGTGCCCGGCACATGCTGTGGCATCCCCGCAACCAACCAGACAGTGCGACCAATATCGCCTGCTTGCGGGCCGATTGTATCGCAGCAGCCCCAGACGACATCGTCCACAGCATTGGCATCAATGCCCGTGCGTTCGACGAGTGCCTTAATGGGGTGTGCCCCTAAATCTGCGGGGTGAAGGCCGGCAAGGCTTCCCTTTTTGCGCCCAATGGGGGTGCGGACAGCGTCAATAATATAGGCTTCGGCCATGATAAATCCTCAGGCAAATGTATGTTCAGGGCCAATGGGATGGCTGCCCCCAAGGACAGCCGCATCGACGCGACGAAGGTGGAAGGCGCGGCTGCCCCAAGCGCCTGACAAGGCCCAGCTGCGCTTCATCCAGAAGTGCAAATCCACCTCATAGGTATAGCCCATAGCGCCATGGACCTGGATCGCGGTTTCCGATGTCAATTGCGCCGCATCCGTCGCGGCCACCTTGGCATGGCTGACATGGACAGCCGCACTGTCCAGCCCATCGGCCAAAGCTTGCGCAGCACGCCACAGCACAGGCTTGGCAAACTCAATCGCGACCGCACAGCTTGCCAATTGGTGCTTCAGCCCCTGAAACGCGCCAATTGGCTGGCCAAATTGCGTGCGGATTTTGGCATAGTCCACGGCTTGCGCCAGCATCGCATCTGCCAGACCGACCAATTGCGCGGCAGACATCAAGGCGCCAAGGTTGAGCAGCAGCGGATCGTCCGATCGATCTGCCGGAGCCGCCGCCAAATTGCGCAACGGGTCAACACTGGTCAGCGCCGCGCCCGCGCCATCGGCCACCCATGGGTTGATGGCATGCGGCAAGTCCGGCTTTGCTGTGCCTGCGAGGATTGCCGCCAGCTCTGACGTCCGCCCCTGTGCCACCAGCCATGGCACCGCGACAAACGCCGTTTCCACCAGCGGTTCAGCCAAGCACGCCCGGCCACATTCCACGGCAATCAGCGCGGCATCAGCCAAACCCATGCCCAGCCCGCCTTGATCTTCGGGGATCAACAGGCCCGTCAGGCCCATATCGACCAAGCCCTGCCAAATCGCCGGATCACGATTGCCATCAACATCCAAGCGACGCAGCACCTCTGGCCCGTGTGTGCCGGCCAGATAATCGCGCACAGTTTCCGCGAGCGCCAATTGATCTTCGGTAAAGAGCATATCCATCGCCCGCCTCCCTTAACCCGCGCCGACGCGCGGCAGGCCGAGCAGGCGCTCTGCCGTGATGTTGCGTTGAACTTCGTTGGACCCCGCATAAATCGGGCCCGAAAGCGAGAAGATATAGCCTTCCAGCCACGCATTGATCGAGCCGTCGTCAAAACGCTTCAGCTCGGCATGGGCGCCTAAAAGCTGCATCGCGGTGCGGTGCATCGCGCGGTCCAGTTCGGACCAGAAGATTTTGTTGAGGCTCGCTTCAGCGCCAATCTTGCCGCCCGCCATGATTTTTGCGGCAACGGCATAAGTATTATACGCATAGGCTTGGGCCGCCATCCACGCTTGCGTCACGGCTTCGCGTGCGGCAGGAGATGCCTCGGCCTCATGCTGGCGATACAGCTCTACCAGCCGTTTCGCTGTCGCTTGGAAGCGGCCCGGAGAGCGCAGCATCAGCCCGCGCTCAAAGCCGGCGGTGGCCATGGCGACATTCCAGCCCTCACCCTCGCCTGCCAAGCAGTTCTCAACGGGGACCCGAACCTCATCAAAGAATAATTCCGCAAAGCCGGTATCGCCGTGCAATTGGCGGATCGGACGGCGCGTAATGCCCGGGCTGTTCAAATCAAACAGGATGAACGTCAGCCCCTTGTGGCGCTTGCTCTCGGGATCGGTGCGGAACATGCCAAAGCCCCAATCGGCAAAGGCCGCGCGGCTGGACCATGTTTTTTGGCCTGTAATCACATAATGATCGCCATCACGCACAGCCTTGGAGCTAATCGCCGCCATGTCCGACCCGGCTCCCGGTTCCGACCAAGCCTGCGCCCAAATCACTTCGCCGCGCGCCATCGGCGGCAGGAAACGGGCCTTTTGCTCTTCGGTCCCAAATTCCATGATCGTGGGGCCAAGCAGGAAGATGCCGTTTTGGTTCGCCCGGTTGGGGCCACCCGCGCGGAAATATTCTTCCTCAAAAATGAGCCATTGAATGAGGTCGAGCCCGCGGCCACCAAAGGCCTCGGGCCATGTCACCATGCCCCAATTGCCGCTCGCCAACGTGCGTTCCCAGGCTACGTGCTGGTCATAACCTTCACGGCATTCAAGCGTGATTAACGGCTCTTTGGGCACGTGCGCTTCCATCCACGCACGCACTTCGGCCCGAAAAGCCTGTTGTTCCGGAGTATAGGTCAGTTGCATCAGAAGCTGGCCGCCTTGCCGGTTTCCACAAAGGCGTCGCGCGATTTCTGGCTGTCTTCATGCATATACATTTCAAGCGTGAAGCCCTGCTCCCAGCGATAGCCGCGATCCACATCGCGCGGTTCAAGCCCGTTCAATGCTTCCTTCGCGATCACCAGCGCCTTGCGGCTCTTGCTGGCAATCACAGCGCAAAAGGCGCGCGCTTCAGTTTCGAGATCAGCCCGCGGCACGACTTTTTCGACTGCGCCCAAGCGATAGGCTTCCTGCACCGGGATATTGCCGCCCGTGAAAAAGGCGGCGCGGACTTTGTGCAGCGGCAACATGCGCGACAAATGGCTGGCACCACCCATGGCCCCACGATCCACCTCGGGCAGAGAGAAATAGGCATCATCCGCCGCAATAATCGTGTCACTCGCGCCGCAAATGCCAATGCCGCCGCCAATGACAAATTTATGAACGGCACTGACGACAGGCACTTCGGCGTCACGAATGGCCTTAAACGTCAGGTAATTGCCACGATTGAGAACGGTAATCCGCTCGGGATGCGCCTGCATTTCCTTAATGTCGACGCCGCCACAAAAGCCCCGGCCTTCCGCGCGAATGAGCACGCAATTCACATCCTCACGCCGCGCGGCAGTGGTGATGATCTCGGGGATCGACAGCCATGTTTCGCTGTCAAATGCGTTGACCGGCGGGACATCAAAAACGATTTCCGCAATGCGGTCTTGCACGGTGCATGTAATGGGCATGGGTTATTTCCCTGCTGTCAGCGCGGCAATGCGCGCGCGCGCTTCGGTTTCAATATCAGCCAGCAACTGGGCGCAGCTTGGCAAATCTTTGAGGCGCCCTGCAACCACGCCCGTTGCCATCAAGCCATGCTCGGCATCGCCCGATACAACGGCCCGCTGGATCATCATGGGGGCCGCCGCGGCCATCATCGCTTGCGCCAAGGGCATTTCGCCATGGGCGGTCATGCTGCGTGCGGTGGAGATCACCTGCCCCCAGCTCATGCCCGATTGGCGCTTCATCTCAAGCCCTGCCTCAACAGCGCGCAGCCACATGGCAAGCGTGCCTGAGGCTTCAATGCGCTTGAGCAGCGGGTTCAAAATCATCCGCTGCGGAATGCCATCGACTTTCGTGGAGACAGCAATATCGCTGGTGCCCGCCTTGACATAAGCGGCCTTAGGCGCCTGCGGCACCGGGCTTTCCGCCGTCATTAAAAAGCGCGTGCCCATCGCAATGCCCACCGCGCCATAGGCCAAGGCGGCGGCAAGCCCGCGTCCATCACCAAAGCCGCCGGCGGCCACAACCGGCACGTCCACGGCATCCAAAACTTGCGGCAACAGCACTGTGGTCGGCACGGCGCCCGTATGGCCGCCGCCTTCCCCGCCCTGCACCGTCACCATCTCACAGCCCAGTTGGACCATCTTCTCGGCGTGCTTCACGGCACCGACTGTGGGGATGCACAAAATGCCCGCATCGCGGAAGCGACCAATCATCTTGGCATCTGGCCCACGCCCAAAGCTGACCGCACGAACGCGATCTTTATGCGCCAAAATCAGCTCAACAATTTCCGCCGCCCCGGGCTGAAAACTGTGGAAATTCACGCCAAAATTATGCGGCGTTAAATCGCGCAACCGGGCAATTTCCTCACCCGCTTCTTGGGGCGTCATCACCGCACAGGCCAAAAAGCCAAAGGCCCCGGCATTGCTGGAGGCAGCGACCAGCTCGGGCTTAGCCACCCAGCCCATAGCGGTCTGGATCACCGGCAGGCGGCAGCCCAGACGCTCGGTCAGCGCAGTTGCAAGAACATCGGTCATCAGGCCTTTTTGGCCTCCGCCTTATTGGACGATGCAGCGGATTTGCCACTTACGCCGCCAATCGAATCGCCTGTCACCAAATCATTCTGCGCATGGGCAAAATGGTGCATATGGAACACGGCATCCATCGCCGCGCGCTTGCCGCGCAATTCTTCCACATGGTTGATGGCTTGCTTGGTCAGCCAATTGCCCAAACGGCCTTGGCCCGCCAGCTTCTTGGCCCAGGTTTCGGTTGCGGCCCGCAATTCATCGCGCGGGACAACCTTGTTGACCATGCCGAAAGAATAAGCGCGCTCAGCGCTCATCCGTTCGCCCAGCAACAGAAACTCCTTCGCCACGCGCGGGGGGAGTTCATAGGCATGGGCGAAATATTCAACGCCCGGAATGCCCATCAGCGGGTTGACGGGATCTTGGAAGAAGGCATCTTCCGAGGCGACAATCAAATCGCACACCCAGGCAAGCATCAGCCCACCTGCAATGCACGCGCCCTGCACCATCGCAATTGTCGGCTTCGGGATGTCGCGCCAGCGGCGGCACATGCCCAAATATTGCTCTTGCTCGCGCGTGTAGAGCAATTCCGCCGCAGGCTTGTTGATATGCGGCGGGATCATCAAGCGATTGTCAAAATGCTTGTGCAAGTCACGCCCCGGCGTGCCAATGTCGTGCCCAGCCGAGAAATGCTTGCCATTGCCCGCCAGCACGATGCAGCGGACATCATCATCCTGCACGGCCCGGTTAAAGGCATCGTCGAGCGCATAGGTCATCTGACCATTTTGCGCATTGTTAAAGCCCGGCCGATCCATCGTGATCCAAGCGACGTTATCGACCACCTCGTACAAAATGGGCGTATCCGTCTCATATTGAATGTCGACCTGCTTTGGCGTGACAAGATCACTCATGATCGGCCTCTCCTCAATGCGCCCGAATGGCGGGCGGATTATCTTTGATAACGCTGGCGCGGATATTGTGCGGGTCCAGCTGCGCGATGATGGCCAGCGCCTCGGCATCGGGCAATGGCGTCTGCGTCAACGCACCTTTTTCTAATGGAAACCCAGTCGCCGCCTGAACTTCGTCAAAGGTGACGCCGGGGTGGAGCGAGACAACACGAATAGCATTGTTCGTCCCGCCAAAGTCCATCACGCACAAATTGGTCACAATCACGCGCAGATCGACGCCGGAATAATTGCCGCCGGGCACGCGCTTGGCCGGGTTATAGCCCACGCCTGAGACCATATCGACTTCGCCTTCCACAAAGACGCGCGATGTGTGCGCGGGAAAGAAGAAGCTATTGGGGTGATAAATGGTGTTGCCCGGAAAACCGCGCACGCCCAACATCTGCGTCTTGGGTTGTTTGTGCGTGCCCCCCAGTTGCGAAAGGTTGATCTGGCCGAAACGATCAATCTGCGTCGGCGTCACCATTGCATGGCGACGGCCTGACCAGACCGCGCTGTCAAAGAAGCGCGAAAACGGCAGGTAACCAGCAAATTTGGGCTTATAGTCGCCGCGCGGCCCCAACGGCACCGGCTGTTCGACAAGATAGGCTTCGCCATCGGTCATCATCAGCTCGGGCGTATGCGTCAGCTTCGCCAAACTGGCGGCAAGACGCGGCACCGGGCCGACGCCCGTTGCAACAATTTCCCCATTGCTCCGAAAAGCCTCGGAGGCGGCAAAAATGCAGAGTTCTGCAAGGGTTACGTCTGTCATCAGAAAATCGGCAACGGCAG
>JBEDNE010000132.1:0-4677 GCA_041170745.1 Pseudomonadota bacterium
TCTATTGCTCAATCACGGGCTTTGGCCACACCGGCCCACGCGCGCATCAGCCGGGCTATGATCTGATGGTCCAGGGCCTATCGGGCCTGATGAGCATTACGGGGCAACCAGATGGTGAGCCGCAAAAAGTTGGCGTGGCCTTGGTTGATGTGATGACGGGGCTTCATGCCTGTATCGCGGTGCTCGCCGCGCTCAACCAGCGGCATGAAACGGGCCGCGGCCAGTTTATTGATATGGCGCTGTTGGATGTTGCGGTATCCACGCTCGCCAATATTGGCCTGAACCAGCGTGTCACGGGCGAAGCGCCCAAGCGGATGGGCAATGCGCACCCCAGCGTTGTGCCCTATCAAGTGTTTGAAACGGCAGACGGCCATATGATTGTGGCGGTGGGCAATGATGGGCAGTTCGCGCATTTTGTTGGGGTCTTGGGTCTGGCCCATCTGGCTGACGACCCGCTTTACAAAACCAACGCGGGCCGGGTGGAAAATCGCGCCACGCTGATCCCGCACTTGGCGGCGGCCATGAAAACACAGACGACCGCGCATTGGGATGCCGCCTTGTCGGCCGCCAATGTGCCCGCCGGGCCAATTAATGACATTGGTCAGGCGCTTGCTGATCCGCAATCCGTCGCGCGTGGCTTGGCGACTATGGCCGGCAATCGCCCCGCCATTGCGAGCCCCTTGCGCCTGTCCGACTCAATGCCCGATACGGGGACAGAGCCGCCCTTGCTGGGGCAGAATACGGCAGAGGTGCTGGAAAGCCTGTTAGGCCATGATGCCAGTGATGTGGCTGCCCTGCGTGATAAGGGTGTGATCTAAGGGGGCGGGCGACCTTCACTCTTTCGAGTTGATGGATGCTGAAACAAGTTCAGCATGACGCAAAGAAGTTGGCCCCAACGTCATCCTGAACTTGTTTCAGGATCCATTCGCACCAATAGGGCCAGATTTTATAAAAGGTGGCGGTGGCTATTCCACCACCTGCTCAATCACGCCGAAAATGGGATGGTGCTTCTCATCCTCCATCCAAATGCGAACGCTATCGCCCTGTTTTAAGAAAGGTGTTTTGGGGCTGCCATGTTGGATTGTTTCCACCGTCCGCACTTCCGCCAGGCAGGAATAGCCCAGCCCACCGGCGCTAATGGGCTTGCCCGGCCCGCCATCCGCACCGCGGTTAGAAACCGTGCCCGATCCAATGATGGTGCCCGCACACAGGCTGCGCGTCTTGGCCGCGTGGGCAATCAACTGGCCGAAATCAAAGGTCATATCCACGCCGGCATCGGCGCGGCCAAGGGGGGCGCCGTTCAGGTCCACGCACAAGGCGCCGTGCAGCTTGCCGCCATCCCAACGGCTGCCCAGTGCCTCAGGCGTTACAAACACTGGGGAAAAGGCACTGGCCGGCTTGGATTGGAAAAAGCCAAAGCCCTTTGCCAATTCATCCGGGATCAGATTGCGCAGCGAGACATCGTTGGTAAGGCCGACGAGCCGGATCAGACTGCGCGCATCTTCAGCCGAAACGCCCATTGGCACATCGCCGGTGACGACAACGACTTCCGCTTCCATGTCGCAGCCCCAAGCCTCATCCGCCAGCGGGATGGGGTCGCGCGGTCCCAGAAAGCCATCAGACCCGCCCTGATACATCAGCGGATCATGCCAAAAGCTATCGGGCATATCCGCCCCACGCGCCTGCCGCACCAAGGCGACATGGTTCACATAGGCAGAGCCATCGGCCCATTGATAGGCGCGCGGCAAAGGCGCCATCGCCTCCCGCTCATGAAAGCGGTGCTTGGGAATGGCATCATGCGCCAAATCAATCGCGAGGTTCTCAAGCGCGGGTGCTATGCGGTCCCAATGGTCCAGCGCCTCTTGCAGCGTTGCAGCAATATGGTGCGCATCGGCATACCAAGCCAGATCGTCCGAGACGACCACCAGCCGCCCATCCCGGCCTTTTTTCAGCGAGGCAAGTTTCATGCGGCGGCTCCTTTTCGCTTGATCCCGAATATGGTTGGTTTCATTTGTAACCAAAGGCCGCCAATGTCCAACGCATTCTGGAAGAAAGGCTCTTTCGAAAAAGCCCATGTCTGAGCTTCGTCTTCATAACTTTATTCCCTACCGCCTGTCTGTCGCCGCCAATGCCGTGTCACGCCGCATTTCGGAGAGCTATCGGCGGCGATTTGGCCTGAAGATTGCCGAATGGCGCGTGATCGCCATCTTGGCAGAACATGATAGAATGACGCCACAAGATATTGGAAATAAAGGGGAGTTAGATAAAATAACCGTCAGCCGTGCGGCAACCGCTCTGATTGACCGGGGGCTCCTGCTCCAAAAGCGAAACCCCGAAGATGGTCGATCTCATTTTCTGCAACTAACGCCCGATGGCCGGGCTCTTTATGAGGAAATTGCGCCCGCTGCCCTGCGTTTGGAGCAAGAGCTTCTGAGCCGTTTTTCGAAAGAGGACCGTGCTCAATTGCAAAGCCTGTTGCGCCGTATTGAGGAGGCCGCAAATTCCCCTTGACGTAAACGTGAAGTTGGGGATTCCAATGGCGCAATAGAATTGAAAAAAAGGATGCCCAGATGACGCTCGATGCGCTGCACCGCACTGCCTATACGCAAGATCATGAAGCGTTCCGCTCAACCGTCCGCCAATTTGTGGCGAAGGAGATCGAGCCGAATGCCAATAAATGGGATGAAGAGGGCATTGTTCCCAAATCGGTTTGGCCCAAAGCGGGCGAGCTGGGTCTGCTCTGCCCAACAGTGCCGGAAGCATATGGCGGCTTGGGCCTCGATTTTGGCTATAACGCCATCATCAATGAAGAATTCAGCTATGGCACGGATGTTGCCACGGGCTTTTCGCTGCAGACCGATATCGTCGCCAATTATCTGATTTCCTATGGCTCGGAAGAGCAGAAGCAGCAGTGGTTGCCCAAGCTGGTGTCGGGCGAGGTGGTGACCGCAATTGCGATGACTGAGCCGGGTACAGGCTCTGACCTTCAAGGCATGCGGACGACTGCCAAGAAGGATGGCAATCATTATGTCATCAACGGCGCTAAAACCTATATCACCAACGGCCAGAATGCCGATCTGATCCTCGTCTGCTGCAAGACTGATCCGGATGCCCAACCGGCCTATAAGGGTGTGTCGATTGTGCTGGTGGAGGCGGACCGCGAGGGCTTTAAGCGCGGGCGCAATCTCGACAAGATCGGCCTTGATGCAGCCGATACGTCAGAATTGTTTTTTGAAGATGTGCGCGTGCCGATCACCAATTGCTTGGGTGAAGAAGGCATGGGGTTCATCTATTTGATGACTGAACTGCCGCAAGAGCGGCTCTCAATTGCCATTGGCTCACAAGCGGCCGCCCAGCGTGCTTTTGATATGACAGTCGAGTTTGTGCGCGAGCGCAAAGCCTTTGGTCAGCCGATCCTCAATTTCCAGAATACGCGCTTTGTGCTCGCCGATTTGAAGACCAAGCTGCAAGTTGGCTGGGCGCATATTGATTGGGCGTTGCAGCGCCATTTGAAGCGCGAATTGACGCCAGAGGAAGCCTCTGCTGCCAAATTGTGGCATACGGAGTTGCAAGGCGAAATCGTTGATAAGTGCCTGCAATTGCATGGCGGTGCGGGCTTTATGAACGAATACCCAATTGCCAAACAATATCGTGGCGCCCGCGTGACGCGCATTTTTGGCGGCACGAGCGAGATCATGAAGGAACTGATCAGCCGCAAGCTGTAAGAGGTGAAGATCGTGCTCCGGCCTTGAGCCGGAGCCTATTTTACGGTGGGGTGTCTAGGCTCCGGGTCAAGCCCGGAGCACATTCGTTAATTCTCACTAGCCATTTGCCCCAAGTTCCGCGAGAAGCGCGCCATGCGCAAAGGTCATCGTCCATCAAAGCCGCCCTCTAATCGTCCTCGTTTCTGGGGGCGCCATGCCGTTTCGGCCGCATTGGCCAACCCCAATCGCGTCTGCCGCAAGCTTTGGGCAACGCGCGAGGCGGCCTCGGCGCTTCAAATCCCCAACGGGCTGACTGTCGCCTTTGCAGAAGCGCCAGATTTGGGCCGTATGGTGCCGGCAGATGCGCCGCATCAGGGCTTGGTTCTGGAGGTTGATCCGCTGGAAGATGTGTGGCTGGGCGATTTGCTGGCCGAAGGGGCGGGCGATACCCGGCCTTTGCTGGTGCTGGACCAAGTGACAGACCCGCATAATGTGGGCGCCATATTGCGCTCGGCGGCAGCTTTTGATGCGCTGGGCATTGTGACGCAGGATCGTCATGCCCCGCCCGAATCTGGGGCGCTTGCCAAATCTGCGTCAGGCGCGTTGGAAATTGTGCCTTGGGTGCGTGTCGTCAATTTGGCGCGTGCGCTGGAAGAAATTGCTGAAGCCGGCTTCTGGCGCATCGGCCTGACGGGGCATAGCAATCGGCTGCTGGGCGATGCCATTGGCACCGCGCGCGTGGCGCTGGTGCTAGGGGCTGAAGGGGAAGGGATGCGCGCAAATACCGAGGCGCATTGCGATGAGCTGGCGAAATTGCCGATCAGCGACAAGATGGAGAGCCTAAATGTCTCCAACGCCGCTGCAATCGCCCTTTATGCAGCAGCCTCTGCCCGCCAGTAGGGCACAAAAAAGCCCCGGAGAACCGGGGCCTTTTCATCAAATCTCACCAAAGAGATTAGTCTTCCTGTGCAAT
>JBEDNE010000133.1:0-5895 GCA_041170745.1 Pseudomonadota bacterium
ATCATGTATCCTATGGGGTAATGGTTCTGCCGCGCTCCGGGCCTGACCCGGAGCCCAGCTCGGCACCCTCCTAGGCTCCGGCTCAGGGCCGGAGTACAGCTTAAAGAACATGGCGCTTGTGCGTGCTCCGGGCCTGACCCGGAGTCCAGCTCGGCACCCGCCTCGGCTCCGGCTCAGGGCCGGAGGACAGCTTAAAGAACACGGCGCTTGTGCGTGCTCCGGGCTTGACCCGGAGCCAAAATCTTCAGTCGTCCCGGCGAGCTTCGCTGATCCGCCGCCGCAGCCAGCCAAACAGCATCAAATGCGCGCCAACAACCCGCAGCACGACGATGAGGATGATCCGCTCGACGCTCATGCGCTTTGGCTCACTCGACTGTGACTGATTTGGCCAAATTGCGCGGCTGATCGACA
Source organism: Pseudomonadota bacterium (assembly GCA_041170745.1). Taxonomy (GTDB): domain Bacteria; phylum Pseudomonadota; class Alphaproteobacteria; order Sphingomonadales; family Sphingomonadaceae; genus Aquisediminimonas. The sequence continues at coordinate 412 of JBEDNE010000133.1, forward strand.
TCCGTCCCCTTGGCGACGGCGACGTGATAGGCCAGCAACTGCACTGGCACGGCATAAACCAATGGCGCAATCAGCGGGTGGACCTTGGGCATTTCGATGGTCGCCAGACACCCCTCACCTGCTTCAGCCAAGCCTTCTGCATCCGAGATCAGCACAATTTTGCCGCCCCGCGCGCGGACTTCCTGCATATTGCTGACAGTTTTCTCAAACAGCGGGCCTGAGGGCGCAAGGACGATGACGGGCACGGCCTCATCAATCAGCGCAATCGGCCCGTGCTTCATTTCGCCCGATGCATAGCCTTCGGCGTGAATATAGCTGATTTCCTTCAGCTTCAGCGCGCCTTCCAGCGCCAGCGGATAATCCGGACCACGCCCCAGATACAGCACATCGCGCGCCGGGGCGATATGGTGCGCCATGTTCGCAATTTCCGCATCATGCGCGAGCGCTGCATTGAGCGCGGCGGGCGTTTGCGTCAGATGGTGGACAACATCGCGCTCTTCCTCGCGGCTCATCCGGCCTTTGACAACAGCCAGATGCGCGGCAAGCGCTGCCAGCACTGCCAATTGACACGAGAAGGCCTTGGTAGAAGCAACACCAATTTCCGGCCCGGCATGGGTGGGCAGCAGCAAATCTGCCTCGCGCGCCATCGAACTGGTCGGCACGTTGACGACCACCGCAATTTTCTGCCCCTCTGCGCGCGCATGGCGCAGCGCAGCCAGCGTATCGGCGGTTTCCCCCGATTGCGAAATGAAGAGCGCCAGCCCACCCGGCTCAAGCACTGGGTTGCGATAGCGAAATTCTGACGCGACATCGATGTCCACAGGCACGCGGGCAAATTGCTCAAACCAATATTTGGCAACCATCCCCGCATAAAAGCTTGTGCCACAGGCGACGATGGTGATCCGCTTAATCTCAGACAGATCAAAGTCCATTTGCGGCAGCGCCACTTGCTGCTCCACAGCGCGGATATAGCTTTGCAATGTCTGCGCCACGACAATCGGCTGCTCAAAAATTTCTTTGAGCATGTAATGCCGATACGGCCCCTTCTCGACAGCCGCAGCGGTCACGCCTGATGTCGTAATTGCGCGTTTGACGGGCTGATTATCCTTATCGAAAATCTCGGCGCCATCGCGCGTGATAATCACCCAATCGCCTTCTTCCAGATAGGCGATTTTCTGGGTGAGCGGGGCAAGTGCCAGCGCGTCAGAGCCCAAATAAGTCTCGCCCTCGCCAAAGCCGACGACCAGAGGCGACCCCAGCCGCGCGCCAATCAGCATGTCGGGATGCTGGCGGAAGGCAATTGCCAGCGCGAAGGCGCCGCGCAATTGGGGTAGAACAGCTTTGACAGCCGCTTGCGGGCTTGCCCCCGCTTCGACTTGCTCCGACACCAGATGGGCCACCACCTCGGTATCGGTCTCGCTTTCAAAGCGGCGGCCTTTGGCGATCAGCGCATCGCGCAACGGCTTAAAATTCTCAATAATGCCATTATGGACCAGCGCGACTTCATCCGTTGCGTGCGGGTGTGCATTGCTGGTTGTTGGTGCGCCATGCGTTGCCCAGCGCGTATGTGCAATGCCCACAACGCCCGGCGCTGGGTTCTGTGCGAGTTCAGTCACCAGATTTTTGAGCTTACCCTCAGCGCGGCGGCGGATCAGCTGACCATCGCGCACGGTGCAGACGCCCGCGGAATCATAGCCGCGATATTCCATCCGCCTTAGCCCTTCGACCAAGCGATCGGCCACATCCTGCTTGCCAATAATTCCGATAATTCCACACATGACAAACTGGCCTTTTGCTAGAGTTGGTAAGGCACCCGGATACCGGGCATTTGGGCAGGAAAATCTTTTGTATTGCGGGTAATTAGGATGGCGCCATTGACCTGCGCGGTCGCCAAAACATAGGCGTCCATCAACTTCATATGCGTGCGGTGACGAATGTCTGCCGCCGCCAACGCAATGCGCGCGTCAATTTCCACGACTTCAAAGGCCGACAGCACATGTTGCAATGTGTCGCGTCGCTCCAGCGGCTCACCCACCAGAATTTCGGTCCAGACGATCCGGCTGATGCGGTGCCGCTTATAGCGCGCCAATTCAGCACGGGCCTGCGAACTGCCAGACAGCCAATCAATCAGGATATTGGTATCAAAAAAGGGGTCAGACACGGATTAAAGGTCGTCCATCGGCGTGCGGTCTTCACGCAACGCCTGCTGATACGCAACGCCATCCTCCACATCCGGGCGGCCTTTCCACAAGCCAAAGCCGCGATCGATCCAATCATGATTATCAACATTCTGAAACAGATAGAGCTTCACAGCTGCGCGAATAGCCGCCGCCCGCGAGCATTTATCACGCGCGGCAAGCGCATCGAGCCGCTCAATATCCTCATCTGGAATGTCGGTGAGAATCCGCATCGCGCGCTCCTAAACAACTCAGCAATGATATACTGATATCATATCATGATATCAAGACATCAAATGCTGCGACCTCTGGTTATTATTTACGTTTCCGCTCCAGCATTTTCGCCCGAAACCGCGCCGCCCAGCCCGGCTTTTCCTCTTGTTTGGGCCGAACCAAGGCCAAAGCATCGTCGGAGACATTGGTGGTCACAGTGCTGCCCGCCCCCACAATCGCGCCCGCGCCAATTTTGACAGGTGCGACCAATGCTGAATTGGAGCCAATAAACGCCCCGGCCCCAATTTCGGTCTTATATTTGAAGAAGCCATCATAATTGCAGGTGATGGTGCCCGCGCCGATATTCGCACCCGCGCCAATTTCTGCATCGCCCAAATAGGACAGATGGTTTGCTTTTGCGCCCTTGCCCAGACGCGCTTTCTTCACTTCCACGAAATTGCCGACTTTGGAATTCTCTTCCAACACCGCGCCGGGCCGCAGCCGGGCATAGGGGCCAATTTCTGCGCCGGTGGCGAGTGTTGCCCCCTCAAGATGCGAAAAGCCATGAATGGTCACGCCATCGGCCACGGTAACACCGGGGCCGAAAAAGACATGAGGCTCAATCACCACATCACGGCCAATCACCGTATCATAGGAAAACCAGACAGTTTCTGGCGCGATCAGTGTTGCGCCATCGGCCATCGCCTGCGCGCGGCGACGCTGCTGCCACTGCGCCTCCATCGCGGCCAATTCTGCGCGACTGTTAATCCCCGCCACATCAAAGGGATCGGTTTTGACCATCGCACAATGGCGGCCATCAGCATTGGCGATGTTGACGATATCAACCAGATAATATTCGCCGGCCGCATTCTCATTGCCCACACGCGCGAGCAGCGCGAACAAATCCTTCGCTTTCACTGCCATCAGGCCGGAATTGCACAGGCGGCAGGCACGTTCTGCGTCGGTCGCGTCCTTATGCTCAACCATTTTGACGATGCGATCGCCATCGCAGATCACTCGGCCGTAATTGAGTGTATCTTCCGGCTCAAAAGCCAGCACAACCACGGCGGGCGCGTCTGGTGCATTCAGCCGATCAATCATGGCCTGCATCGTCCCGGTGGGGACGAAAGGCACGTCGCCATAGAGAATGAGCACATCGCCCGCAAAGCCCGCCAAGGCGCTTTCTGCCTGTTGCACCGCATGGCCTGTGCCCAATTGGGGATCCTGCACTGCCAAGTCCGCCGAGCCCGCGAGCGCCGCTTCCAACTGATCGCGCCCACTGCCAACCACAACAACTTTGCGCGCGGGCGCCAGTGCATCCACGGCGTCCAGCAAATGCATCAGCATTGGCCGCCCAGCAATGGGGTGGAGGACCTTATGCAGGTCCGACTTCATGCGCGTGCCCTTGCCGGCCGCAAGGATGATGGCAGCTATTTGGCTCATAAAGCCCCCTGTGCCACCAAATGCTTGCCGTTTCCAGCACCAGCCGCCAAGGCAAACGATGATGGCACGTCATAGCTTTCAAATTGTCGGTTTTGATCTGGATGGAACGATTGTCGATTCCAGCTTTGAGCTGGCGGCATCGCTTAATCACGCGCTGGAAACTGGCGGCCGCCCCCCCGATTGCGGCGGAGGATGTGAAGCAGCTGGTTGGCATGGGTGCGCGCCATATGCTGGAAATGGCGCTCGCCAAGACCGGCCCGGTGGATCGGGATGACGTGCGCGCGCTCATGCCCATCCTAATCGCGCATTATGAAGCCCATATCGGGACGAATTGCCCCATATTCCCGGGGTTTATCAATGCCATTGATGCGCTGTCACAGCAGGATGTGGCCTTGGCCGTCGTAACCAATAAGTTTGAAGGGCTCGCCATCAAATTGCTCGATCAACTGGGCCTGCGGAGCCGCTTTGTGACAATCATTGGCGGCGACACCATGGGCCCCGGGCGCGGCAAGCCAGAACCGGATGGTCTGCACGAAATGGTGCGTCGTTGTGGCGGGGGCCGTGCGGCTTTTGTTGGGGACTCAATTCACGATATCCACGCCGCCCAAGCTGCGGGGCTACCCAGCATTGCGGTGCGTTTTGGCTTTTTGCACCAACCCGCCGAAACCATGGGCGCCAGCGCGATTATTGACCATTTTGACGATCTGGTGCCGACGCTAAACACACTGGGGCAATAGAGGGAGGCCGTGCTCCGGCCTTGAGCCGGAGCCTAGACGGCTTGGGTACCTGGGCTCCGGGTCAAGCCCGGAGCACGATGTAAAGTCTTAAGGTCATGCGCGTCGCGCACCAGCCAGATGCGCCAACCATCTCGCCCGGCATTTAAACGCCGCGCGCAAGACCCGCGCTGTTTCTTCCCCCCGGCCATTTCGCGCCAGCAGACGGCCGAGAAAAAATATATCTCCCCGCTGCCCTTGCCACGCCAAATAGGCATCAACCGGGGTTTCAAAGAGGTGATGGCACAATCGCAAGGCTCGGCTGACATACGCCGTCACCGCCTGCCGCCGCGCCTCGGCCTGCACCGCCGGCCAAAAGCCGGCTTGGGGTTGGCCCTGCACAATCAAGCTGTGGATCTGCCAGAGGTGAAACAGGCCCCGATCCAAGTCACCCGCGCCGAACAGCGCCGCTGCGGTTCGGCAGAGGTCGGCAACGGCATCGTCTGTCGCCAAATCAGCGTCACACCCGGCCAGTTGCGCCGCAAGCACGGCCTCTAGCCCTTCTACCGCCGCAATCTGGCGCACGCAGACCATCTGATCGGGGCGTAGCTGTGCCACGCGGGACGGGTCCGCCAACAGCCAGGCAAGGATCCGAGCATCGCGCATATCCCCTACCAAGCCTGTGGGCATCAAAAGGTCAAGTCAGACAGAAAGCCAGTCCGAATCGCCCCAATTTTGTGTAAAAGGCCCAGCGCAGGCCCCGCCTTCCGTAACGTCCGCCATCATGTGCTGGACATGAACGGATCGGGCGGTAATCAGCGGCATCGAATTTTCGCTTCAAGGGAGCAGGATATGAGCATCGATTTTACTGGCAAGGTTGCGATTGTAACAGGCGCAGGCGGCGGCTTAGGCCGTGAATATGCGCTCGAACTGGCACG
>JBEDNE010000134.1:0-13786 GCA_041170745.1 Pseudomonadota bacterium
CGGCGCGCGCCTCTTCGGCATAGATTTTTTCCTGCCACGCCTCAAAGCCGCCAAAGCCCACTTCGGCCCGGCGCACATTGCCGCGGTCAAGCCACAAGGTTTGCTTGGTCAGCCGCGTCAAGAAAGTTCGGTCATGGCTGATCACCAGAAACGCGCCACGAAAGCGGTTGAGCCAATCTTCCATCCAATCAATTGCGCCCAAATCCAAATGGTTGGTCGGCTCATCCAGCAGCAGCACATCGGGGTTCATCGCCAGCGCGCGGGCAATGGCGGCGCGGCGGCGTTCCCCGCCTGAGGCCGTGGCCGCTTCGCGCGACAGATCAATTCCCAATTGTCCGGCAATGGCTTCAACTTCATGAAGCGGCGGCGCGCCTGCGCCCGAAATTGTGTAATCGCGCAAGGTGGCAAAGCCGGTCAGGTCCGGCTCTTGCTCCAACAGAACAACATTGGTGCCAGGCACAATGGTGCGGCGGCCCTCATCGGCCTCAATCCGGTTGGCAAGCAGTTTGAACAGCGTTGTTTTGCCCGCACCATTGCGGCCAATCAGCGCCAGCCGGTCGCGCTCGCCAATGTAAATATCAAGGTTGCGAAACAACCAGCCGGACCCTTGGACAAGCCCAAGGCCCTCATAACTCAAAACAGGTGCTGACATCTTTTTGGACCGGACTATGATTATTGACTGGGGCTGCTGACTGGGAAGGCCCCAGTCCATTCATGGCTTATTCAAACCAACATGCTATGCGCTGAAATTGTGAAAAACTTCAACGTCTCTCTCAAACCTCTCGCATCGGCGGCGTGTTTGCTTTTTTTGGCAGGCCCGGCAGAGGCGCAATTGGCACGTCGGGATGAGCAGGATGCCGCCCTCAATGCCACGCGGCGCGGCTCTGTTCAGTCGTTGCGCGATATTGAAGGGGCGATTGTGCCGGGGATGCAGCGGCGCGGCGCCAATTATATTGGCGCAGAGTTTGAGCCGAATTCGCGGCGCTATCGGCTGAAATTCGTTCGCGGCTCATCTGTCATCTGGATTGATGTCGATGGCCGGTCGGGCCAGATTATTGCTCAGGCCGGCAATTGACCCTAATTTCCTTTCCCAACAGACCAAGAGGCAGCCATGCGCATTCTGATTGTCGAGGATGAACCCAATCTGGGCCGCCAGCTCAAATCAACGCTTGAGCAAACTGGCTATGCCGTTGATTTGGCATCAGATGGCGAAGAAGGCCATTTTCTCGGCGCGACGGAAAATTATGACGCTGTCATTTTGGATCTGGGCCTGCCCGAAGTCGATGGGCTGACAGTGCTTGATCGCTGGCGCAAAGAAGGTCGGACCACGCCGGTCCTTGTTCTCACGGCGCGGGATAGCTGGTCAGATAAAGTGGCCGGGCTAGATGCTGGGGCTGATGATTATCTTGCCAAACCCTTCCAAACGCAGGAGCTGATTGCCCGGCTGCGCGCGCTGATCCGTCGGGCGTCCGGCAATGCGTCGTCAGAATTGATGGCAGGCGATGTCCGCCTCGACACGCGCTCGGGCCGCGTCACGCTGGCGGGCGAACCCGTGAAGATGACGGCGCAGGAATATAAGCTCCTCAGCTATTTGATGCACCATAAGGGCAAGGTCGTCAGCCGGACGGAGTTGATTGAGCATATTTACGACCAAGATTTTGATCGGGATTCCAACACGATAGAAGTGTTTGTGACGCGCATTCGCAAAAAGCTAGGCCAAGATGTTATCACCACCATCCGCGGCCTTGGCTATAGTTTGGAAGACCCGGCGGCCTGATATGCCAAAACCGGCTCTGCACCGGACGGGCGGCTCGCTCAGCCGACGCATGATCCTGATTGCCGCAGGGTGGATTTCGCTTTTGCTCTTGGGCGGCGGGCTGGCGCTGGACCGCGTCTTAACAACGGCGGTCACGACTAACTCTGATGCCGCGCTGGAATATGTGCTGACGCAGATGGTTGCCTCGGCTGAAATCGGGCCTGATGGCGAAGTGCGGTTGAACCGGCCTTTGGGCGACCAGCGATTCTTAGAGCCCTATTCCGGCATGTATTGGCAAGTCAGCGGGGCGGGATATGACCCGTTCCGCTCGCGCTCGCTGTGGGATCAGACGTTACGTATCAACCCCTCGCATGGCGACACCAAGGCCCATTTTTACGATAGCGATGAATTTGCGGATGAGCCGCTGCGCATTGTGGAGCGTGATATTTATCTGCCCACGTCCAAAACCCGCTGGCGCTTTCAAGTGGCGCAGGGGCGTGATGCTTTGGATGCGCAAATCAAAACCCTGCGCAGCACCATTTTAAAGAGCTTTGTTTTGCTGGGGCTGGGGCTGATTGGCATGGCCGCCCTGCAAACGCTTTATGGCTTGTGGCCCTTGCGCAAGCTGCAACGGGCCATTGCGGATATGCGCGCAGGCCGGGCCGGGCGCATTGAGGCACAGGCGCTGCCAGATGAAGTAGAGCCGCTGGTCGCCGAGCTGAACGGCCTGCTCGAACATAATGAAAAACAGGCCCAAGAAGCGCGCGAACATGCGGGTAATTTGGCCCATGCGCTCAAAACCCCGCTGACGGTGATTATGAATGCCGCGACGGCGCAGGCGGCAGACCTTGGCGAAACTGTATTGCGTGAGGCTGCAACTATGCGGCGGCAAGTCGATCATCATCTGGCCCGTGCCCGTGCCGTGGGGCGGCGGGGCCATGCGCACAGCCGGGCAGAAATTTGGCCCTCGCTGCAATCGGTTGAGCGGGCCGTGTCGCGGCTCTACAGCCATGTTCGGCTGGATATTGCAGGCGATAAAGCACTGGCCGCCCGGGTTGAGCGGCAGGATTTAGATGAAATTCTGGGTAATCTGATTGAAAATGCGGCCAAATATGGCGGCGGCAGCGTGTTTGTGACAGTCCAACGCGCGCGCGATGATGTTGAAATTCTGATCGAAGATGATGGCGCGGGCATCAGCGCGGATAATCGTGATCGGCTGTTCAATCGTGGCGTCCGGTTGGATGCGTCAAAGCCGGGCACGGGGCTTGGCCTTGCGATTGTCCGCGATGTGGCGGAAATTTATGGCGGGTCCATCTCGCTTGAGCAGAGCGAGGATATGGGTGGCCTTTTGGCACGGCTGCGTTTGCCTTTGGCGGCATAAGCGGCGTTGACGAGAGCTTAACGTTCCTCGGGCAAAGCACGGGCCATGACGTTGATCCGCCCGGCAGATACGCCCAAGACGATTTTGATTGTTATTGGCACACGGCCAGAAGCGATAAAGCTGTTTCCCGTTGTTCATGCGCTGCAGCGCCAGTCTGGGGTGCGCCTTTCAATTTGCGTCACAGGCCAGCATGGCCAGCTGGTTGCAGATATTCTGGCGATGGCGGGTATTACGCCAGATTGGGATCTGGCAGCCTTGCTGCCGGGACAATCGCTAGATGCGCTGCTCGCCCGGTTGGTGCCAGCCCTTGGCAAGGTGATGGATGATGTGCGGCCAGATTGGGTTCTGGTCCATGGCGATACCCTATCTGCGCTTGCGGGCGCGCTGGCCGCCCATTTTCGGGGCATTCGCATTGCCCATGTCGAGGCAGGCCTGCGCAGCGGAGATTTATGGGCGCCGACGCCGGAAGAAGCCATTCGCAAGATGCTGGCAGCCTTGGCGGAATGCCATTTTGCCCCCACGCCCACGGCAGCGGCTGCCTTGCGGGCGGAAAATGTGGGGCCACAGGCCATATACGTCACCGGAAATACGGGCATTGATGCGTTGCTCAGCACGCGGGCTTATGTGCAGACTGCGCCTCAAGTGCTTGCGGCTGTCGATGCGCTGGTCCAGCCCTTTGCAGGGCGGCGGCTTATGGCTGTGACCGTGCATCGGCGGGAAAATCAGGGCGGGCCGCTTGCCAATATTGCAGCCGGACTAGCGCACTTGGCTGCCCGGCCAGATCTTGCGCTGGTTTATCCCTTGCATCCCAACCCCGACATCCGCCGCGTCATGCGCGCACAATTAGGCCAATGTCCGAATGTCGCGTTGATTGACCCTTTAGACTATCCCAGTTTTGTCGCTCTGCTTGATCGCGTTGATTTGGTCCTCACGGATAGCGGCGGCATTCAAGAAGAAGCTCCCTCCTTGGGCAAGCCTGTTTTGGTTGTGCGCGATCGGACTGAGCGGCCCGAAGGGCTGGCTGCGGGAACGGCGCTGTTGGTGGGGACACAATCGGCGCACATTGTGGCGGCGGTCACACAGCTGCTGGAAGATGCCCAAGCCTATGCCCAAATGGCGCGGGCGCATAATCCCTATGGGGATGGCAAAGCGGCAAACCAAATCGCCCGGATTTTGGTGCATGACAGCTAAGCCTCCCAGTGAGACTGTGGTCATTGGTTTGGGCTATATTGGCCTGCCAACGGCAATTGCGCTTGCTGAGGCGGGCGACCATGTCTTGGGGGTAGAGACCAATCCAGACCGAGTGGCTCAAATTGCCTCGGGCGACGTGCCCTCTCTTGAGCCGGGCCTGCACGCAGCCCTTGCACGCGTTCAGCAAGGGGGGCGGCTGCACGTGGCAGACCAGCCCGGCCAAGCGCGCCAATTTCTCATTGCGGTGCCCACCCCTTTGGGTCCGCAAAATAGCCCAGATATCCGCCATATCGACGCCGCAGTCCACGCCTTGGCCCCACATCTTCGCCCCGGCAATCTGGTCATTCTGGAATCGACTTGCCCCGTTGGCACAACTGAGGTGGTGCGCGATCAGCTTGCCCAACTTCGTCCTGATTTGCGCCTGCCTTATGCCGGGGCAGAGGGGGCTGACATTGCCTTGGCCTATTGTCCCGAGCGTGTTTTGCCGGGGCGGATTTTGCAGGAATTGATTGGAAATGACCGCTGCATTGGCGGCATCACACCCGCTTGTACTCAACGCGCCAAGGACTTTTATGCGAAATTTGTAACAGGGGTGTGTGCCACCACAACCGCGCGAACGGCTGAGCTGGTGAAATTGGCCGAAAACTGCTTTCGCGATGTGAATATTGCCTTTGCCAATGAACTCTCCTTGGCGGCGGAACGACTGGGCGTGAATATTTGGGAGGCCATTCAGTTGGCCAATCACCACCCGCGCGTGGATATTCTTCAGCCCGGCCCCGGGGTCGGCGGCCATTGTATTGCAGTTGATCCTTGGTTTCTTATCCATGGACAGGCCGGCGATATGCCGCTGCTGCGCACGGCCCGCAGCGTCAATCAGGCCAAGACACGCCATGTGATCGATCAGATCACGCACCAAATGGGGGCAGCACCGGATGTGCGGGTCGCGCTATTGGGGCTGAGCTTTAAGGCTGACTGCGATGATCTGCGCGAAAGCCCAGCGCTTGCCATTGCCCAAAATCTGGCGCGGGATTTTGGGCCAAGGCTGTTGCTGGTTGATCCTTATGTGGCGGCGCTGCCTACACAATTGCAGGGTAGTGGCGCCAACTTGGTGGCGCTTGAGGATGCATTGAGTAGCGCGGGCTTTATTGTTTTACTGGTCGATCATGCGCCCTTCCGGGCGATCAACCCGTCAGATTTAGCGGATAAGCGCCTTTACGATACGCGCGGTATTTGGACGGGCTCGGCCACGGAAAGCACCTTTGGTTGTCAGGCTTTGGCAGCTGGATTTGGCAACGGCAAATAGACAACAAAATGCCCCCCTTGGTCACTGGCAATATTCTCCAGCTTGCCGCCATGTTGTTCGGCAAGGCGGCGGGCAATTGGCAGGCCCATCCCCAAATTGCCCGGCTTTGTTGTCACAAAAGGCTGGAACAGCTGAGACAAAATTTCAGGGCTAATGCCCGGGCCATTGTCTTTCACATGAATGGCAATTTGGCCGGCATCCGCTGGTGATATTTCTGTGAGGATGTGAATATCAACCCTTGTCTCAGGATCGGCGCGGGCAATCGCCTCCATCGCATTGCGCAGCAAAATCAGCAGAATTTGCTGAATTTGCACGGGATCAACCAACAACTGAATGCCAGCTACGCCGCTATAGTGCTGGATCTTAAAGCGGCTTTTATCCAGACCGAGCAAGGCAAGTTCGATTGCTGATTCAATAAGCTCATCTAAGTTTTCAAGCGAAGGGGCATGGGCGCGCCGTTCAATAAAGCTGCGCATCCGCCGAATAATCTGGCCTGCCCGCACCGCCTGTTCGCCGACGCGGCGCAGAATATCGGCAAGATCGCTATCAGCTTCCGCCTTGCTGTTCATCAGTCGCTGGGCAACCGCCATATAATTGCTGATTGCCGTCAATGGCTGGTTCACTTCATGCGCAATTGCCGTCGCCATTTCTCCCAGATCATTCACACGGCCAATATGGGCCATTTCATCCTGCAAGCGCAGCATCCGGTCTTGGCTTTCCAAAAGTTGCTGCTCGGCGCGGCGCTGTTCGCTCATGTCGCGGACAAACAGCGTCCAAAAGGAAACCTGACCATCATTGCCCCGCACCGCTGAAAGAACTGAGGCAACCCATAAGGGCGTGCCGTCTTTGCGCGTTACGGGGTAGATGGCATACATCTGGTGGTTGGCCCCATTGACCACAGCTTGTTCCATGTCGGGCACGTGTGACACAGTGGCGGCATAGGCGGGGCTATTGGGCTCAGCAGTTAGAATTTCCTCCCGCGTATAGCCGGTCATCCAGCACAGGGCATCGTTCACCAATATCGGGTCCCCGGCAGGGCTTAGGTGCAAAATGCCAAGACTAGATTGTTCAAAGGTCGCTTTGAAGCGCTGCTCTGCTGCTTCCGCAAGGGCAGCACTTTTTCCGGCTTCCCGGCGGGCTTCGCGGAGAGCCGCGTAGAGCAGGGCGCCTGTTAAAATCAGCGCAAGTGAGCCAATCAGCGCCTGAACAATGGCATCTCGATAGGCAAGGTCATCCTCGCGCCGCAACTGTTGGAGATGGTCGCGTTCTAAATCAACATAGGCTTTCACTTGCGCGCGCAGCAGCTCCATCTTGGTGCGGCCCGCGCTAATGTCGGCCACAAGCTGCGCGGACGGCAGGCTGTTGGTGCGGCGTCGAAAAATGGTCTGCGCATTCAGGTTTGCAAAGTCTTTATAGGTTCGACCAATTTCAGAGACTTGGTCCGCCTGTGTGGCAGGGGTCAGGCGCTCCAACGTTGTCCATGCAGCAGGGGCCCGATTGGTGGCGGCATAATAAGGTTTCAAAAATATGGTCTGCCCCGTCAGCACAAAGCCACGTTTGGCAGTTTCAATATCACGGGCCAGTGCGAGAATATCTTCGGCTGCTGCAATGCGCCGATAGCCCATTTCGACCTCATTGCTGGCGATGGCCAGCTTATTCAGCCCCCCATAAATGCCAATGGCGGCTCCAAAAAGACTGAGCAAGGCAAAGGCCAGCAGCGCATAAATGGCAACCAGCGAAGGGCCAGCCGTTGATGGAGCTTCGGGTGGAGTGGCATCTCCTTTGCTGGTTTGTGACCTTGGCAAACGGCCTTCTTTCTTGCCGAAATTAATAGCAGAGCTGTTGATTCTTGTTCGTTTCATATAGGATACAAGAACATCTTCCCACCGAGGAACTTTAGAACGGCAACACATTTATATGGTCCGGCTCGTATACTTAATCGATGATGATGATGTCGTTCGGGATTCTGCGTCTCTATTGCTGCGCGCCCATGGCTTTGATGTTGCCAGTTTTGCCAGCGCTGCGGCATTTTTAGAGACTATTGATCCGGAGAAACCCGGCTGTGTCATGCTTGATATCAGTATGCCCGATATGGACGGGCTGACCGCGCAAGAACAGCTGAACCAGCGGGGCATTAACTTTCCCGTGCTCATTCTTACCGGCGAGGGGGATATTGGCCGGGCTGTTCGGGCCATGAAAAATGGCGCGATTGAATTTCTCGAAAAGCCCTATGACGAGGCTGAACTGATTGCTGCGTTGGCAGCTGGTTTTGCGCTGCTCGATCAACGTGTTTTGGATGCGAGCAAAGCTGATGCGGCACGGCAGAAAATTGCCCGTTTGTCCAACCGGGAACGGCAGGTGATGCAAGGGCTGCTGGATGGCTTGCCCAATAAGCTTATTGCCTATCACCTTAATCTCAGCACGCGCACGGTGGAGAGTTTTCGCGCCACGCTCATGGATAAATTGGGCGTGCGGACTGCCTCGGCGGCGGTGCGGATTGCCCTGTTGGCCGGGCTGCCGGGCCTCAGCGAGGCAATAGACCCAGCCGCGCCAGACCCAGATGGGCCAGACCGAGATGCGGCCGGCTAGTCAGAGCGATTGGCCATCATCCACATTGATCACAGCGCCAGTCACACAGGCTGAGGCATCAGACGCAAAATAGAGCATCATGGCATCCAGCGACTCAATGGGTTGCATCCGGCGGCGGTGAAAGCCTGCGATTTTGGCCTTGCCCAAATCTGTCTCAAAAAAGTCTCCGGCAATTTCCGTCGGAATATAGCCGGGCTGAATCGTGTTTACATTAATGCCTTGGCGCACCCATTCGCGCGCCAAATTGCGGCCCAAATGGGCAATGGCGGCTTTGGTGGCCGCATAAGCGCTATCGCCCTCGCCCGTCAGCAGCGCCGTGATTGAGCCAATCAGGATGATGCGCCCTTGGCCTGTGTCTTTCACGCCTGCGGCTATCATTCGCCGGGCGCCTTCGCGCGCCGTAAGATAGGCACCTGTGAAATTGGTGTCGGTCACCATGCGCAGGCCGGCCTCGCTGACATGCGTTGCCCGGCCCGGGGCGGAGGTGCCAGCATTGGCCACAACAATATCAATTGGGCCTAAGGCCGCCTCACCCGCCGCAAAGGCAGCGCTGATGGAGTCTTCTGACGTCACGTCCATCGCAACGGCATGGGCCGCTGGGCCAATATCTTGCGCCAGAGCTGCAATCCGGTCGGTGCGGCGCGCGGCCAGCACCACCTTAGCCTCGGCCTGCGCATAGAGCCGGGCAAAATGCGCGCCAAGGCCAGATGACGCCCCTGTGATAAGCGCGGTGCGACCAGCAAGCGAAAAGGGCAGGGGCAGGGTCATGGCGGGGCTCTCCATTTCTTGTCGGGGGACCAGCTATCTGCCGGTTGCAGGGGCAAAAGAAAAGGCCCGGCAGATTGGATCTACCGGGCCCGTTTCTTGCGTAGTGGGTTTCCCCAAGGAGGATTAGGCCTGCGCCTTCTTATCCGCCCAGATGTTCTTATAGGCACCAATGCACAGGCCGAGGAACACCAGCAGGAAGATCACCGCCGCTGTGCCAGCGCGCTTGCGCTGTTCCAGCTTGGGTTCAGCTGTCCAGGTGAGGAACGCCGCAACGTCCTTGGCCATTTGATTGACCGTGGGCTTGGGCGCACCTTCGCCATAGGTCACCTGACCATCGGTGTGCAGCGGCGCTGCCATCGCAAGGTTCAGGTTGGCGAAATAGGGGTTATAATGCGTTGTCTTACCCGGCATGGCTTCGGGGAATTTCTTCGCCAGTTCGGCCGGCGGGTTCTGATAGCCCGTCAGCAGCGAATAGACATAGGCCGAGCCATCATGACGGGCCTTGGTCATCAGCGAGAGATCTGGCGGGATCGCATTATTATTGGCAGCGCGTGCAGCCACATCATTTGCATAAGGCGCCGGAATCTTATCCGTAGGAATGGGCTTACGCGTTGTCGCTTCGCCCGTATCCGGGTTGATCGACGGCGTTTCAGCAGGCCATTCCTGCGCGATCGTTTTCACTTGGCCTTCGCTATAGCCAAGCTGCGCGAAATCGCGGAACGAGACATAGTGAAGGCTGTGGCATGCTGCGCACACTTCGCGGAACACTTGCAGGCCACGCTGCAACTGAGCGCGATCATATTTGCCCAGCGGACCGTTGAACGAGAAGTCAACATCCTTGGGATATTGGTGGAACACCTTTTCGGCGGTTTTCGCCGGGGGTTCCGAAACGAAGGCAAATGCTCCCATCACGGCCGAGACAACAAGCCAGCCAGCAAAAAAGAGCCCAACAAGAAATGCACCAATGCGGATCATGTCGAAAGGTCCTTATTCAGCAGGCTGAAGCTTGGCGCCGGCATGGTCAGCCAGAACAGCTTCGGTAATGGAGTTGGGAAGCGGCTTCGGCGTTTCGACGCGCGCGATGATCGGTAGAATGATCAAGAAGTGCGCGAAGTAATAAGCCGAGGCGATTTGCGAAATCATGACATAGGGCTCTTCAGCCGGGGCACCGCCGCACCATGCGAGAATGATCACGCAGGGCACCAGGCCGAACCAGAAGAATTTGCGGAACAGCGGGCGATAATGGCCCGACCGCACTGCCGACGTATCCAGCCAAGGCAGGAAGAACAGCAGGAGAATCGAGGCAAACATCGCCAACACGCCCAACAGCTTTGCCGGAATGAAGAAGAAGTCGACGGTGAAGGCACGCAAAATGGCGTAGAACGGCCAGAAATACCATTCAGGCACAATGTGCGCCGGCGTCGACATCGGGTTGGCCGGAATATAGTTATCCGGGTGGCCCAGCATATTCGGGGCAAAGAACACCAAGCTTGCAAACAGCAGGAAGAAGGCGGCCACCCCAACGCCATCCTTGGCGGTGTAATAGGGGTGGAACGGCACTGTATCCTGTTCAGACTTCACTTCCACGCCTGTCGGGTTGGATGAACCCGGAATGTGGAGCGCCCAAATATGCAGGATGATGACACCCAAAATCACGAAGGGCAGCAAATAGTGAAGCGAGAAGAAGCGGTTGAGCGCAGCATTATCTGGCGCAAAGCCACCCAGCAGCCAAGTCTGGATCGGCTCACCGACCAAGGGAATGGCGCCGAACAGGCCCGTGATCACCTTGGCACCCCAGAAGCTCATCTGGCCCCAAGGCAGCACATAGCCCATGAAAGCAGTCGCCATCATCAGCAAGAAGATAACCAGGCCCAGATGCCACACCATTTCGCGCGGCGGCTTATATGATCCGTAGAACAGGCCACGGAAAATATGAGTGTACACAACGATGAAGAACATCGAGGCGCCATTGGCGTGCGCATAGCGGATGAACCAGCCAGCGTTCACATCACGCATGATGTGTTCCACCGAGGCAAAAGCCACTGTGCCTTCTGCCGCATAATGCATGGCAAGGACGATGCCGGTTACAATCTGCACCATCAAGGCAACGCCAGCGAGAACGCCAAAGTTCCAGAAATAGTTCAGGTTGCGCGGGACGGGATAGCCAGCACCAACAGCGTTATACACGAAGCGCGGCAAAGGCAGCCGCTCGTCCAAATAGCGTGTGAATGCGTTGGACGGCTTATATTCGTTAGCCCAAGGAAAACTCATTGCTCTGATCCTCAGCCGACTTTGATGACAGTGGGAGACGTAAAGGCATAGTCCGGAACCATCAGGTTCGTCGGGGCCGGGCCTTTGCGGATGCGGCCTGCCGTATCATAGTGCGACCCATGGCACGGGCAGAAATAGCCGCCAAATTCACCCTTAATTTCGCCCGAAGCCGCGCCCAGCGGCACGCAGCCCAAATGGGTGCAGACGCCCATGGTCACGAGCCACTGCTTGTGGCCGGCCTTGGTGCGGTCTTCCAGCGATTGCGGATCGCGCAGTTCCGATGCCGGGACTTTTTCAGCAGCAGCAATTTCTGCCGGCGTCAGATGACGCACAAACAGCGGCTGTTTGCGGAAAATGGTTTTGATCGCCTGGCCGGGTGCAATTGCAGAAACATCAACTTCAGTTGATGCTTCGGCCAGCACGTCTGCCGAAGGGTTCATCTGATTGATAAGGGGGAGGGCCACCGATACGGCGCCCACGCCTGCGAAACTTGCCGCTGCGACGTTGATAAAGTCACGACGACGAACGCCGCCCTGATCACCGCCAGCGGTTGCGCTGTCTTCCGTCAAACTTGCCATGCTTTCCATTATCCCTGATTCGACCTTTGCCCAGCCTGCCTTGCGGTCCATTTTTGGAATTCCGCGCGAAAGTCAGAACATCGACCCCCGGAACCGTTAGATTTGCGCGCCTGATAGCGATGTTGCAAAAACTTGCAAATACCAAATCCGAGGCGCTTGCCCCAAGACGCGTGCTTTGCTTAACGCATTCAGATGCGAATTGCACTTTACCAACCAGAAATCGCAGGAAATGTGGGGGCAATTTTACGCCTTTCCGCCTGTTTGGGCGTTCCTGTGGATATTATTGATCCCTGCGGCTTTGCTTTTTCAGATAAAAAATTACGCCGATCTGGAATGGATTATGCTGAAAAAGTCGATATCGCCCGTCATGCGGATTGGCACAGCTTCCACCAACAGGTGCCAGGCCGCTTGGTTCTCATGACCAGCAAGGCCACCGATTTGATTGGTTCTTTTGCCTTCCAGCCCAATGATACGCTGTTGATGGGCCAAGAAAGCGCCGGCGTGCCCGATGATGTCCGCACCGCCTGCGATGCGGCCATTCGTATCCCCATGATGCCGGGCTTGCGCTCATTCAATATTTCCGTCGCCACGGGAATCGCGCTGTTTGATGCCCTGCGCCAGACGGGCCAGCTGCCAAAGGGCTAGGGCGCTTTCCTATCCGGATGGTTGCGCGCAAAGGCGCAAAGAAGATAGTCCCTGCCTTTGCGATCGCTGCGTCTTTGCGCGAATAATTCTCCCAACGTCATCCTGAACTTGGTTTAGGATCCATTGGCACCTCATATGCCGCTATTGAACCGCCGTTTTCACCACGCCCAATAGCCTTGCCCACCCTATTCATGCACAAAGATGCGCATTGCCTCGATTACTTTGGGGCCACAGCGTGGGCCAATGACCGTGATCCTTTGGCCCAAAAAGCGTTGGCGCCGCTGATATCGTCTCAGATTGACATACCAAATCTCGCCATCTTCCAGCGTCAGGCGAAAATTCATGCTGCGCGGCGGAATGTCCAAAACGCCCGTCGCTTCGAAATACTCAACCAGAAAACTCGGGGTCATTTACGCCTCCCCCTCAGGGCCGGTGCGGTGCGCCCCCGCTTTGGCCTGACCTATTCTTGGTGATCGGGGAGTTAGCAAACCGCATGATACGGCTCCTGCGACCTTTGGGCTGGAAAGCCTTGGACATACGCCACAGGCTCCCCGACCATAAGGGTCAGGAAGTGCAGTGCCGATACGGCCGGCACCGATCCGATCATGCAAGGTTGCTACACCCCGGAAGCCGTGCGTGGCGGCTTCAAGCGCGGTTATCGGTCAGTTGGGGGGAAGTGGCAAGGGGGTGTTCATCTGGGCTCCCAGTCAAGCCCGGAGGATGTTGACGGGACGGGAGTGGCAGTTTCGGCGGCTTTGGGTTTTCATGGATGCTGAAACACGTTCAGCATGACGTAGAAGAGCCGTTCCCACGATCATCCTCACGACCCCAACGTCATCCTCACTACCTCAACGTCATCCTGTTACCCCAACGTCATCCTGAACTTGTTTCAGGATCCATTGGCATCCCGTCTCCCGGCAAAGCATCGCCCTTCCATCCATGCCCACTTGCGTTCAGCGCCGCTGTGCGTAATGCCGCGCGCTATGAACAGACCCAATGTCCCCTTCACGCTCGATGATGAACAACAGGCCGCTCGGTCGTGGTTTGAAGATCTGCGTGACCGCATTTGCGCGGAATTTGAAGCGATTGAGCGTGAAGCGGGCAGCGATGCCGCTTTTGACTATAGCGCATGGAACCGCGATGATGATCCGCAGGCCCAAGGCGGCGGTGGCGTGCGCGGGGTGATGAAGGGGCGCGTGTTTGAAAAAGTGGGGGTAAACGTCTCCACCGTCGGCGGGGCCTTTTCAGAAGATTTTGCAAAGTCGATCCACGGCGCGGGTGATAATCCCAATTTCTTTGCAACG
>JBEDNE010000135.1:0-25076 GCA_041170745.1 Pseudomonadota bacterium
ATCCTAAAGTTGCTAATAAAGTATTGATTTTAAACGATTTTATATTGAATGGAACAAAAGGTGACTGACCCGAATCGTGGATTGAGGCCGGGTTCTGATTGCCGCGCAAAATGGGCATGAAAAAAGCCTGCCGAAATGGATCGACAGGCTTCCATTTTGGAGGAGTGAAGCGACCCTTAGGCCGCACCCACCCCAATTAGGCGAGTGACGAAACCCGCTTCGTCAAGCGCGAGAATTTGCGAGCGACCGTGTTCTTGTGGAGAACACCGGCTGCAACACCGCGTGCCATTTCCGGCTGAGCAGCGGCAAGAGCGGTTGAGGCAGCAGCCTTATCACCAGATTCCAGCGCAGCTTCGACCTTCTTCACGAAAGTGCGGATGCGGCTGATGCGGTTATGGTTGATCACCGCACGACGAGCGTTGCGACGGATGCGCTTCTTGGCTTGCGGCGTATTCGCCATATCGACTAACCTCAATTTGTCCGAAACAAAAACGGCGCGGAATCACCCGCACCGGCGTGAACGGGGCCATTAACGCCGGTCGGCGCGCCGGTCAACCTTCATCGCTGGCATTTCGCGCAGTAAAAAGTGGATCGGCCACTATCCACACGCCTTTTGACAGGCGAACCGCAGGAACAAGCCTGCCCTTCGCGCCCGTAAACGCGCCATTGCTTGAAGAAATAGCCCAATTCTCCATCGGGCCGGGCATAATCGCGCAATGTAGAGCCGCCCGCTTCGATGGCAGACGCCAAAACTTGTTTGATGGCGATCACCAGCTTCTCCAGCCGCACTAAGGACAGGCTTCCCCCTGCCCTCGTCGGCGCAATGCCCGACATGTGCAGCGCCTCGCAGACATAGATATTCCCAAGCCCCGCGACGATGCGTTGATCGAGCAGCAATGCCTTAATCGGCGCTGCACGCCCTGCAATGGCCTTGGCCAGGACAGTCGCTGTAAAGGCCTCGTCCAGCGGCTCTGGCCCCATCGCCGCAAAAGCAGAGAATGCCGCCAAAGCCTGCGTCGACACCAGATCGAGCGAGCCAAAGCGACGTGGATCATCCAGCACCAATTGGCGGCCAGCCGCAGTTTCCAATATTAAGTGCCCGTGCGGGCCAATGACGTCTGGGTCAATTTGCCAGCGGCCAGACATGCCGAGGTGAAAAATCAGCGTATCGCCCCGATCCGTCTCAATCAGGCCATATTTGGCGCGCCGTCCAAGCCCCGTCACTTGGGCGCCTTGCAGCCTTTGCCGCAGATCAATGGGAATGGGCCGACGCAAATCGGCGCGGCGTGGTTCCACGCGCGTCAGCCGCTCTCCTTGCAGCACAGCGGCAAGCCCACGGACGGTTGTTTCAACTTCAGGAAGCTCAGGCACGTGATTCCGCTAGCGGGCGGCGCGCGGCTTGGCTAGAGGCTCGGCGCATGACTGATACTGTGTCCTTTGGCTATGAAGATATTGCCGCTGAGGAAAAGCAGGCCCGCGTCGGCCAAGTCTTTTCCAGCGTGGCGCGTCGCTATGACATTATGAACGACGCCATGTCGGGCGGACTGCACCGGCTGTGGAAGGATCGTTTTGTCGCGCGTGTTAAACCGCGGCCGGGCGAAATGATCCTCGATATGGCAGGCGGCACGGGCGATATTGCTTTTCGCCTGCAAAAACACGGCGCGCTCGTCACAGTGTCCGACATTAACCCGGATATGCTGGCAGTTGGCATGGAACGCGCGGAAGAGCGCGATATTGGCGGCCTGAGCTGGTCCGAGCAAAATGCCGAAGAGCTGAGCTTTGATAGCAACAGCTTTGATGCGTACACGATTGCGTTCGGCATTCGGAACGTCACGCATATTGATAAGGCGCTGAAAGAAGCACACCGCGTGCTGAAGCGCGGCGGTCGGTTCTTCTGCCTTGAATTTTCCACGACCACATGGCCGGGCTTTTCCGACGTCTATGATTTCTACTCGCACAAAATTGTCCCGAAGGTGGGCCAGATGATTGCGGGTGATGCAGATAGTTATCGGTATTTGATCGAATCGATCCGCCGGTTCCCCGATATGCCGCGCTTTGAAGCCATGATTGGGGACGCCGGCTTTGTGCAAACGCGGCATGAACCCATTTTGGGCGGGCTGGTCGCCATTCACAGCGGTTGGAAGATTTGACCTCTCGACTCACGCATCTTTGGCGGCTGCTGACATGGGGCCGCATCTTGGCGCGCCATGGCGCATTGCTGGGCATTGAACAAAGTCCGGTCGCCCCCGCGGGTGTGCGTCGGCTTGCACGGATTGCCCGGCTCGGCGCTTTCCTGCCGAAAACGCCGGATTATGCGGGCGCCTTTGAAAAAATTGGGCCCGCCGCCATCAAGCTGGGGCAAACGCTGGCGACCCGTCCTGATTTGGTCGGCGAAGACGCCGCGCGGGATTTGCTGCGCCTGCAAGACACGCTGCCCGCCTTGTCGTTTGACAAGGTGAAGGCTGCGGTTGAACAATCGCTCGACGCGCCGCTCGACAGCCTGTTCCAATCGATTGACCCAGAGCCTGTCGGCGCTGCCTCCGTCGCGCAAGTGCATAAGGCCGTGACCAGCGATGGCCGAACGGTCGCCGTTAAAATTTTGCGTCCGGGGATTGAGGCAAAATTTGCCAGCGATATTGAGACATATGAGTGGATTGCCGCCCATGCAGCCGCGCGTGGCGGGGAGCTGGCCCGGCTGCGCCCACGCGAAGTCATTGCCACCTTCAAACAATGGACACTCCGCGAGCTAGACTTGCGCCGCGAGGCCTCTGCCGCGTCTGAATTGCGGGCGATGATGCGCGCTGAGGATGGCTATGTCGTCCCCGAAATAGATTGGAAGCGGACCAGTCGCCGCGTCATGACGCTCGACTGGATTGACGGCATCAAGCTGACGGATCGCGCGGCGCTGGAGGCGGCGGGCGTCGACCTAAAGGCAACCGCGACCACACTTGTCCGCACCTTTTTGGCCCAATCCATCACGCACGGCTTTTTCCACGCCGATTTGCACCAAGGCAATTTGTTCGTGCTGCCCGATGGCCGCATTGCAGCCATTGATTTTGGCATTATGGGCCGCATCCATCGCCAAGCGCGGATTTGGTTGGCGGAAATTCTTTATGGCCTGATTACAGGCAATTACCGGCGCGTGGCCGAAATCCATTTTGACGCGCAATATGTGCCCGCTCATCATAATGTAGATGAATTCACAACGGCGCTGCGGGCTGTGGGCGAGCCTATTCGCGGCGTTCCTGTAAAAGATATTAGCGTTGGCAATATGTTGGATGGTCTTTTTGCCATCACACGTGAATTTGACATGCCAACCCAGCCACATTTGCTGCTGCTGCAAAAGACAATGGTGATGGTGGAAGGCGTGGCATCCACGCTCGATCCAGAAATTAATATGTGGGACGCAGCGGGACCATTTGTTGAAAATTGGCTGCGGGATGAACTTGGCCCTGAAGCCAAGCTTGCAGACAGTATCTTGCGCGGCGCACGCATCTTGGCTGATTTGCCTGACCTCGTCCGCCGGATGGAACTCGCTTATCCCAAGCCCGGCGCAGCGCCACCTGCCCCGCCATTGCCCGATATCCAAATTGGTCTTGGCAAAGGCTGGCGATATGCAGCCGCCGCCACGATTGGCGCCGCCACGCTTTTGGCCGCCCAGCTCGTTACCGGGCTTTAACCAAATCCTGCCAGAACCTCGGTCCATGACGGCCGCCCCTCCGGGTTGGCCGGTGGGAGGAAATTTGTGCTTCAGGATATCCGTGCGTTCGCGCTTCCTCTTTCTTCCGGCCAACGCGCGCTGGATGTCGCAATCATTGTGCCGACATTTAACGAAGCAGAGAATATCGCCCCGCTGATTGCCCGATTATCCGCGGCACTGACGGAGTTTCAGTGGGAAGTCATCTTTGTCGATGACAATAGCCCCGATCACAGTGCCGAGGTGGTGCGCAGTTTTGCCTGCACCCATCCACATATTCGCATCGTGCAACGCGTGGGCCGTCGCGGCCTTTCAAGCGCGGTGATTGAGGGTATGTTGGCCAGCGCTGCCCCCGTGCTCGCCGTCATTGATGGTGACCTGCAGCATGACGAGACGATCTTGCCCGAAATGATCCGCGCAGTCGCCGATAATCGCGCGGATATTGCGCTCGCCACCCGTTATGCCGAGGGTGGCGGAACAATGGGGTGGGATGAAACCCGCCTGCGCCTGTCACGCGCTGCGACGTGGCTGGGGCAACGCATTTTGCGGACATCCCTGTCGGATCCCATGAGTGGTTTTTTCGCGCTGCGCAGGGACACGTTCACGGCAGCGCTTCCAAAGGTTTCTGGCATTGGATTCAAGATTTTATTGGATATTGTTGCCTCCCTTCCGCAAGCACCGCGTGTGGCGGAGTTTCCGTATCAATTCCGCAATCGCGTGGCTGGCGAAAGCAAGGCTGATAGCCAGATTGCACTCGAATATCTGATGCTTCTGGCAGACAAGAGCATTGGCCGCATTTTGCCGGTGCGCTTGATGGCGTTCCTCGCCGTTGGCGGCCTGGGCGTGGGGGTCCATCTGGCCGTTCTCGGGTTGGGCCTCGTGCTGGGTTATCGCTTTAGCGATGGTCAGATGGCCGCAGTTGCAACAGCAATTGCCTTTAACTTCTTCCTTAACAACAGTTTCACCTATCGGGATCGGCGCTTGCGCGGTTGGCGCTTATGGGGCGGCTTGGCGTCTTTTTACGCCGTCTCCGCCCTTGGCGCTGTCGCCAATATTGGCATCGGAAATTGGGTGCATGATAGCGGCAGCAGCTGGTGGCTGGCGGCTGTCGCGGGCATTATTGTGGGCGCGGTGTGGAATTTCGCGGCCTCGTCCTACCTCACATGGCGGAAATAATGGGGGCGCACTCCGAAAGCTGGTTTAACAGGCTCGCCGCATGGCCTGCCCGGTTGATCCTGCTGTTGTTGGCATGCGCGTTGGTGGCAAGCATTGTGCCTGCGTCGCAAACGGTTCAACCCGCCCCTGCAAAAAGCGCGCAGGATGACGGTGATCTCCTGTTATATGAAGCCATTGTCGGGCGCATGCAGGCCGGGCAAGGCTATTATCAGGCCGCCATCGCCGAGCAGCGCAGGCGCGAATACCCCTTACGCCCTTTTGTTACGGTGCGCTTGCCAACACTGGCTTATATTATTGCCTTATTGGGAAAGACCTTCGCACAAGCACTCATGCTGGCCATCTGGGTGGCCGCATTGATCGCGTGGCGCGCGCGATCAAAGCCGCATATGCTGTTGCCCATCTGGGGCACGATGGGCGCCGCCCTGATTTTTTGTAGCGTTGGGCCCATCACGCGCGTCCATTATGTGACGGTTCATGAATTATGGGCGGGCGGGCTGCTGACGCTCGCCCTTGCGCTCTATCGGCCCGGGCAATGGCTCCCCTCGCTGCTCGTCGCGGCAAGTGCGCTGGCCATTCGGGAACATTGCTTGCCCTTTATTCTGCTTATGGTCGCGAACGCGGTGTGGCAGCGCAATTGGCGAGAGACTGCCGCATGGTGTGGCGTCATTTTCGGCTTTGCGCTGGTGTTGGGGCTACATTGGCAGATGGTCACGCATTTGACGCTCGCAAGCGACCATGCCTCTCCCGGCTGGCTTAAACTTGGCGGCGTGCATGGCGCGATGATGTACTATTTCCAAACGAGTTGGCTGCGCCTTTTGCCAGGTTATATTGGGTATCCGCTGTTGGTGCTGAGCCTGTTTGGCTGGCTTTCCTGGCGCCATTGGCGGGGTGTTTTGGTCAGCCTGTGCCTGATCGGCTACGGCCTGATTTTCGCAATTATCGGCCGATCAGACACATTTTACTGGGGCTTCTTAATGGGGCCTCTTTTGGGCATGGGCATGGTCTTCCTGCGGATATCCCTGCCAGATCTTGTCCGGGCCGCATGGCCACGACAGCTAGACTTAGCCGCCACTTAACGGCAAAGAGCCGCCTTATGGACGGCAAGCGCATCCTTTTGATCATTGGCGGCGGCATCGCGGCCTATAAATCGTGCGAACTGGTGCGCGTCCTGCGCCGCCGGGGCGCATCCGTGCGCTGCGTGGTGACAGCATCCGGCCAAAAATTTGTAACGCCAATGACTTTGGCCGCCCTCAGCGAAGATAAGGTTTACACGGATCTCTTCGACCTCAAAGACGAGGCAGAAATGGGCCATATCCAATTGTCGCGTCAGGCAGATTTGCTTGTCGTCGCGCCTGCGACTGCCGACCTGATGGCCAAAATGGCTGCCGGCATTGCCGATGATCTGGCGACGACTTTGTTGCTGGCAACAGATAAGCCCGTGCTGGTCGCGCCCGCCATGAACGTGCGGATGTGGGACCATCCGGCAACGCAGCGGAACATTGCCACGCTGCGCGCTGATGGCCTGACCGTGCTGGACCCTGATGAAGGCCCAATGGCCTGTGGCGAATTTGGCCCCGGCCGCCTGCCAGAACCCGAAGCGATTGCAGACGCAATTGCAGCGCAGCTTGATCCAGCGGCAAAGCCGCTCGCCGGCAAGCACGCTCTTGTCACGGCAGGCCCAACGCAAGAGCCGATTGATCCGGTCCGCGTGATCGCCAACCGCTCATCCGGCCTTCAAGGCTTTGCCATTGCCGAAGCCCTCGCAAAGGCAGGGGCCCGTGTCACGCTGGTGGCTGGCCCTGTCAGCCTGCCAACGCCCGCCGGCGTAAATCGCGTTGATGTGGAAACGGCCGCCCAAATGGCAGCCGCTGTGGACGCGGCCCTGCCCGCCGATTTGGCTGTGATGGTTGCCGCTGTCGCTGATTGGCGCGTGGATGCAGCCCCCGCCAAGTTGAAGAAAGAAGCTGGGCCGCCCCAGCTCAATTGGCAGAAAAACCCGGATATATTGGCAACGCTTTGCGCGTCCCCCCAACGCCCGCATCTGGTGATTGGTTTTGCAGCCGAAACCGAAGATGCGGCAGACCAAGGGGCTGCCAAACGCCTGCGCAAAGGCTGTGATTGGATTGTCGCCAATAATGTGTCGCAAGACCCCATGGGCGGCACGCAAAACCGCGTCCACCTGATCCATGCCGATGGCACCGAAAACTGGGACCGGATGGATAAAACCCAAGTTGCTCAGATGCTTGTTCAAAGGATTTCAGATGCGCTTTGCGGAAATTGACATTGCATTGCAGCGCCTGCCGCATGGCGAAGGGCTGCCCGCCCCGGCCTATGCAACAGCAGGGGCTGCGGGCATGGATGTTGTGGCGGCAGAAGATTTGGATCTTGCGCCCGGCGCACGCCATGCCGTTGCCACAGGCTTTGCGATGGCGATCCCTGAAGGCTATGAAGTGCAGGTTCGACCGCGCTCTGGACTTGCGCTCAAACACGGCATTACCTGCCTCAACACGCCCGGCACGATCGACAGCGATTATCGCGGCGAAGTGAAAGTCATCCTCGCCAATTTGGGCGATGCGCCCTTCCCCATTCGTCGCGGCGACCGCATTGCCCAATTGGTGCCCGCGCCTGTGCAGCGTGCACGCTTTGCCATGGTCGATAGTCTGGATGAGACCGCGCGGGGCAGCGGGGGCTTTGGCTCGACAGGGCAATGAGCCTGAATGACGAAGAGCTAGAGCGTTATGCGCGCCATATTGTCCTGCCCGATATTGGCGGGGCGGGGCAAAATGCCATTAAATCTGCGCATATGCTGGTGATTGGAGCAGGCGGCATTGGTTCTCCTGTGATCCAATATCTGGCAGCAGCCGGTGTTGGTGCGCTGACCATTGTGGACGATGATGTTGTCAGCCTCTCCAACCTTCAGCGCCAGACGCTCTACACGACTGAGGATGTGGGACAGCCCAAGGCGCAAGTGGCAGCAGCCCGTGTTCACGCGCTGAACCCTTATGTAGCAGTTACGCCCGTCGAAACGCGCGTGACCGCCGCCCAAATGCCCAATCTTCTTCGTGGCATTTCCGTTGTAATTGACGGGTCAGATAATTTCGCCACCCGGCTGGCCGTCGCCGATGCGGCCAATGCCGCGCGGGTGCCGCTTGTGTCCGCCGCCATTGGCCAGTTTCAAGGCCAATTGGGCGTTTTTCGCGGGTGGGAAGCAGATAAGCCCTGTTATCGCTGTTTTGTCGGCGATGCGCATGATGCGGACGATTGCGATACGTGCGCCGATGTCGGCGTGCTCGGCGCAATGGTCGGCATGATGGGGAGCATGGCAGCCATGGAAGCCATTCGCTGCGTCACCGGCTTTGGAACCGACCCCGCGGGCAAGTTGCAACTGGTGGACGGGCTGGATTTAACACTGCGCGCCATCCGCCTGCCCAAAGACCCAGCCTGTTCTGCCTGTGGTGCAAAAACATAACCTTGCTCTTGCGCGCGGGGGCGGGCATAGGCCCGGCCATCCACTGTTAGTCAAAGGACTCGCCCGCGATGAAAGCCCGCGTCACCATCACCCTCAAAAACGGTGTTCTTGATCCGCAGGGCAAGGCAATCCACCATGCCTTAGAAGGTCTGGGTTTTGGCGGCATCAACGATGTCCGCGCAGGCAAGATGATTGAGCTTGATCTGGCCGATGGCACCAGCGATGCTGAGATTGAAGATATGTGCCGCAAGCTCTTGGCAAATACCGTGATTGAAAACTTCCGGATTGAGCGCGCCTGATGCAAACCGCCGTCATCGTTTTTCCCGGCTCCAATTGCGACCGCGATTTGGCGGTGGCGTTTGAACAGGCCACGGGCAAAAAGCCGCATATGGTGTGGCACAAGGACACCAGCCTGCCCGCAGGCGTTGACCTGATTGGCGTGCCCGGTGGGTTTTCTTATGGCGATTATCTCCGCTCCGGCGCGATGGCAGCGCAATCGCCCGTGATGCGCGCCGTGGCGGATGCCGCTGCCCAAGGCCGCTATGTCTTTGGCGTCTGCAATGGCTTTCAGGTTTTGACCGAAACGGGCCTGTTGCCCGGCGCTTTAATGCGCAATGCGGGCATTTCCTTCGTCTGCCGCGATGTTCGGCTGAAGGTGGCAAACACCCAATCGGCCTTTACCAGCCTCTATGATGCGGATGAAGACATCCTGATTCCCGTGGCGCATCATGATGGCAATTATTTTGCTGATGCCGACACGCTGGACCGTTTGGAAGGCGAAGGCCGTGTGGCCTTCCGCTATGCCGAACAGGTGAATGGCTCAGCGCGCGATATTGCAGGCGTGCTTAATGAGGCTGGCAATGTGCTGGGCATGATGCCCCACCCCGAACGCCGCAGCGAAGCGGCCCATGGCGGGCTGGATGGCAAAAGGCTGTTTGACGCGCTTGCCAGTGCGGGCTGACGACTGAAATTTAAGTCTCGGATCACGTCTTTGCGAGAAGCGTAATCGACGCGGCAATCCAGACGCCGTCAGGCGTTGTTGGATTACCACGCCGCGCACGCAATGACGGAATAAGCGGAAGGAACCTTCCTGCTTTTGTACTCCGGCCTTGAGCCGGAGCCCAGCGGACGCGGCCAAAACCCCGTCGCACCTGCGCTGGCAATTCTGGGCTCCGGGTCAAGCCCGGAGCACGAGGACCAGCGGAGATCAAGACGCGCGCCCTTCCCCATGGATTGCCAAGCTGCGCGCGCAATGGCGGCGCGTGAAGAATGGCGGGCTTAATCCCACCCTTCCAACACTTGATCTGGCGGGCGATGTCCATCCACCCAGGCGCGGATATTGGCGATGACCTTTTCGCCCATGGCCGCCCGACCTTCATAAGTGGCAGAGCCCATATGCGGCAGCAGCACGGTGTTGGGCAGATCCAGCAAGCGCGAATCCACGTGCGGCTCGTTGACATAGACGTCCAGCCCTGCCCCCGCGATCTGGCCCGATTGAAGTGCTTTGATGAGCGCATCTTCCTCCAAAACTTCGCCGCGTGAGGTGTTCACCAAATAGGCATCGGGCCGCATCTGGGCCAGCCGATCCGCATTCACCAGATGATGCGTCTCAGGCGTATGGGGGCAATTGATCGAAATGATATCGGATTGCGTGAACAGGCTATCCAAATCTACAAAGCGCGCGCCCAATTCTGCCTCTACACCCTCAGGCAGGCGGTGGCGGTTGTGATAGATGGTGCGAATGCCAAAGCCCTGCGCGCGGCGCGCGACGGCCCGGCCAATGCGACCCATGCCAATAATACCCAAGGTCTTGCCATTGACGCGATGGCCCAACATTCCGCTGGGTTTCCACCCATCCCAGGCCCCCGCGCGGATCAGCTTTTCCCCTTCCCCCAAACGCCGCGGGACGGAGAGGATCAGCGCCATTGTCATGTCCGCTGTATCTTCGGTCAGCACGCCGGGGGTATTGGTCACCAAAATGCGCCGTTCGCGCGCGGCATGGAGATCAATATGGTCCACGCCAACGCCAAAATTGGCAATTAGCTTCAGCCGGGGGCCAGCCTTGGCGATGAGATCGGCATCAATCCGATCGGTAATGGTTGGCACCAGTACATCGGCATTTGCCATGGCCGCTTCCAACTCGGCGCGCGTCAACGCCCGGTCTTCGCGGTTAAGCCGCGTCTCAAATAGCTCTTCCATCCGCGCCATGACGCCATCGGTCAGTTCGCGTGTCACAATTACTTTGGGGCGGGCAGGTCGATCTGGCACAGTCATGACTTATGGCTAAGGCCGGATGGCGCAAGCTGCAAGCACAGGTTGAATAGCGGGGATGCTTTTGGCTAAGGATCAGAAAGATGATTGGAATGTTTCAATGACGCGACTGCGCCTTCTTTTGATTGCCGTGCTCATCTGGCTGATGCCACACGCTGCCCTTGCCCAAAGCAAGCCGCCTTATTGGGCCTCAATTGGGGCGGGTAAGGCGCGGATGCGCACTGGGCCGGGCCAGCAATTTCCTGTCGTCTGGTTTTATCAACGCGCAGGCCTGCCCGTGAAAGTGGTCGCCACCTACCCCAGCTGGCGCAAGGTGGAAGACCCCGATGGCACCCAAGGCTGGATGCAGGCCAATTTGATTTCAGACACACGCACCGCCATTGTTGTGGGCGATGTGCGCCCGATGCGGGATGCCCCCAATGAAGCGGCGCGGATCGTGTGGCGTGCCGCCCCAGGCGTGGTGGGCAAAATTACTGAGTGTGCAGATGGCTGGTGCAAATTTGATGTCAGTGGCCGCATTGGCTTTATTGCCACGGCGCATCTTTGGGGTGTGAACTAAAAGACCGCCCAAAAGGGGCCAAAACTCGGTTCGCTTCTGCAACCTACCTATTGCACCCCAGGGCGCAGCAGGCCATCATCTATCTTGAAAGAAAAGACTTGAGGAGATGATTGCCATGGCTGTTACCAAAGACCAGATGTTGGCCGCGCTGAACGCCCAACGCACATCCTTTACAGCAGAGCTGCCCATTCCCGCCTCTGTACGGAAGGATCGGCTGAAGCGCGCAATTGCGATGATGGTCGACCATGGCGAAGCCTTTTGCAAAGCCTTGTCAGAAGATTTCGGCCATCGCAGCACCGAACAATCGATGATGACGGATATTGTCGCGTCGATCCACACGCTCAAATATTCCATCAAGCAGCTTGATAAATGGATGAAGCCGGAAAAGCGCAAGCCGACATTCCCGCTGGGCCTGTTGGGCGCAAAAGCTGTGATTGAATATCAACCCAAGGGCGTTGTTGGCATTATTTCGCCGTGGAACTTCCCCGTGCAGCTGACCATGGGCCCGATGGCAGGTGCTTTTGCAGCGGGCAACCGCGTGATGGTGAAATCCTCCGAATATACGCCCACTGTCGCAGCGCTGTTCGAGGAAATTGGCCCCAAATATTTCGCGGCGGAAGAAGCCGTTTTCTATTCAGGCGGGCCAGATGTGGGCCAAGCTTTTGCCAGCTTGCCCTTTGATCATCTGATTTTCACGGGTGCCACGGGCATTGGCAAACACATTCTCCATGCCGCCGCCGACAATCTGACGCCGGTGACGCTGGAATTGGGCGGGAAATCGCCCACGATCATTGGCCGGTCTGCCAATATTGATGCCGCTACGCAGCGTATTGCCCTGGGCAAAATGCTGAATGCCGGACAGATTTGCTTGGCGCCTGATTATCTGATGGTCCCGCGCGAGAAAGAGGCAGAGGTTGTCGCCGGCATGACCAAGGCCGTTTCAGTGATGTACCCGACCTTGCTCGAAAACCCTGACTACACGTCAGTCATCAACAGCCGCCACCGCGATCGCCTGACCGGCTATTTGGATGATGCGCGTGCCAAAGGCGCTGAAGTGATTGAGGTAAATCCGGCAAATGAGGATTTTGGATCATCCAATCGTAACAAGATGCCGCTCTACCTCGTCCGCAATCCGACGGACGACATGAAGGTGATGCAGGAAGAGATTTTTGGCCCCGTCCTCCCAATCAAAACCTATGACCGGATTGAGGAAACTATTGAGTATGTGAACGCGCATGATCGCCCATTGGGCCTCTATTATTTTGGCGAAGATGCGGGCGAACAGCGCCAAGTGCTCGACCGCACCATCTCGGGCGGGGTGACGCTAAACGACGTGATCTTCCATATTTCGAATGAAGAACTGCCCTTTGGCGGCATTGGTCCATCAGGCATGGGCGCCTATCATGGCTTTGATGGCTTTAAGACGTTCAGCCACGGCAAAAGCGTCTACAAGCAACCCAAGATCAACATTGCAAAGCTGGCGGGTCTGTTGCCGCCTTATGGCAAAGCCACGCAAACAGCGATTGCGCGGGACTTTAAAGCCTAAATTGAGCGGTGCAGCGGGCGGCCAACTCTGGCCGCCCAAAGCCATTTCTAGCGATTTCGCCATCTCCAAACGCAAATGAGGGCCAGCGTTGCCGCCGGCCCTCACTACGTGTGTCACTTTGCTCTCTGCATCAAGCCTTGCGGCCCGTGCGTCCTGCGCGGTGACAGCGCGTTCTGCAGACTTTCCTGCCTTTCGGCGACCCGGCCTGCATTGGCTTTGCTCCGGACTGGGCTCCACCTTGGCTTGCGCCTGCGTGCCGTGCCTTTGCTTGGCCTACCGATTTTTTCTCCTTAACCCCAGTCGCTTGCGCGTCTGAACTTCAGATCAAAATCGAACAAACTCAGTTAAGCCCTTGATTTCTCTTGGTCTTTCTCTGTGTCTGTAAGTAAGAGGCTCTCATGCATCGCTGAGTCGGTCAAATGCAAAAGACCATCTTGCGCCTGTGGATAACGGGGATATCGTGGATGGAATTGAACAAAATGAATTGGGGGATGGAAAAATGGCGTGGACAGATGTGCTGGCAGTCAATGCGGGCATCTTAGCAATAACCATGTTGGCCCTTTGGGCTTATTGCGTGCGGATTCGTGATGTCTCCGTCATTGATAGCTTTTGGCCCTTTGGCATGGTGATATTGGCAGGTAGCAGCTTTGCCATGACGGGAGGCGCGCGAGGTGCACAATCAGTCGCCTTATTTGCTCTAACCGCTATTTGGGGCCTGCGCCTTGCAATCCACCTTTTTAATCGCTGGCGCGCGCATGGCGAAGACCCACGCTACGTCGCCATTCTTGGCCGGTTGATGGAGAAACGCGGTTGGAGCTTTGCAAAAGCGAGCTTCATCCAAGTGTTCCTGATGCAATATGTGCTGCTCTTTGTCGTCTGCCTACCTGCGCAAATTGGGTCGGTCATGGACGTAGACCAAGAGCTTAGCCTAATTGGCATGATCGGGGTCGTCATGGCTGTTATTGGCATTTTATTTGAAACGATTGGCGACGCACAACTCAAGGCGTTTCGCGACAACCCGTCCATGGCTGGCAAGGTGCTGGATACTGGGCTGTGGCGCTACACACGCCACCCAAATTACTTTGGCGATGCGTGCACCTGGTGGGGCATTTGGATCATCGCCGCGCGGAGCCCACTTGGCCTTGCCTCAATCATTGGGCCAATTCTTCTCACCTTCTTGCTGACGCGCGTCTCCGGCGTGCCGATGCTGGAGCATCGCTTGAAGAAGAACCGCCCCGGCTATGCGGAGTATCTCCGCCGGACCTCGTCCTTCTTCCCATGGCCGCCGAAAAAGGGCTGAGGCAGATCGGAACAGTTTTGCTCCGGGCTTAACCCGGAGCCCAGCCCCCTTTCCGCCGTGCGCAGACGGGCTCCGGCTCAGGGCCGGAGCACGCCTGCCCCATCCTCAGCCATATTTGGGTTCATCCATCCAAGGGGAGAAGTGCGGCATGTGCTCGCTCACCTTATCAGGATAGGCCGCTGGCCGCTTTTCGAGGAAGGATGTGACCCCTTCTTTGGCGTCCCCTGCCGCACCGCGCGCCCAAATGGCCCGGCTATCCAGCTTATGCGCTTCCATGGGGTGGGCTGCACCCAGCATCCGCCACATCATCTGCCGCGTGAGCGCGACAGAGACAGGGGCGCTATCTGCCGTCAATTCCTTCGCCAGCGCGCGGGCAGCGGGCAGCAAATCTTCCGGCGCGTGGATCGAGCGGATCAGACCGCCTTTCAGCGCCTCTTCCGCGCCAAAGACACGGCCTGAATAGCACCATTCTAGGGCCTGACTAATCCCCACCAGACGCGGCAGGAACCAGCTGGAGGCCGCCTCTGGCACAATACCACGCCGGGCAAAGACAAAGCCAAAGCGCGCGGTGCTGCTGGCAATGCGGATGTCCATGGGCAGCTGCATCGTCACACCAATACCGACCGCCGCGCCATTAATTGCGCCAATCACAGGCTTTTTGCAGTTGAAGATGCGCAGCGTGACGCGGCCACCGCCATCGCGGGCGCCCTCATGGCTAAGATCAACACTGCCATCCGATTTGACGGCAGAGGCATTGTCATCGCGATCCTCGCGCTTGGCATAATCAAAGGTCGCGCCGCCGGCAGACAAATCTGCGCCTGCGCAAAAGGCTTTCTCGCCAGAGCCAGTCACGATCACAGCCCGCACGCTATCATCGGCATCGGCACGATCAAAAGCGGCAATCATTTCCTGCATCATCTCAGATGTGAAAGCATTCATCTTTTCGGGCCGGTGCAACGTCAGCGTCATGATGCCGTCGTCAATATCAACCTTGATCGTTTGATAATCGCTCATGTCATCCTCTTCCTGTCTTTTGCCTGTCATGGCGTGGATCAAGGCGGGTTGCAACTGGCAGCACGCGCCCAATTGACAGCCTTACGCGCACCCTGCACGACAGCGTCATGACGGACAGGATCAAGCTCGACCCCAGCTGGAAAGCGGCACTCGCGCCCGAATTTGAAACCGAGCGGATGCAGACGTTGCGGAGCTTTTTGTTGGCAGAAAAGGCGGCGGGTAAGCGTATTTTCCCCAAAGCCAGTGAATGGTTTCATGCGCTGGATGCCACGCCCTTGCCCAAGGTCCGCGTCGTCATTTTGGGGCAAGACCCTTATCATGGCGAAGGCCAAGCCCATGGCCTGTGCTTCAGCGTTCAGCCCGGCGTCCGCCCACCGCCATCTTTGGTGAATATTTTCAAAGAGCTGGAGGCTGATTTGGGGATTAAGCGGCCCAGCCATGGCTGTTTGGAACATTGGGCACAGCAAGGCGTGCTCTTGCTCAACAGCGTTCTGACCGTCGAAATGGCAAGCCCCGCAAGCCACCAAGGCAAGGGGTGGGAACAATTTACCGATGCCGTCGTGCGCGCAGTGGATGCCCGGCCAGAGCCGGCCGTATTTCTGCTCTGGGGGGCCTATGCGCAGAAGAAGGCGGCCTTTGTCGATACGACTCGGCATATGGTTTTAAAAGCGGCGCACCCCTCCCCCTTATCCGCTCATAATGGCTTTTTGGGGTGCCGACATTTTTCGCAAGCCAATGGGTTTTTGGAACGCCAGGGCCTGCCGCCAATTAACTGGTCGCTGCCGCCGATCAGCAGGTAAAAACTGGTTTGCACAGGGGCGGGAGAAGCCGCACAGTCTCCTTTTCGTGCTCCGGCCCTGAGCCGGAGCCCAGCGGACGCGGCAAAGACCCTATCGCACCTGCGCTGGCAATTCTGGGCTCCGGGTCAAGCCCGGAGTAGGACGACGGGCCGCGATCAAGGCGCACGCCCTACCCCATGGATTGCCACGCTGCGCTCGCAATGACACAGGAAGCGGGAGTTAACCTTCCTGCTTTCGTGCTCCGGCCCTGAGCCGGAGCCCAGCGGGCGCGGCAAAGACCCTATCGCACCTGCGCTGGCAATTCTGGGCTCCGGGTCAAGCCCGGAGTACGACGACAGGCGGCGTAAATGCCCCGCTTATTTGCGGACGAGGGTGCCAGCACCGCCGCGGGTGAAGATTTCGAGCAAGGTGACGTGCGGGACCCGGCCATCCAGGATGACAGCAGCATCCACCCCACCTTCCACTGCCGTGATGCAGGTTTCCAGCTTGGGGATCATCCCGCCAGAGACGGTGCCATCCGCCTGCAAGTCGGCAATGCGGGTCGGGTCCAGGTCGGTCAGCAAATTGCCCTGCTTATCGAGCACACCTGCGACATCAGTGAGGAGGAACAAGCGGGCAGCCTTTAGATGCGCCGCAATTGCGCCTGCCATTGTGTCGGCATTGATGTTGAACGTTTCCCCCGCTTCATCCGGCGCAATGGGTGCTACAACGGGAATGACGCCATTCTGCGTCAGCGTTTCAAGGATCGCCGGATTCACCGCCACGGGTTCACCCACAAAGCCAATATCGACATTGCGTTCAATGCCGCGATTGGGGTCTGCCTCGCGCCCTTCAATCTTGCGCGCGGTGACCAGCCCAGCATCTTTGCCCGATAGGCCAACAGCTTGCCCGCCCGCCTGCATGATCCAGCCGACAAGTTCTTTATTGATCGCACCCGACAGGACCATCTCGGCCACATAGGCCGTTTCCTTATCCGTCACGCGCAGGCCACCCACAAATTTGGACTCAATGCCCAATTGCTTCAACATCCGGCCAATTTGCGGCCCGCCGCCGTGCACGACAATGGGGTTAATGCCCACTGCCTTTAACAGCACGATATCTTCCGCAAAATTGCGCGCCGCTTCCGGGTCGCCCATGGCGTGCCCGCCATATTTCACAACAAAAGTCTGCCCAGCATAACGCTGAATATAGGGCAGCGCTTCGGTGAGGATTTCCGCCTTGGCAAGCGCGGTCTGGTCGGGTGCGTGGTTGCTCATGATGCCGGGCCGCTATGCGCTCTGGCCCGCGCGGTCAAGATTCCGGCCCAATTTCACCAAAGCTGTTACCAGCAGCGGCACCAGAAGAACCGACAACACAATCTTGGTTGTCATCTGCCCAACCATCAGATCGGCAATCTCACGCTCGCCATAGAAAGAGATGCTGATGAACAGAATGGTATCAAGAACTTGCGATAAGACGCTGGCAATGCCCGCCCGCAGCCACAGCAAACGGCCATCGGGCCGCGCCAACCGCGCAAAAACATAGACATTCAGCGTTTGCGACAGGCCGTAGGAAATCAGCCCGGCAATCATCATGCGTCCGCTTTGCCCCAAAATAATGGGAAAAGCCTCAACTGCAGGTGGATACATGCCCTCATCCACCGGCAAGGCCAGCACAAGCTGAATCAGCAATATCGAGGCAATCAGCGGAATAAAGCCAAAGCGCACAAGCTGATCCGCCCGGTCTTTGCCATGCAGTTCAGAAACGGCGCTCGACATGATGACCAGCAGCAAAAAGGGGAAAATGCCTGCCTCAACTGCCAATGGCCCCAAAGCCACCTGCTTTGCCCCCAACACACCCGCAATGCAGACCATGCCGCCATAAAAGATGGAAAAGATAAACAATGACCGTGACATAATCCCCCCTTGGGATGCAAATTTACACCGGTTTTGGCAGGCCGATGCCAGAAGTCAAATCAGCGTGTCGGAACGGGCACAGGCCCGGCATAATCATAAAAGCCCCGGCCCGTTTTGCGGCCCAACCAGCCAGCTTCGACATATTTCATCAGCAAAGGTGCTGGGCGATATTTGCTGTCGCCCGTGGTGTTATACAGCACCTTGATAATGTCGAGACAGGTATCAAGTCCCACAAAATCGGCCAATTCCAACGGACCCATCGGGTGATTGAGGCCAATACGGCAGCCCTTATCAATATCCTGAATATTGGCTGTCCCCTGCCCCAGCACGAACACGGCTTCGTTAATCATCGGCAGGAGAATGCGGTTGACGACAAAGCCGGGCTCATCCTCGGCATAGACAATTTCTTTTTTCAGCGTGTCGCAAAAGCGGCTGACCGTCTCCACAGTCGCCTTGGACGTCGCAAGGCCGGGAATGACTTCAATCAGGCCCATAACGGGCACGGGATTGAAGAAGTGAATGCCAATGAAACGCGCCGGATCGGGCGAAGCCTGCGCCATGCGCGTAATGGGAATGGACGACGTGTTGGACGCCAAAATTGCGTCTTCGCGCAAGACCTTGCTGACATCAGCAAAAATCGCGCGCTTAATTTCTTCCTTCTCGGTCGCGGCTTCAATCACCAAATCAGCTTGGGCGAAGGATGAACTGCCATCCACTGGGGTAATGCGCGCCAGCACCGCTTCGCGCGTGGCAGCTTCCATCTTTTCACGATCGACCAGCTTTTGCAGTGTCTTGGCGATACCAGCCTTGCCCGCTTCTGCGCGCGGCAGGCCCACATCGGACAGCAGAACATCATAGCCCGCCTGTGCTGAGACCTGCGCAATGCCAGATCCCATCTGCCCTGCCCCAATAACGCCAATGACCTTCATGGTCGATTACTCCCTGAAAACAAATTGTCTCTTCGCGCAGGGGCTCTATCGACTCGATGCGGCTTGGGCTAGTCTCTTCCCATGTTAGCAGTGCTGGCGCTGGCAATGGGGGTGGCAACATCGCCAAAGCCCGGCGAACTCAGAAGTTTTGAAGACTGGTCTGCCGGCTGTGACAACGGCCGAAACTGTACGGCTGTCTCCTTAATGGACGTTGAGACAAACGAGAATCAGCTAACGCTCCAAATTGTCCGGTCAGGCGCGCCAAATGCCTCGGCCCAATTACGCATTCCCAATATTGAGCAGCGGGCCCCCAATATGCGCGTGGCGCTGGTCCGCAATGATGCAACCGTGCTTGCCCAAGCCACGCTGCCGCCTGAGGGGCAAACACTGACCATCTCGCCGCTGGATGCGGCCCTGGCAAATGGCCTTTCTAAGGGCCGGTTCGTAACGTTACAGGGGCCCATGGGGGAAAGACTTGGCCGGGCGTCGCTGCGCGGTGTTCAGGCGGCACTGCGGTTCGTGGATGCGCAGCAAGGCCGCACCAACAGCGTAACGGCCTTGGCGAGCCCCGGCCCCCTGCCCGTCACCAGCCTTAGCGCTCCGCCCCCGTTGCCCAGCATTGTGCCGGTGCGGACGCCACGTGCGGAGGCATTTGACCTGTCAGCAGCAGATGTAGAAGGGCTGCAAGCGCGCACGGGATGCGAATTAACGGCCCAGCCTGCCTTGCCTGCCCGCGCAGTCCGGATTGATCGGCGGACATGGCTGGCGCTGCTGCCGTGCAGCCTTGGGTCTTATAATATCGTCACATCGCCCATCCTGATTACCGGAAGCGGAAAAGGCCGCCGGATGAAGCCTGCTGAATTTGATTTTGGCCCGGGCTTTAGCCAGACTGATGGGGTGCCGCTGCTCTCCAACGCGACTTGGGATGCGCAAAAAGGAGAATTGGCTAGCTTTAGCAAAGGGCGCGGGCTGGGCGATTGTGGCTCTGCTGAAACCTATGTCTGGGATGGTCGGCGCTTTCGCCTCACCTATCAAATTGCAATGGCGGAATGCCGCGGCGTGTTGGACTGGATTCCGGTTTGGCGCGCGGAAGTGAAGCGCCGTTAAGGGCAGAGCCTCAGCGTGAGGCGCCAGGCACCCACAAAATATCGTCCGCGCCTCGGCCATTGGCATGGCGCGCCGCCACAAACAGCCAATCTGACAAGCGGTTTACATAACGCTGCGCTTCGGGGTTCACAGCAACATCACGCCGCGCTGCAACCATGGTTCGCTCAGCACGCCGAGCAATCGTCCGTGCCATATGCAGGTTTGCCGCCAAGGCATTGCCCCCCGGCAAAATAAAGCTGGTGAGCGGCGCCATATCTGCGTTCATCGCGTCAATTTCATCTTCAAGCCGCTGGACTTGCGCGGGCAGAATGCGCAGCACCATGTCTGACGGGGTAAAATCATCACCCGGCGTGGCCAAATCCGCCCCCAGATCAAACAGATCATTTTGAATCGTACGCAAAGCGGCCAGCATCGGCCCCTTTGCGTGGAGCGCCGCAAGGCCAATAGAGCTGTTCAACTCATCCACATCGCCAATCGCGGCCATGCGCGGCGCATCTTTGGCGGTGCGGCTGCCATCAACGAGCCCAGTTGTGCCATCATCGCCCGTGCGGGTGTAGATTTTGGTCAGCTTTACCAAGGCCTTAGCCTCGGGCAGCGAACAGCAGGATCACCACGAGCAAAATGGCCAGCGCCTGAAACATCACACGATGCATCATCGCTTTATTCTGCTTTTGGCTTGAGATGCTGGGGCCAGAGCCTGCGTTTTTCAGATCTTCTTCGGTCGTCTTCAAAAAGGCAACGACGCCGCGGATCAAGG
Organism: Pseudomonadota bacterium; assembly: GCA_041170745.1. Taxonomy (GTDB): domain Bacteria; phylum Pseudomonadota; class Alphaproteobacteria; order Sphingomonadales; family Sphingomonadaceae; genus Aquisediminimonas. Next base: position 20,521 of record JBEDNE010000135.1, read on the forward strand.
CAACCAGCGTTGCCAGCATGGCTCCGATCAGGAGGAGGATTAAAAAGGTGTTTCCCATGAGGATGGACATAGACCTCTCACCTATGGGGGCAAGCCCTTTTCACCACGGCATAGCCAAAAGCGCGTAATGGAAGCACAGATGAATTGCCACGCTGCGCGCGCAAAAGCGGGGAACCGCCATCCCCTTTTTGTGTTCCGGCTCAAGGCCGGAGTATCACGACAGGCGGGGAGCGCTTAATCACCCAGATGATAGCCCGGCGGCACCACGCCGCGCCTGAGACCTTCTACCAAGGCGGCGGGATCAACACCCTGCGCGCGGAGATCGGCTAAAGTCTCAGAATTTCGGCGCTTGGCCAATCGCTCTCCCCCCGCGTCCAAAATGAGCCTGTGGTGGTGGTAAAGCGGCACAGGCAAATCCAGCAGTGCCTGCAACAGCCGGTGAATATGCGTTGCTTCAAACAAGTCGTCACCGCGGACAATATCCGTCACGCCTTGCGTGGCATCATCCACCACGACGGCAATGTGATAGCTGGTCCCCGCATCTTTACGCGCAATGACCACATCCCCCAGCACCTCTGGACGCGCGACAACGCGACCCGCCAGCACATCCTGCCAGATAAGCGGACCCGCCAGCCTCTGCGCCGCAGCGCAATCCAGCCGCCAGCAAAAGGGGCGGCCATCGCCGGGATCTGCCCGACCGCGACAGGTGCCGGGATAGAGCGGCTGATCCCCCTGTGGGGCGCCCGCTGCTGCGGCAATCTCTGCCCGCGTACACCAGCATTTATAGGCAAGGCCCATCTCGATCAGCTGGTCTAGCGCAGCCTGATACGCCTCCCGCCGAGTCGATTGAACCATGACGGGGCCATCCCATGTGAGGCCCAGCCATTTTAAGTCCTCAAAAATTCCATCCACAAATTCTGGGCGGCAGCGGGTTTCATCAATATCCTCGATGCGCAGCACAAAACGCCCGCCCTGCGCATGCGCCAAATCCTGCGCCAAAAGCGCGGAATAGCCATGGCCCAGATGCAACCGCCCCGTCGGGCTGGGCGCAAAGCGAGAGACGCAATTTGTAGTCACGAGAAGGCTTGACCCCAAGATATTGTAGATGCAGTCATAGTGCTGCAATTTTTTTGGGAAAAGATAAGGGTGTTGAAAGGGGACTGAGGCCGCGCATGTACCATCCTGATCTGCTTCGTCATCCGGATAGTTGTCCGGCTTTGGTGCTGAATGCTGATTACACGCCTTTATCCTATTATCCATTGTCGCTGTGGCCATGGCAAACCGCTGTGAAGGCGATGTTCCTCAACCGCGTTGATGTGGTCGCCCATTATGAGCGCGAAGTGCGAAGTCCCACCGCGCGGCTCCAGCTCCCCTCGGTGATCGCGCTGAAACAATATGTGAAGCCTTCTGCCCATCCCGCTTTTACGCGGTTCAATCTTTTCCTTCGTGACCGCTTTCAATGCCAATATTGCGGCTCTCCCAATGATCTCACCTTTGATCACGTCGTTCCCCGCTCTCAAGGGGGCCGGACAACCTGGGAAAATGTCGCGACTGCCTGCGCACCCTGCAATCTCCGCAAAGGCGGCCGCACGCCCAAAGAGGCGGGCATCCGCCTAATGCAGACGCCCTATCGGCCCACGACATGGGATTTGCAGGATCATGGCCGCGGCTATCCTCCCAACTATCTGCACGACAGCTGGCGCGATTGGCTCTATTGGGACATTGAACTGATGGCCTAAGCCCTTAACGGGCCGTGATCAGCTATTTCTTGTCATAGGGGTTGCGCCCACCACGCAGCGTGAGCCGCACGGGCACGGCGCCAAAGCCCAATTCCTTGCGAATGCCATTCACCAAATAACGCCGATAGCTTTCCGGCAGATCATCAACCCGATTGCCAAAGACAACGAAGCTGGGCGGGCGTGATTTGATTTGCGTTACATAGCGCAGCTTGATGCGCTTACCGCCGGGCGCCGGGGGTGGGTTTTTGGTCAACGCGCTTTCAAACCAACGGTTTAATTGGCCTGTCGGAACACGCTTGCTCCAGGCACTCCGCACCTCAAAGGCCACTTCCAAAAGCTGATCAATGCCCTTGCCTGAAAAGGCGGAGAGCGTGAGCAAGGGCACGCCCTTTACCTGTGCAAAGCCTTCATCGAGCGCCGCACGGACGCCTTGGAAGAGGGCGCTGCCATTTTCGACTGTGTCCCATTTGTTGAGCGCGATAATCATCGCCCGGCCTTCTGCAAAAATCTGGTCGGCAATGCGCAAATCCTGCGCTTCCAGCCCGCGTGTTGCATCCAGCAGGAGGACCACAACTTCGGCAAAATCAATCGCCCGCTGTGTATCGGCGGCTGACAGCTTTTCCAGCTTGTCATCCACCTTGGCGCGACGCCGCAAACCGGCGGTATCAATCAAGCGGACGGGCCGATCATTCCACATCCAATCAATGCTAATCGAATCCCGCGTGATGCCGGCTTCGGGGCCAGTGATCATCCGGTCTTCACCAAGCATTTTGTTCACAAGCGTCGATTTGCCCGCATTGGGGCGGCCGACAATGGCGAGCTTCAGCGGCGCACGGTTGAGCGCCTCTTCATCCTCTTCCTCAATCTCTTCTACAAATTCGTCTTCCTCACGCTCCACATAAGGCAAAAGCTGATGGAAAAGATCATCCATCCCTTCCCCATGTTCCGCGCTGAAGGGAATAGGATCCCCTAAGCCGAGCGAATAGGCATCCAAAATCCCTGGCTGGCCTGCCCGGCCCTCGGCTTTGTTGGCTAAGAGGACGATGGGCGTTGAAAGACTGCGCAGCCAATTGGCAATTTCTTGATCCAACGGCGTAATGCCCGCACGCGAATCAATAACGAACAGCGCGACATCCGCCTGTTCGGCGGCGGCCTCTGTCTGCGCGCGCATCCGTCCGGGTAGCGTCTGCGCGTCTTCATCTTCAAAGCCAGCTGTGTCGACGATGCGGAATTCAAGGCCCAGCAAATTGGCCTCGCCTTCGCGGCGATCCCGCGTGACGCCGGGCCGATCATCAACAAGCGCCAGGCGCTTGCCAACCAGCCGATTGAACAAGGTCGATTTGCCGACATTCGGCCGCCCGATAATGGCGACCACGGGGAGCGCGGAGGCCATCTTTATGGCCTCCTCAACGCCAGGCGGTCAGGCGACCGTCATTATCGAGGACATAGAGCATATTGTCCGCCACAATGGGCGACAATAAAACGGGCCCGCCGGCCTTGGTTTGCGATTGCACCTTGCCATCCGCCACCGAGACATTGACCAACTGCCCTTGCGAGCTGGCCAAAATCAATCGATCGCCTGCAAGAATAGGACCGGCCCAGCTGATCGGATCTTTCTTCTTGGCTTCAACACGATAACGCGGGAGCTGGCTGACCCAGCGAACCTTGCCTGTGCCGCGGGCAATGCACAGCAGGCGCGCATCATCCGTCACCACAAACACCCATTCCCCCGCAACCCATGGCGTTGAAATCCCCGCGAGGTTGATTTCCCAGAGGCGCTGGCCGGTGACCAATTCTAGGCTGACCATGCGGCCACCCTTGCCAACTGCAAAAACACGGCCGCGATCAATCACCGGGCTGGCATCAATATCCGCCAGCGCAGAAACCGAGGTTGTCGTGCTGGTGCGCGTCAGGGCATCGCCCCACAGCACCCGGCCATTTTCATAGCGATAGGCATTTAGCTCTCCTGAGGAAAAGCCTGCCACAATTGTTCCCTGACCAATTGACGGCGCACTGACGCCAAAGACGCCCGTCAATTCGGTCGCGCCGGATTCTTGCCATTGAACTGTGCCGTCCGTTGTTTGCAGGGCAAAAACCTGGTTGTCCGCCGTCATCACATACACATTGCCCAACCCAATGGATGGGGCGCCACGCAGCGGGCCAGCTGGGCGTTTTTTCCAGACAATGCTCCCATCGCTGGTCTTCAGCGCAGCGACATCGCCCAAGCCGTTGGTCGCATAGAGAATATCGCCCTCAACGCTGACGCCACCGCCCCAAGCGGCCTTGCGATCCTTGCCCACGGCTCCAAATGCTACGTCCCAAAGCGCTGCCCCGGTCTTTGCATCAAAGGCATGGATGCGGGCTTCGGTATCCATGACGTACAGCTTTCCATCCGCCACAACGGGGGACGCTGCCAAACGCTGCTTCTTGCTCGACCCGGCAATTTTGGCCCGCCAAACGGGGCCAAGTGACGTGCCCAGCGCGGGATGGTCCATCGACTTAGCCGCATTGCCGCCCGGTTGGGCCCATGCCAGATTGGGCTGGGCGGGCGGCAAAAGCACGTCCACCCCCGCAAGCGCCGGATCAGCCTCTGCCGCTGCTTCCGACGTCAAAATGGCAACGCGCTCTCCCAAAACGGGCGTGCGCGGGCGCTTTGACTTATTGCCGCCAAAGACGCCGCACGCCGAAATCGCCAGCAGTGTTGGCAGCAGGACAAGGACTTTGCCACGCGAAGAGAGAGACCCAATCATTTGGCACTTCCTTGGTTAGCAGCCGGGGCACGGCCAGACAGCGAGGCTGCCATATTTGCCGCGCGGC
>JBEDNE010000136.1:0-12483 GCA_041170745.1 Pseudomonadota bacterium
CAAACCGCGCCGCAATCTGCCATGCACCCGATCCGCCTTTTGACAGGGGATTTAGCACCTTGGTGCGGCCCCAGACATTATCTTTATACCCGCGTGTCTCGCCAGTCAGAAAATACCCGACTTCTGCATAACCGCCAAAGAAGGACGGGTTTGTTGAAGGCGTGACTTGGCTCGCGGAAGGAAAGGCATCAAGCCCAGCTGCAATTTCTCCCGGCCGATAGCCGCGCACAGTGTTCCATTGGCCTTCACCCACGACATAGAGCTTCGGATAAATGGCTGCGAATTCAAAACCAATAATATCGTCGCCATGGGCCGCGAAACTGCCCGTGTCGATAAATCGCACATCCGTTGTCTGCAAGAAGGGACGCGCGCGATAGCGGGCCAACTGGTTGGTCGAGGGCGCATTTACTGAAGCGCTGGCAGCACCGCCATTATTGGATTGAAACTGCCGGTGCTGATAGTTCACCCCAAAATGCAGGCGCCCCTTGCCCATGACAGGCGCATAAACCGCACGCGTCGCCCCAATCCAGCCATCATTGTCGAAGGAATTATCAATGCTGTGCGCTGCAAACAGCCCAGCCTCAACCCGATAGCTCTCGTTCTTACCCAGCATCGCAACCGCAGCGCCCAAGCGCCGCGTGTTGAGGAAGGCATCATTCATTTGGCCGCGCTCAAGGAACGTGATGTTATTTGAACTGCTAATCTGATCGAGCCCATTCAGGGTCTCAAAATTGCCAACGCGCACCAGCAGGTCTTTGCTCTTGGGCTGCCAGCTCAACAGGGCATCACCAAATCCGACGCTGGAGTTCGCAAACTCGCCTTCGATCTTATAGCCAAAGCCGCCCGGCATTGTGCCCTCAGCGCCTAAGCGCACGCGGCGGACGCGACTGTTAAAGCCCAGGTTGCGGTTATTCGCATAGTCACCCGGTACGTCGATATAGCCTGTGTCATAATGCAGGCGACCGCGCGGCTTGAATGACCAACCATCGCTCTCAGAAAATTGGGGCGCGCCGCGCCAACTGGGCACTGCCTTAGGCAGTTGTTGCTTAAGAGAGTCCAGTTGCGCTTGCAAAGCTTGCACCTGTTTTTGGAGCGCTTCAACTTGGGTCGCACTCACCTGAGCAGGCGGTGCCGCTTCAACCTGCTGAGCCGAGGCCGGATAGGCCAAGCCCAGTGTTAAGGTTGTGCTCGCAAAAAATTTGGTCAGCATTGACATGTGCATTTCGGAATTCCCATCCCAGCCTAATCGGCTCTCAACTGATGCGTCATGCAACTGAAACATTTTGATGACACTTATATGACACTTTGTCATTTATTCTAAATTGTCGCGATTGACCGCCGTCGGTCACGCATAAAAAAACTGCCGGCGTTGCCACCGGCAGTTTCATATCCTCACGTCGCATACGCCAGATTACTCTGCAGCTTCAGCCTCTGCTTCATCAGCCGAGGCTCGACGCGGACGGCCCCGGCGACGCACGGGTGCTGGCTCTCCATCCAAATCAGGGATCGGGTCTGCCGAAACGCCAAGCGCTGGCGGCAGGATAGCAACATCAATTGTCGCGGCCTCATCCTGTGACCCAGCGTCCACCGTTTCACGCGGCATCCGGTGATCTCGACGATCACGCTGCGGACGCCGATCACGACGCGGTTCACGCTGCTCACGCGATTCTTCTTCACCCGAGGCGCTGGCTTCGACCTGACCATCATCCGCCAAGTCCCCGTCAAAACCTTCATCCGCCTGCCATTCATCGCGGCGGGGCTGGCGATTTTCTTCGAAGCGCGCCCGATTCTCCGCAACAATGCGGAAATAATGATCAGCGAACTGAAGATAATATTCTGTCAGAACTCGATCGCCTTGCAGCTGTGCCTCGCGTGCCAAATTCTTATATTTTTCAAGAAGTTGGGGCGCATTGCCGCGTGCACGGTTATCAATCCGGCTGCCATTGTCCTGGCGACCACCATTCCCGGGAGACCCGCGGCCGCGGCCACGTCGGCGGTTCGACTGACGATTGTTAAGCAAGTGATCCATTCCTCAAATCAAGGGGTGATCCAAGTTTCCGACCCAGCGGAAAACATATCATCTTGGAAACGCCCTTTCAGACGCTCCATCAGCCAAGCCGATCTAAATTGGTCAGCCCGGTTCTGGATGAGATCAGCGGCGCGGTTTCAAGCTTCCCCGCAAACGGCGCATCGCCTTTCCAGAATCGCCCTAGCACAGATCGCGTCAAAGCAAAGCGAAATTATAGCTTTTTGCGCAACACGAGACAGCGGTCCTGCCCAGCCAAATCCTTTATAACGTGAACCGACAAGCCTTGCGCGTCAAATATGGCGCCTGCGCTAATGGCCTGATCAAAGCCAATCTCGACACAGGCGCAACCAGTGCATGACAACAACTGCGCTATATCTGGCGCAAGCAGAAAATAATCATCAAGCCCTTGCTGCCCCGCAAACAAGGCCGACGCTGGCTCATAGCACGCGACATCCGGTTCCAGCGGGTAACCTTGAGCGATATAGGGTGGGTTACAAAGAATAAGATCAAAAGGCCCCGACAGCCCCTGCCCCCAATTCCCCACCTGAAACTGCGCACGCGCCTGCATGCCAAGCAGGGCGGCATTCTCTTGAGCAATCAAAAGCGCAGCTTGCGATTGATCCACGCCTAGCCCGTGCGCCGCCGGCCAATGGCTGAGTGCCGCAAGCAACAGCGCGCCAGAACCTGTTCCTAGATCTAGGACAGTCTTTGGCCCTACTCCGTCAAAATGCGCTAGAGCGGCCTCAATCAACGTCTCGCTATCGGGGCGAGGAATCAGCACGTCTGGGCCGACCTTAAGATCGAGCGACCAGAAGCTGGCTTGGCCTGTTATATACGCCAGAGGCTCATGGCGCAGTCGCCGCCCTACCAGCTCCGCAAATTCTGACGGTGTCGCAGTATCTAAATGCGTAAGCAAAAGCTTGTTTCGGTCCACGCCCAGACAATGCGCCGCAAGCAATTCCGCGTCCAAACGCGGGGTTGCACTGGTCGCGGCCAACTGCTCAGCCGCGGCCCTCAGCGCATCACGCAGCTTCATCCAACCCTGCCAACCGCTCCGCCTGATCAGCCGTGATAAGCGCGCCAATCAGTTCATCCATTTGACCCATCAAAATTTCTGGCAAGCGATGTAGCGTCAGATTGATGCGATGGTCAGTCACGCGCCCTTGCGGGAAATTATAGGTACGAATGCGTTCCGATCGATCACCTGAGCCAACCATCGATTTGCGCGCGCCTGACCGTTCAGCATGGAGAATTTCCCGCTCGCGCTCATAAAGCCGGGTTCGCAGCACCTGCATCGCCTTAGCGCGGTTCTTATGCTGAGACCGCTGATCTTGCTGAATAACCACAATGCCAGTGGGGATGTGGGTGATGCGGATCGCTGAGTCCGTCGTGTTAACGTGCTGACCACCCGCCCCTGAAGAGCGATAAATATCAACCTTCAGATCTTTGTCCTCAATCTGGACGTCTACTTCCTCAGCCTCAGGCAGAACGGCAACGGTTGCCGCAGACGTATGAATACGCCCACCGCTCTCCGTCACAGGCACCCGCTGAACGCGATGGACGCCAGACTCATATTTTAGCTTAGCAAACACGCCGGCCCCAGTGATTGAAGCAACGACTTCTTTGTAGCCACCAACTTCAGACTCGCTGGCGGAGATCAGTTCGACCTTCCAACCCTGTGTTTCAGCGTAACGCTGATACATACGAAACAAGTCTCCAGCGAATAAAGCCGCTTCATCCCCACCTGTGCCGGCGCGGACTTCGAGCATCGCGGAGCGTTCATCCGCCGCATCTTTCGGCAGAAGACGCACGGCCATATCATGCTCCGCCTCTGGCAGGCGTGCTTTCACGCTCGCCAACTCTTCCTCGGCCATATCGCGCATTTCTGGGTCATCGAGCATGACCTGCAAATCGGCATATTCAGCCCGCAACTTTTGCAAAGCGTCAGCCGCTTCTGCGACCGGCTCAACCTCGGCATATTCTTTCGATAGCGCAACAAAACGCTCTGGCGGCAAATCGCCCGACGCAAGTTGGGATTGAAGTTCATTGCGTCGCGCAAGAATTGCGGCCAACCGGTCAGCAGAAATCTGGGTCATGCGCGGATTGCTGCAGCCACGGCGTCAATTGCAACTTCCTGCTGCGCCCCAGTTTGCAAATTCTTCAGGCTGGCAACGCCTTTGGCAAGCTCATCTTCACCAACAATGACGGCATATCGAGCCCCCATATCATTGGCTTTTTGCATCCGCTTTTTCATATTGCCCTTAAAGCCAAGGTCAGATGCAAGTCCGGCACGGCGCAAACTGGCAACAATGCCCGTCGCGGCAAGCGCCGCTGCATCGCCCATGGGAATGACAGCTACATCCACATGGTGCAGCGGAGGTGCATCCAGCAACATTGCCAAACGCTCAATGCCTGCAGCCCAGCCAACGGCCGGGGTTGCAGGGCCCCCTAGGCTTTCAATCAAACCGTCATAACGGCCTCCGCCCAGCACTGTGCCTTGAGCGCCCAGCCGATCCGTCACAAACTCAAAGGCTGTATGGCGATAATAATCCATCCCACGCACCAAACGGCTATCCCGCGTCCAGGCGACACCAGCCGCTTGCAGGCCCTCGGTCACACCGCCAAAAAAGTCGCGGGCTTCATCCGTGATATATGTATCAATATCGGGCGCAGCATCTGCAATTGGCCGATCCCGCGGGTCCTTTGAGTCAAGGATACGCAGAGGGTTTTTTGCCAATCGTTCCCGGCTATCGTCGGAAAGCTCAGATAAATGGTCTGAGAAATATTCAACTAACGCCGCCCGCCAGGCCGCGCGCGTGCCGCCGTCTCCCAATGTATTGAGGTGAAGAGTGATGCCATTCGCAACACCCAATTCCTGCAGCAGCTGGTCAGCAAAAACGAGCAATTCCACGTCTGCGGCTGGTTCCGCCGCACCGATAATCTCGGCGTCAATTTGATGAAACTGGCGATAGCGCCCCTTTTGTGGCCGCTCATAACGGAAAAGCGGGCCATGTGTTGCCAGCTTTAGAGGGACATGCTGCTGCCAGCCCTCAGTCAGGAACGCTCTGCAAAGTCCGGCTGTAAATTCGGGCCGCAAAGTTATCGACTCGCCACCCCGGTCATCAAAGCTGTACATTTCCTTTGAGACAACGTCTGTCGTCTCCCCCAAGGAACGCGCGAAAACAGCCGTCGGCTCAATCACGGGCACTTCCACCCGCCTGAATCCATAAAGACGTCGCACGCGCTCAAACGCCTCGACCACATGGGTAAAGCGGTCAGCCATATCGCCCAGCATGTCCTGGGTGCCACGGATCGGTCTTGGGGTTTCAATCTTCGCCATAAAAGCGCCCCTATAGCCACTGGACCGTCCACGCAAATCCTTGCATGGGGTGCACAGATAAATTTCGAGGATCGCATGAAAGTTTCTGTTATTTTCGCGCCGCTTGCACTGGTCGCAGCAGGCGTTGTTGCGCAGCCAATCCCACAGGCGAAAGACGTACCTTTTCCTGGCACCATGACATTAGATGTCGACGCCACTGACACAGATCAGGGCATTTTCAGGGTGCGGCAGACCTTGCCGGTTCCTGCCGCGGGGCCAATGGTGCTGCTTTTCCCCAAATGGCTCCCCGGCACACATGCCCCTCGCGGCCAGATTGAAAAATTGGCGGGGCTGGTGGTGAAAGCCAACGGCAAAACATTGGAGTGGAAACGGGATGCTGAGGATGTTTACGCTTTCCACATCAATGTTCCCGAAGGCACAAAACAACTGGACCTGAGCTTTCAGTTCCTGTCCGCAACCGAGCCAGACCAAGGCCGCGTCGTCGTCACGCCCGACATCATCAACCTGCAATGGCAGGACGTCTCTTTATACCCGGCTGGTTGGTATACGCGGCGTATTCCTGTCTCGGCGAGTGTGACGTGGCCGACCGGTTGGAAAGCGGCAACTGCTCTTCGCGCTGCGTCAGTTAGTGGCAATATCGTCCGCTATCAGCCTGTAGATTATGAAACATTAGTCGACTCCCCAGTTTTTGCCGGGCGCCACTTCCGCGCAGTCCCCCTCGCGCCGAATGTCACACTCAACATGGTGGCAGATGCAGCCAAATATCTTGCCGCGACCCCAGCCCAAATTGAGGCACACAAAAAGCTGGTTGATCAGGCAATCAAACTTTTCGGCATGACGCCGTATGACCATTATGATTTTCTGTTAGCATTGACGGATCAACTCGGAGGTATCGGCCTCGAGCATCACCGGTCATCGGAAAACAGCGTCAATCCAGAGTATTTTACCGATTGGAACAGCGGCCCGGGCCGCCGCAATTTGCTGCCGCATGAATTCAGCCATGCGTGGATCGGCAAATATCGTCGCCCAGCGGGTCAAATGGTCCCTGATTTCCGCACCCCCCTCGTCAATGATTTGCTCTGGGCCTATGAAGGGCAGGATCAATTTTGGGGCTATGTGCTCGGTGCTCGCTCTGGCTTGTTCAGCAAGCAAGACACCCTTGATGCGCTTGCCAGTATTGCTGCGGCGCAAGATGTCCGCCGGGCACGCGACTGGCGCGACGTAGAAGATACAACACGCGATCCCATAATCACCGCCCGTCGGCCTAAAGGCTGGGTTAGCTACCAGCGCAGTGAGGATTATTATAACGAAGGCTTGCTGATCTGGTTGGAAATTGACGCGACATTGCGTGCCCGCACCAAGGGTGAAAAGGGCATGGATGATTTCGCCCGCCTTTACACCGCTGGGCCAAACGGCACATGGGACGCGCGTGGGGCGACGCTTGAGGAAATTACAGACACGCTAAATGGCCTGTCTACTTATGACTGGACTGGCCTGTTCCGGGACCGACTGAATGGCAAGTCTCCCAATGCGCCATTATCTGGTCTGACGTTGGGCGGATATCGGCTGGTTTACACGCGCGAAGCGACCCCATTTTTCCGCGATGCAGAAAAGCGCAGCAATGAAGCCAACCTCACCTATTCACTTGGCCTAACAGTTGGCAAAAATGGGCATGTAAACACAATTTTGTGGGATGGGCCTGCGTTTAAGGCAGGGCTGACAACTGCAGCGGAGATTATCGCCGTCAACGGGCGGGTCTTTACCGATGAGGTTTTACGAGACGCGATTGGAGATGCCGAAGGCGGAAAAGAGCCAATTCGCCTCATCGTAAAGTCAGGCAAGCGGGTCCGGGAAATTGCAATTGCCTGGAATGGTGGGCACCGATTCCCCCGTCTGGAAAAGATTGGCACTGGCGATGGGAGTCTTGATCGGCTGCTGATGCCAATTAATTAATCCCGCAAATTAAGACGTTAGTCACAACATGGCATAAAACTGCCATGTTGTGACTTTGCCGCGCCGCACAATAAGGCTAAGCGCGCTTGCATCATGAGAATCGATCTGATCCCAGCGGGGGATAATCCGCCTGAAACTCTGAACGTCCTCATTGAAGTTCCCATCGGGGGAGAGCCCGTCAAATATGAGTTTGATAAGGCCTCAGGTGCGCTCTACGTTGATCGTATCTTGCATACCCCGATGCGCTACCCAGCCAATTATGGCTTTATTCCCCATACTCTGGGCGATGATGGCGATCCATTGGATGCGCTGGTCATCACGCGATCACCAATTATGCCGGGGGCCGTTATCAAGGTCCGCCCAGTCGGCGTTTTGCTGATGGAAGATGATGGCGGCGGGGATGAGAAGCTGATCACAGTCCCGCTCGACAGCACCTTCCCTTATTACAGCGAAGTGTCTGGCCATGACGATCTGCCGCCAATTGTGACGCAGCAGATTGAGCATTTCTTTACCCACTACAAAGATCTGGAACCAGGAAAATGGGCGAAGATCACTGGCTGGGGCAATTCAGAAGATGCCAAGAAGATCATTCGAGCCGGCATTGAGCGCGCCAAAAAAGTTGGCTTCTGAACTGCGTTAAACGGCGGCAGCCTCGACATGGTCGGGCTGCTGCCGCGCCGCAATTAAACACCCGGCAACAATTAGCACCGCACCAGCAACCGTGCTTGTCGTCACAGGTTCAGCAAAAGCGACCCAGCCGACAATCGCGGCCCAGATGAACGCAGTATATTCGACTGGCACGAGGACCTGCGCCTCAGCTCGACCATAAGCCCAAGACAGGAGCATGATCGAAACGAAGGAGAGGAGCGCTGCTGCAAAAATGCTCGGCACATGCTCTACATCTGGCAGAACAGCGAGCCACGGCGCCGCCACCGCAATGGTCACCAGCGAAAATATATTCAGGAAAAAGCCCACTTCAACAGGGCCTGCGACCAACGACTGCTGCCGCTGCAAAATCAAATTATAGGCATAGAGCAGCGCAGAAACAAAAATAGAGCCCATGCCCCAAAGTGCATCGGGATCACTTTGCCCATCGCCAAGCCGGGCCGTTGCAATAACCAATACGCCTGACAGTCCCAGTAACGAAGCAAGAATGGAAGACCGTCTGATCCGCTCCTTCAGCATAAAGGCTGCTAAATAGAGCGTGATAAGCGGCGCGATAAAACTCAACGCGATGCCTTCTGCCAAAGGAACCCGCGCGATACCCCAGAAAAAGGTAAAGGCCATAAGGCCGGCGACGATCCCACGCAGCATATGGAGGCGCATATTCCCCCGGCTTGGCCAACGGCCCTTCTTCGCCACAAAGGTCACGCCGCCCATCAAGCACGTCAGCATTTGACGCCACAACATTGCGTTGTACGCGCCAATGGCAATGGCAAGGCCCTTCATCACGCCATCCATCACAGAAAAAAGCGCGATGCCAATACAGGCAACGAAGAAGGCCGCGGCTTGGGAGGCTTTTGGCTTAGACACGAGTATCAGCGAAATCCATTTGAACCGCCGCCATCAATGTTCAGCTTCTGGCCGGAAGCATAAAAATTGCTGGGCGACACAAACCACAGAACAGCGGCAGCCACATCCTCTGGCACCGACACGCGCCCAAATGGGAAGCGGGCATCAAGCTGATGAATATCAGCAACCCCCGTGACGGCCTTGGCCAGACGTTCGCCCATATCTGATACGGTCAAGCTGGGCGCAACGATGTTCACACGCACCCCATTTTTCTGCTCTTCCTTGGCAAGTGTCAGAGCCAACGACTCCATGGCAGCTTTGCCCATATTATAGGGAGCTCCATTGGCCGCATGGGTCAGCGTTGCAACGCTGGAAATCATGACGATGTCGGACCGATCATTCTTCCGGAGGTGGGGGAGCGCACATTTACTCATAAAATGCGGCGCAAAGGCGTGGACGCGCACGACGCGCTCCAATTCTGCAGGATCGGTGTCAGCGACGGATTGCCCACGGCTCGCAATGCCGGCATTGTTGATCAAGATGGAAATTCCACCAAAATCAGCTGCCACCGCATCAACCATAGTTGCGCACGCATCGAAATCATCGACGGCGGCAGCATAGGCTTGCGCCTTGCGTCCCATGGCGCGGATTTCAGCAACCACTTTTTCAGCTTCATCGGCCTCACGCCGATAATTAACCGCTACGTCTGCACCTGCCCGCGCCAAAGCGAGCGCGATCCCGCGGCCAATGCCTCGCGACCCGCCAGTTACCAATGCAATGCGTCCGTCTAAAGGCCTTGCGCCCACCGCCGTCTCTCCCTGTTCTATGTCCAGAGAAGTGATGAACGCGGATGCGCAGGAGAGCAAGGGGGGCCAAAGCCCCCCAAGCAGATATTACGCCGCAAGCTTACGCAGCACGTAATGCAGGATGCCGCCATTCATGAAATATTCGACTTCATTGGCGGTATCGATGCGGCACAGCGCCTTGAACGTGAAGCTGGAGCCATCCTTGCGGGTGACCTTTACGTCCACTTCCTGACGTGGCTTCAGGTTGGCGACACCGGTGATGGTGAAGCTGTCGTCACCTGTCAGGCCGAGGCTGGTGCGTGTATCGCCACCAAGGAACTGCAATGGCAACACGCCCATGCCGACCAAGTTGGAGCGGTGAATACGCTCAAAGCTTTCGACGATCACAGCGCGAACGCCGAGGAGATTGGTGCCCTTGGCTGCCCAGTCGCGTGAGGAGCCGGTGCCATATTCCTTGCCGCCGATGACGACGAGCGGGGTGCCGTTTTCCTTGTGCTTCATCGCAACATCGTAAATCGGCAGGACCTCATCGCCATAGCGCGACATGCCGCCTTCGATGCCGGGGACCATTTCGTTCTTGATGCGGATGTTGGCGAAGGTGCCGCGCATCATGACATCATGATGGCCGCGCCGGGCGCCGTAGGAGTTAAAGTCCGCCTTGGAAACTTGCCGTTCCATCAACCACTTACCAGCAGGGCTATCGGCCTTGATCGAGCCTGCGGGGCTGATGTGATCGGTCGTGATCGAATCCCCCAAAATCGCCAGCGGCTTTGCCTCGACAATGTCCGCAACGGGCGCCGGTGTCATCGTCATGCCCTCAAAATAAGGCGGGTTGGCGACATAGGTAGAGCCACCGCGCCACTGATAGGTTTCAGAACCCTCAACATTAATCGCCTGCCAATGCTGATCGCCCTGATAGACATTGGCATAGCGCGCGAGGAACATATCCCGATCAATGCACGCCGACATGGCCGAGGCCACTTCCTGATTGCTCGGCCAGATATCCTTCAGATAGACGTCCTGCCCATCCTTGCCTTTGCCAATTGGCGTGGTCACGAAATCTTCGGTCACCGTGCCTTTGAGCGCATAGGCCACAACCAGCGGCGGCGAGGCCAAGAAATTGGCGCGCACATCCGGCGAGACGCGGCCTTCAAAGTTGCGATTGCCCGACAGGACCGAGGCCGCGACAATATCGCCGCCATTAATCGCCTTTGAAATCGGTTCTGCCAGCGGGCCGGAATTGCCGATGCAGGTCGTGCAGCCATAGCCCACCAAGTTAAAGCCAATCGCATCAAGATGCGTCTGCAGGCCCGCCTTGTTGAGATAATCCGTCACCACTTGCGAGCCCGGCGCCAGCGAGGTCTTGACCCAAGGCTTTGGCTTCAGGCCCAGCTCATTGGCTTTCTTCGCCACCAAGCCCGCCGCGACGAGAACACCGGGGTTCGACGTGTTGGTGCAGCTGGTGATCGCGGCAATCACAACATCGCCATCGCCAATGTCATGATCCTTGCCTTCAACCGCCACGCGCTTAAAGCCCGCATGCTTGTAAACTTCGGCCAGATCCTTGTTGAACACATCGTCCACATCCGGCAGCGCCACACGATCTTGCGGACGCTTTGGCCCGGCAAGCGACGGGACAACGGTGGACATATCCAGTTCCAGCGTATCGGTGAAAATCGGGTCAACACCATTGGGATCAAGCCACAGGCCCTGCTCCTTGGCATAGGCTTCGACCAGCGCGATCTGATCTTCATCACGGCCAGTCAGACGCATATAGTCCAGCGTCTTATCATCAATGCCGAAGAAGCCGCAGGTCGCGCCATATTCCGGCGCCATATTGGCAAGCGTTGCGCGATCGGCGAGCGTCAGATGCTCCAGACCCGGGCCAAAATATTCGACAAAGCGGCCCACCACACCCTTGGCGCGCAGCATCTGCGTGCAGGTGAGGACCAAGTCCGTCGCAGTGACGCCTTCGGGCAGACGGCCCGTCAGCTTAAAGCCGACCACTTCGGGAATAAGCATCGAGACCGGCTGGCCGAGCATGGCCGCCTCTGCCTCAATACCGCCCACGCCCCAGCCGAGAACGCCAAGGCCATTAATCATCGTCGTGTGGCTGTCTGTCCCCACGCAAGTGTCAGGATAAGCAACAGTCGCGCCGCTGCCATCTTCCGATGTCCACACCGCTTGCGCGATATGTTCCAGATTGACCTGGTGGCAAATGCCCGTGCCCGGAGGCACGGCCTTGAAATTGGACAGCGATTTTGAGCCCCATTTCAGGAAGTCATAACGTTCGCCATTGCGGTAATATTCAATTTCCACATTTTGTTCGAACGCCTTGGGGTGGCCGAATTCATCGACCATGACCGAGTGGTCAATGACCAGATGAACGGGCACGAGCGGATTAATCTTCGACGTATCGCCACCCAGCTTTGCAATCGCATCGCGCATGGCCGCCAGATCGACCACGCAGGGCACGCCCGTAAAATCCTGCAACAGCACGCGTGCCGGACGATATTGAATTTCGTTCTGCGATTCCTTGGGGTTCTTCTGCCAATCCACCAAGGCCTGAACGTCTGCGGTGGAAACCGTGAAGCCGCCATCTTCAAAGCGCAGCAGATTTTCCAGCAGCACCTTCATCGAGAAGGGCAAGCGCGACACATCGCCCAGCTTTGCCGCCGCTTTTTTGAGCGAATAATAAGCGTAGCTCTTGCCCCCAACGGTCAATGTATCGCGGGTGCCGAGTGTATCTTGGCCAGTGGTCGTCATGTGATGCGCGTCCTCATTCGTCGCTGAAATGCCCCGCGCCGGTGGGGAGGACGAGGCCGAAAAAACAGCCCCTAAAC
>JBEDNE010000137.1:0-12477 GCA_041170745.1 Pseudomonadota bacterium
ACTTCGCCAAGCGAAACGAACCAAATTGGCGCTTCTCCAGCGCGGCGCTGCACGGTCAGCGAAGCGGGGCGGTTATCTGCTGTGTCGAGAAAAATCTGCGTTTCGCCTTCGCCGGGCAGACTGCCAACTGAATGAAAAGCAGAAGAAATGCCACGGACACGCGGGGGTGAATTGGGGTGCGCTGCTTCCGCAAGAATGGCGCGCACAGTCTTTTCCCGCTCAGCAGTCCAGGGCATGGAGGCGTTTGGCGCGCTTAGCTGAACTTCGCCGGGGCGGGTAGGCTGCGCAAAGATGAGCGATTCGGACTTGCGAAGCTTTGGCGTCTTGCCCCGCGAATCAGTTGGTAAATCCTGAATATATCGGATTTGCGGGGGCTGGCCCTCCGGAGCTTTGATGAGCGCCAGAAGATCCGCAGTAATCAGCAGCCGCTGAAAACCGGGCTTGGTGCCGTTGGCCAAGTCTCCCGTTAGAACGCGTGTGCCCCGAATGCGCACATGAGCGGTCATTTTTGATGCAAGTGCGAAATCGGCAAGATCCGCATAATTCGGTTCGTTGGCGGCAATAGGCGTCGGAATTTGCTGCGGCGCGGCAAAAGTGGCTGCGCTTGTCATCATCGCGACACAGAAAAAAGGGATCCGCACAGATTATCTCCAACATCCACGAAAGCTGCCAAGATGGCGATTACTCAAGGATATATTATCTCGTTTCATCGGACAAAAGCGATTGCGTCAGTCCGCACCTCGCGATAGACGAGGCGTGTCTGTCTGAATAGATTCCAAGTTGCAGACGGGAGCAGGGGGGGCGCCATTTGGTCCAGGCCAACCAGTGCCCCCTGTTGTCGTTTTATTGGAGGGAGTGTCGTTTTTTAATGGCCTATACTGACCAAGAAATGAGCGGCCGGCGGATCTTCGCGATCGGTGCGGTGGCTTTGTTGCACGCAGGGGTGGGCTATGCGCTCGTCACCGGCTTGGCATACAATGCTGCCAAAAACGTTTATGAAGATCTTAAGACGTTCGATGTGGCCCCCGAGGAGCCCGAAAAGCCCGAGGAACCGCCGCCACCACCGCCGAAGGTTGACTTGCCTCCGCCGCCTAAGGTGACGGTACCACCGCCGGTTGTAACTTCGCCGGTCGTGTCAACCAATACCATTGCGCCTATCACCCCATCTGCGCCGCCGGCTCCGCCTGCGCCGCCAGCACCTCCGGCTCCGCCGCGTGTGGCTGAACGGGCTGTCCAGCGCGGTGGCTCGATTTCTGACGAAGATTATCCGTCATCGTCGATCCGCAACGAAGAGCAGGGCACTTCGGTTGCAACCTTCACCATCGGTACGGAAGGTAGGGTTGTAGCGTGTAATGCCTCGGGTGCGAGCCCGACATTGGATGCTGAAACCTGCAAGCTCATCATGCGCCGTTTCCGCTTTAAGCCGGCCAAGGATGCCAGTGGCCAGCCAATCGAGGAAACCAAATCCCAGCGTGTGACTTGGCGTTTGCCAAAATAGCTTATTTTTCGTCCACCCGATTTGAACAGTTTTGAGAGGAAGTTATCGTTATGACCACCGCAACTGAAGCAGCTGCTGTTGCACAAAAGCAGTTCGGCCTCATGCAGGCCCTGGAAGAAGGCGGCGCCGTTTCCTGGTTCATTTTCATCACCATGGTGATTATGTCGGCCGTTTCTTGGTACATCATGTTCACCAAGCTCATTGAACAGGGCAAGGTGCTGAAGCAGAGCCGCGAAGGCGTGCAGAAGTTTTGGGCCTCCACCAATGTGAAGGACGGCGCCAACAAGTTCGAAAAGGACTCGGCCTATCGTCAACTCGTTGACGACGCCCTGTTGGCTGAAGAACAGCATGGTAAGCTGATTGATGCGCAGGACCAGCATGAGTGGATGCACTCGTCGATGCAGCGCAGCCAAGACGCCATCAACGCGAAGCTCGGCACGGGCCTGGCGTTCCTCGCCACCGTCGGTTCGACCTCGCCGTTCGTCGGTCTGCTCGGTACCGTTATCGGCATCTATCGCGCCCTCATCAAGATCGGTGCGTCGGGTGACGCGTCGATCGATAAGGTCGCCGGTCCGGTTGGTGAAGCTCTGATCATGACCGCCATCGGTCTCGTCGTCGCCGTTCCGGCCGTTATGGGCTATAACTGGCTGCAGCGTCGCAACAAGCTCATCGCTGAGCGTATGAGCACGTTCTGCAACGATCTGCATGGCTATATGATGTCGAACGGCGCTGTCCGTCCGGCAGTAGTTAAGGCTGCTGCTCCGGCTGCTGCCGCTAAGCCGGCTGCCAAGGCCTAATGCGATAGGGCGTGGCGACCAACGCGTCTCCACGCCCCTTCCGTTACGACGTTAGAGATAGGAATTAGCCTATGGGCATGAGTGTTGGCGGAGAAGGTGGTGACGACGCCCCGCTGTCGGACATCAACACGACCCCGCTCGTGGACGTGATGCTGGTTCTTCTCATCATCTTCCTGATCGCCGTTCCGGTGGTCATCAAGACGGTGGAAGTGAACCTTCCAAAGCTCTCGTTCCAGCCGACGACTTCGAAGGCTGAAAACGTCATTCTGACCGTGCGCAACGCGGCGGATGGCAAGTGCGAAGTATATTGGAACGCGACCCGCATGAATTCGACCGAGCTGCTGACGCGTGCAGCCGCTCGCTTTAAGGCCGAAGCTGACCGCCTTGGCCCAGACGCAACTGATCCCGAACTGTTCCCGGAAGTCCACATTCGTGGTGACCAACGGACCCAGTATCGCTGCATCGGTGGTGTCGTGTCGATCATGCAGAGTGCGGGCTTCATCCGCGTCGGATTCATCTCGTCGCCGGTCATTTAAGACCAGCTGCGAGTGTTTGGAGAATAAACCATGGCAATGAGCTCACCTAAGGGAGACTCGTCCGAACCGATGGTGGAAATGAACACGACGCCGTTGATCGACGTCATGCTCGTGCTCCTCATCATGTTCATCATCACCCTGCCACCGCCGACTCACGCGGTGAAGATTGACTTGCCGCAGGATTGCGCGCCGAACTGTCCGCCTCCGCCGCCAGTTCTGCCGACCAAGAATGTGCTTTATGTCAGCCCGGGTGGTGTGGTGACGTGGAACCAGGCCCCGGTTAGCTGGGGTCAGCTGGATCAGCTTCTTGCGGACTCGCAAGATCCTGCCAAATTCCCGTTGACGCCGGAACTGCACCTGCAGCCGGATCCAATGGCGCCATATGACACGGTTGATCGCGTTCTCGCCAAGGCGAAGCGCGCCAAGGTGTCGAAGATGGGCTTTGTGAATAACGAAGCATATCGCGGCGAATTCTAAGGTTCAGACTTAGATACCAAAAGATTAAGGGCGGTCCGATTGGGCCGCCCTTTTTCTATGCGCCTGATTGATCGCCAAACCCAAGGCGGCACGCACGCCAGCGCATCAAAGCCGAGACCTGAGGCTCAATCCCTCACGCGAGGGGGCACGTTCCAGAACAACTGGCCGGTTGCAGGCCTTGTCTCTTAGCTGGGCAACATCATCCGCACAGGCCGTTGCGCAAATGGCCCTGCTGCACACGGCCCAATCTGCTCAGGCGCAAACTCTTGGCACCACAAGTTGCTTCTTCCTTGCGCCACTGCCGCTTAAACGTCGAATTGTAGCTTGGCGAGGCGCGCATAGAGCCCGCCTTGGGCGACCAGCTGATCATGCTTGCCTTGCTCCACAATGCGGCCATCATCCATCACAATGATGCGGTCAGCTGCGCGGACAGTGGCAAGGCGATGCGCAATGACAATGGTGGTGCGCTTGGCCATCAACTGGTCCAGCGCATCCTGCACCAGCTTTTCTGATTCAGCGTCCAGCGCCGATGTCGCTTCATCCAAAAGGAGGATTGGGGCGTCACGCAAAATGGCGCGGGCAATGGCCATACGCTGACGCTGGCCGCCGGAAAGACGGGCCCCGCCTTCCCCCATATAGGTGTCGAGCCCTTGGGGCAGCTTGCGCAAAAACTCTGCCGCATTTGCGCTTTCGGCGGCAGCCCAGAGCTGATCATCCGACGCATCCCACCGGCCATAGCGCAAATTGTCGCGCGCGCTGGCTGCAAAGATCACAGTTTCCTGCGGAACCATCGCAATGCGCCCGCGTACCTCTGCTGGGTCGGCACTGGGCAGCGCCACGCCATCCACGCGGACCACACCGCTTTCCGGATCGTAAAAGCGCTGGATCAGCTGGAACAGCGTCGACTTGCCGGCGCCTGATGGACCAACCACAGCGACGGTTTCCCCAGGTTCAATTGCCAATGAAAACTCATGCAAGGCACTTATTTCGGGGCGTGTGGGGTAGCGGAAGACCACCTTCTCAAAGCTTACTCGACCCTCAGCCGGCTGCGGCAGCTTGACCGGATTGGCAGGTGCCGCAATGCCGGGCTGCTCATTCAGCAATTCTGACAAGCGCTGCGCTGCGCCGGAGGTGCGGACCAGATCGCCATAAACTTCGCTTAAGGCGCCAAAAGCGCCTGCAACAAATCCACCCGTCAGGACAAAGGCGGCAATGGCCCCGCCGGTCATCCGGCCTGCCTGCACGTCAAGCGCGCCCTGCCACATAACCAGTGTAATTGCGCCAAACATCATGAAGATGAGGATGGCCGTCAGAAAGGCACGGGTGCGGATGCGAGTCTTCGCAGTTGAGAAGGCATTTTCAACGGCACTGGAAAAGCGTCCTGCCTCGCGATCTTCCTGTCCAAAGGCTTGGACAATCTTCATTGCACCCAAAACCTCGTCCACAATCACCCCAACATCGGCAATTCGATCTTGGCTGTGGCGAGACATATCGCGCAGACGGCGGCCGATAATCAAAATGGGGCCCAGCACCAGAGGAATACCCAGCAACAACATTGCGGCAAGCTTGGCAGAGAGAGTGAAGAGATAGGCAATACCCCCCACGGCCAGCACAAGGTTACGCAGTGCCACGGAGGCGGTGGTGCCCACCGCTTGTTCAATCAGCGTCGTATCAGCCGTTAGGCGCGAGGCGACTTCCGCCGGGCGGTTGAACTCAAAATAGCTGGGGGCCAGCCGCAGCAAGTTGTTCACAACCGCAGAGCGCACATCGGCCACCACACGCTCACCCAACCAAGAGACGAAGTAAAAGCGGCTCGCGGTTGCCAATGCCATGACGGCGACAATGCCCAAAAGATATTCAAACCAGCGATCAATATTGCCGCCTGATTGGGCAAATCCGCGGTCAATGACCAACCGAAAGCCATTGGGGATGGCCAGCGTGGCCCCAGCAGCGACAATCAAAGAGACGAGCGCGCCAGCGATGACCAGCGGATAGCGCGCTGCAAAATCCCAAACCATGCGAAGATTGCCCAATGTGCGTGGGCGGGCGGACGGAGTTTCAGGGTGTGCCATGCCGGCGGGCCTAGCAGTCTGGGCCGGGCATCTCAATCCAGCCCGGCACTTATTGTGCGTTGCACAAAAGATGCAAATGGTTCAAAGGTGGTGCGTTGGGGGAAGGCAAACTCTCTATGCTTTATAACGCCTATGAAATGCAGCGCGCCTGGCTTGCCAGTGCCAGCGCTTTGGCCGCCGCCGGGGCTGAATGGCTCGGCAATCCTGCAAATCCTTTTGGCTATTTGGGGGGCGGGCCAATGTTTGCCGCCGCCTTAGATGTGTTTGCCCATGCCGCCGCCCCGCGCGGCAAGCCTGCTTTTGGTCTGGATCACACTGTTGTCGATGGCCGCACGGTGCGCGTGACGGAAGAAATTGTGCACCGCAAGCCCTTTGGCCAACTGAAGAAATTTGTTCGCGAAGGGGTTGAGGGCAGCCCCAAGCTGCTGATTGTTGCCCCCATGTCGGGCCATTATGCCACGCTGCTGCGCGGCACAGTGGAACGGATGCTGCCCGCCCATGAAGTCTATATCACGGATTGGCGCGATGCGCGGTCTGTGCCGGTGTCTGAGGGTCGGTTCGATCTGGACGACTATATTGATTATGTGATTGAGTTTTTGGACGTAATTGGCCCCGGCGCGCATGTGCTGGCCGTGTGCCAACCATCCGTGCCCGTTTATGCGGCCATTGCGCTGATGTCGGCAGATAAGCACCCGGCCTTGCCCAAGACGTTGACGATGATGGGCGGCCCCGTGGACACACGCCGTGCGCCAACGGCGGTCAACCAATTGGCAATGGAACGGCCCTTTGCGTGGTTTGAACATAATGTCATCGCGCGTGTGCCGCGGGGCTATCCCGGCGCTGGGCGTGAGGTGTATCCCGGCTTTTTGCAATTGTCCGGCTTTATGGCGATGAACCTTGGCAATCATTTGATGAGCCATTGGGAGATGTTCAAACATCTGGTCGAAGGCGATGATGAAAGCGCCGACGCCACAAAGTCATTCTATGATGAATATCGTTCAGTCTGCGACATGACGGCAGAATTCTATCTTCAAACCATTGATGAGGTGTTCCAACGGCATCTGCTGCCTAAGGGTGAGTTTATGCACCGCGGCCGGTTGGTGGATCCAGCGGCGATCACCAAAGTGGGTCTGCTGGCTATTGAAGGTGAACGCGATGATATTTCGGGCATTGGCCAGACTAAGGCTGCGCTCGACATTGCGACCAAGCTGCCTGCCAAGCTGAAGCATTATTATGTTGCTGAAGGCGTTGGCCATTATGGCATTTTCAATGGCGGCAAATGGCGCACCAACATTGCGCCAGTGGTTGAAAACTGGATTGCCAGCCATAACGGCTAAGCAGCGGCCTTAGGGCTGATAGGCGCGGTGGACGAGCAAGGCTGTCGCGCCAATTGCCAATAGCCAGATACTTAGAATAGCAACTGCCCCAGCCCGGCTGACGGGACGATGGGCGGCGTTTAGCGCACGTACCTTGTTGCGCGCGTACACATCTGCCGGCACAAGTTTTAGGAACAGCCACAGTGCGGCAGGAATGAGCAACGCCTCATCCAATAGGCCCAATACCGGAATGAAATCTGGGATTAAGTCTATTGGCGATAGCGCGTAAGCAGCAATTGCCAACCCGAACAGGCGGACTGGCCATGGCACATTTTTGTCACGCGCACAGAGCCACGCCGTGTGCGCTTCCACCTTCAGGCTTTGCGCAATGGCTTTTAGGCGCTGCACGGGTGACTCAGATCGTCACATCATCCAGCGACAAGAGGCTGGCATTGCCGCCCGCGCTGGTCGTATCAGTCGACGTCACACGCTCTGCGCAGAAGCGGTGGAGATAATTCGGCCCGCCCGCCTTGGGGCCCGTGCCCGACAGGCCTTCTCCGCCAAAGGGCTGGCTGCCAACAACGGCCCCAATCATTGATCGATTGATGTAGAGATTGCCAACCTTTGCTGCCCCCTCCACTTCATCCGCCGTGCGGGCAATGCGGCTGTGCAGCCCCATAGTGAGACCAAAACCTTTGACATTGACGGCATTGAGTGTGGCCGCCAGCTCGCCTGCTTTCCATGTCGCGACATGAAGCAGCGGGCCGAACCATTCAGAATTCAGGTCCGCAACATCGGCCAGGTTGATAATTGTGGGCGGGACGAACTGGCCCTGTGCAGGCACGTCAACGCTGTGGAGCCAGCGCGCTTTTTGACTGTCGCGATAGGCCATCAACTTGTCATAGGCAGCTTGGTCAATAACGGGACCAATATCTGTTGCTGGGTCTGCCGGATCGCCCACAATCAGCGCATCCATCGCGCCGCGCAGCATCTCTAAAGTCCGCTCGGCAATATCTTCTTGCAACAACAATAATCGCAGCGCCGAGCACCGCTGGCCTGCCGAGCGGAAGGCAGAGATCACAACATCCTGAACCACTTGTTCGGGCAGCGCTGTGGAATCAACAATCATCGCATTAATCCCGCCGGTTTCTGCAATCAGCGGGATCAGCGGGCGGTTATCATCCTCCACCAGCGTGCGCGCGATGCGTTTGGCTGTGGCAGTCGAGCCCGTAAAGGCAACACCGGCAATGCGCGGATCGTTGGTCAGTGCAGCCCCCACCTCTGGTCCGCCGGGCGCAAGGATAAGCGCGTCTGCTGGGATACCCGCCTGATGTGCCAGCCGCACGGCTGCTGCTGCAATGCGCGGCGTTTGCGGCGCAGGCTTGGCTATGACGCTATTGCCTGTGACCAAAGCGGCCGCGATTTGACCGAGGAAAATAGCCAAAGGGAAGTTCCACGGCGCGATGCACACCCAAGCACCCCGGCCTTCATAGCGCAGCACATTGCGCTCCCCCGTTGGTCCGGGCAACTCGACAGGCATCAAGCCATGACGTGCTTGGTCAGCATAATAACGGCAGAAATCCACCGCCTCGCGCACTTCGCCTAGGGCATCGCCCAGCGTCTTGTGCGCTTCTTTCACCAGCAGAGCCATCAAGGGCGTCCGCTCTGCTTCCAATAGATCAGCGAGCCGCTCCAACGCATCGGCGCGGGTGGCAAGCGGTGTGACAGACCAAGCGGCAAAGCCTGAAAGGGCGGTCGCTACGGCATGGGCCGGGGCTGCCCCAGGTTCAGCCGGAACTGGGGTGGCCGCAATCTCCCGTGCCACATCCGCCAGAATGGCTTTGTCTTGCAAATCAATGCCCATGCTGTTGCGCCGTGCGCCAAACAGATCAATGGGCAGGGGGATAGAGCTATGCCGTTGGCCGCCGACAGCGCGGACTTTTTCGACTGGGTCGGCCAGCAACGCCTCATCACTGACATGCTCATCTGCCAATTGGTGCACAAAGCTGCTATTTGCCCCATTTTCCAACAGGCGGCGCACAAGATAGGCCAGCAAGTCGCGGTGCCCGCCGACTGGCGCGTAAATCCGGCAATGATAGCCTTCACGCTGGACCAAATCTTCATACAGCCCATCGCCCATGCCGTGCAGGCGCTGGAATTCAAAATCGCGCGTGTCGCCTGCCCATTCGAGGATCGAGGCGACGGACAAAGCATTATGCGTCGCAAAAGCGGGGTAAATATTCTTCGCGCGCAGCATATCGCGCGCGCAGGCCAGCCAGCTGACATCGGTTGCTGCCTTGCGCGTGAACAGCGGATATTCCTCGAGCCCCCATTCTTGGGTGCGCTTGATTTCGCTGTCCCAATAGGCGCCTTTCACCAAACGCACGGCCATGCGGCGGCCTGTTTCCGCGCCCAAGGCATCGGCCCATTGGATAACCGCTGGCGCACGCTTGGAATAGGCTTGCACCGCCATGCCCAGCCCATCCCAGCCGCGCAATTCAGGGTGGCGCGCAGCGTGCGCGATGATGTCGAGGCTCATTTCGAGCCGTTCAGACTCTTCAGCATCTACTGTGAGCGCAATACCGCGCCGGGCGGCGGCCAAGCATAGAGTTTCAAGCAAATCGCCCAGCATGGGCACGCACCGGTCCCAATGCGCGACTTCATAACGTGGATGGAGCGCCGAGAGCTTTACGGAAACGCTATGGCCTTCGCCGGTTTGTTCAATCGCATCAAGATAAGAGGCGAAATAGCGTTCCCCATCGGCAAAGGTACGTGCAGCTTCACCCAGCATATCAAAGGAGGCAACAAAGCCTTTATGTTCGGGCCGCGCCATCCTGGCGCTGGCCTCTTCAATCGTGCGGCCCATGACAAAGATTTCGCCCATCATGCGCATCGCAGCGCCCACCGCTTGGCGGACAAAGGGCTCGCCCGCGCGGGCGATCAGGCGACGCAGGGTGCCGGCTTCTTCCTTGTCACTCACCAGCGCGCGGCCAATGACGAGCCCCCAAGTTGCGGAATTGACCAGCGTGGAGTGTGACTTGCCACTATGCGCGCGCCAATCGGCATCGCCCAATTTATCCGCAATAAGCGCATCTGCAGTTTCGGGATCTGGCACGCGCAAAAAAGCTTCGGCAAGCGAGAGCAACGCCACGCCCTCTTGCGTGTTGAGCCGATATTCATTGAGGAACTGATTCACCCAGCCACTGGATTGTGCCCGACGCAGGTCAGCCAGTAGCCCGCTGGCGCGCGCGACAATGCGATTGCGCTCGTCCGGGCCTACCGCAGCACGGGCGATGAGAGGCTGAAGAGCCGCGGGTTCAGCGGCTCTATGAAGGCTGCGCATGAGCGACGTTGCGGAATCCATAGCTTTTGACTCTAATTCAGTGAAAGTCCTAAATCCCGGTTGGGACTCGCGCCGTTGTAATAATGTTGCGCGCCATTAGCGAGAGGAAAGCTTATGCCTGTAGTGAGCAAAGAGGAACTTTTTGGTCTTGTTGGCAAAGACGTAGGTACGTCAGAGTGGATGCTGATTAATCAGGACCGCGTGAACAAATTTGCCGAAGCAACGGGAGACTTCCAGTTTATCCATGTTGATCCAGAGCGGGCGAAGCTAACGCCTTTTGGCGGGCCAATTGCGCATGGGTTTTTGTCGCTCTCGCTGCTGCCCGTGTTGACGGCGCAGGCAGATTTGCCGCGTCTGGATGGCATCAAGATGGGCGTCAACTATGGCGGCAACAAAACCCGCTTCATCGCGCCGGTTAAAGTTGGCAAGCGCGTGCGCGGCCATTTTAAAATGCTGTCGCTTGAAGAAAAGCGCCCCGGCCAATTTCAACAGACGATGGAATTCACGTTGGAAATTGAAGGTGAGGATAAGCCTGCTTTGATGGCCGAGTGGATCACCCAGTTTTTTGTCTGATCGCCAGACGTTTTTGATATCATTGCCAGGAGAATTTCATGCGTAGTGCCGTTATTGTGTCCACCGCTCGCACGCCCATTGGCCGTGCCTATCGCGGGGCGTTCAACATCACCCCGTCGCCAACATTGTCGGCTTATTCCATCCGGGCTGCGGTAGAGCGGGCGGGCATTGATCCAGCAGAAGTTGATGATTTGTGCTGGGGGTCGGCGCTGCAGCAGGGCAGCCAGGCGGGAAACACGGCGCGCACGGCATTGCTGCGGGCGGGTCTGCCGGTGACAGTGCCGGGCATGACGATTGACCGCCAATGCTCGTCGGGCCTGATGGCGATTGCGACAGCGGCGAAGCAAATCATTGTCGATAACATGGACATTTGCGTCGGCGGTGGTGTGGAATCGATCAGCTTGGTCCAGACGCCGGAAATGCGCGTCGCCCCAGACCCTGAGCTGCTGAAGATGCACAAGGACATTTACATGCCCATGTTGCAGACGGCCGAAGTTGTGGCTGCCCGCTACAAGATCAGCCGCGATCGTCAGGACGAATATGGCCTGCAATCGCAACAGCGCACCGCTGAGGCACAGGCGGCGGGCAAGTTTGACGATGAAATTGTCGCCTGCACCGCAACTATGGCCGTTACCAACAAGGAAACCGGCGAAGTTTCGCAAAAAGAAATCACGCTGACCAAGGATGAGGGCAATCGCGCCGATACCACGCTGGAAGGCCTGAAGGCGCTGAAGCCGGTTCTGGGGCCGGATATGCACATCACGGCAGGCAATGCCAGCCAGTTGTCGGATGGTTCCTCGGCCAGCGTGCTGATGGAAGAATCGGTTGCCGCGAAAAAGGGCCTCAAGCCGCTGGGCCGTTATGTCGGCATGGCCGTTGCAGGCACTGAGCCCGATGAAATGGGCATTGGCCCCGTCTTTGCCATTCCCAAGCTGCTGCAGCGTTATGGCCTGAAAATGGATGATATCGGCCTGTGGGAATTGAACGAAGCCTTTGCCGTGCAGGTGCTGTATTGCGCCGATAAGCTGGGCATTCCGATGGATCGCCTGAACGTCAATGGTGGCGCGATTTCGATTGGCCACCCTTATGGTATGTCGGGCGCGCGCATGGTTGGCCATGCGCTGATCGAAGGCAAGCGCCGCGGCGCGAAATATGTCGTCATCACCATGTGCATTGGCGGCGGCCAGGGGGCGGCGGGGCTCTTCGAAGTCCTCTAAATTCTTGAATTGCACGACATGAAGAGAGGCGGTTGTCCGAATAGGCAGCCGCCTCTTTGTCTTTTTGGCCAGAGCCGCTTAGAGACATTCGCGTGACGATCACCCGCCTAAGCCTGACTGATTTTCGATCCTATCCCGATTGCGTGGTGGCGCCTGGGCCTGGCCTTGTTGTGCTGACGGGAGAAAATGGGGCTGGTAAAACCAATATCCTAGAGGCCGTTTCGCTGCTCGTCCCCGGGCGGGGCCTGCGCGGAGCCTTGCTATCAGACATTGCGCGTCAGGGCGGGGCGGGTGGCTTTGCCGTGGCAGCGCGGCTGGGCGATGTCGAACTGGGCACTGGCACCCGCGCCGAAGCGCCTGAGCGACGCTTGGTGCGCATTAACGGTGCGGCGGCGGCCGCCAATGATTTGGCGGAATGGGTCTCTGCCCTGTGGCTGACCCCCGCAATGGACCGATTATTCTTGGAAGGGGCCAGCGAGCGGCGGCGCTTTTTGGACCGGCTGGTGCTGGCACTTGTCCCCAGCCATGCCGGCCATGCCAGCCGTTATGAAGCTGCAATGCGCCAACGTAACCGGTTGTTGGCCGATGAGCGCCCGGCCGACCCCGACTGGCTGACGGCGCTGGAAGCGCAAATGGCAAGTCATGGGC
>JBEDNE010000138.1:0-5482 GCA_041170745.1 Pseudomonadota bacterium
GCGAGGGGGTCTTTACGCGTCACCAGCGCATCAGCGGGAGTATTCAGCCAATCCCAAGCGCGCGTCAGCAAAAAGCGTAAGCACGCGCCGCGTGCCAATATGGGAAAGGCTGCCCGCTCGGCATCCGTTAGGCCAAAGCCTGCCTCATATCCTTCGACCAAGGCTGTGCCGACATCGGGTAGATAGCTGTTATCGGCACCATCAAAGCTCCAGCTGCTATGCGTGACGGCCAAATCCCAAGCCCGAATTTCGGTGCAGGCAAAGTAAAAGTCGATCACGGCACAAACCTGATCGCCCGACATCAAAACATTATCGGGAAAGAGGTCAGCATGGATCACACTGCGAGGCAAATCTTGCGGCCAGTTGGCGCGAATAAATGCACATTCATCTGCAACCCGCGCCTTTAGGCCCGGCTTAATCTGGTCCAGATCATCGCCGCATTTCTCGGCCAGCGCGTACCAGCCTTCCGGCCCCAAGCTATTGGGACGGCTCATGGAAAAATCAGCCAGTGCTGCATGCAATTGGCCCAAGACATGGCCCGTTGCGCGCGCTTGTCCAGGGGTGGGGTGCGTGACGGTTAGGCCGGGCATAAATGCCATCATCGCCATAGCCTTGCCTTGGCGGGTAATGGTGCCCGCACCCTCGGCGGTTTTCAGGGCAGCCGGAACTGGGCAGCCTTTGGCCACCAGATGATCAATCATCCCCAGAAAAAAGGGCAGATCATTCGTGTCCACCCGCTTTTCATACACCGTGAAAATGAAGCGGCCTTTGTCCGTCTCAACCAGATAATTGCTGTTTTCCACGCCCTCCGCGATGCCCTTGGCAGACCGCAAGGTGCCTGCACCAAAGGCGCGAACATACTCCGCCATGTCCTCGGCAGCGATGTGCGTGTAAACGGCCATGCTTAGGCGGTAAGCTTGCGGGGCAGTTTGAAGACCATATTCTCTTCCGCCGTCGTTACCTGCTCTTCGTGCAAGTCGAAGCGGTCACGCAGCGCCTCGACCACTTCCCGTACCAAGACTTCAGGCGCAGAGGCCCCGGCTGTTAGTCCCAAGATGCTGGGCGTGCCCAACCACTCAAAATCAATGTCTTTGCCACGCTGCACCAATTGCGCGGGTACGCCAAGACGTTCTCCCACTTCTGCCAACCGCAGCGAATTGGATGAATTGGGCGCGCCAATCACAATCAGCTTTTCGGCACGTGCGCACACGGCTTTCACAGATTCTTGCCGGTTGCTGGTGGCGTAGCAAATATCTTCTCCACGCGGTCCCTGAATATCCGGGAAGCGCGTTTTCAACGCCTCAACAATGGCTGCTGTATCCTCCACGGATAGGGTGGTCTGCGTCAAAAAGCCCAGCGCTGCCCCATCATAATCTGGCAGGGCAGCAACATCTGCCACGGTTTCAATTAAGGTCATGGCGCCTTCAGGCACTTGGCCAAAAGTGCCAATGACTTCCGGGTGGCCATCATGCCCAATGAAAATGATATGCTTGCCCTGTTCCACCAGCCGCTCGGCCTGACGATGGACTTTGGACACCAGCGGGCAGGTGGCATCGAGCCAGTCTAGCCCTCGGGCATCAGCCGTTGCGGGAATAATTTTGGGCACGCCATGTGCGGAAAAGACGACAGGCACCCCATCGGGCACTTCGTCCAGCTCTTCGACAAAGACGGCGCCTTTGGCTTTGAGGCTATCCACCACAAAGCGATTATGGACAATCTCATGCCGGACATAGACGGGGGCACCATATTGCGCGATCGCTTTCTCCACGATCAAGATGGCGCGGTCCACGCCTGCGCAAAAGCCACGCGGGGCAGCAATTAAGACAGTTAGGGGCGGTTTTGCATCGCTCATAGACATTGCCCCTACGCGATTGCTTGCAGCCGGGAAAGGCGCTTCCTATACCAGCCCACCTTATCTGTGAGGAATCCATCTGACATGCTGCGCAAATCCTTCGTCCTGACCAGCCTTGCCGCCCTTGCTCTTACGGGCTGCACCAGAGAGGGGGATATTGATTCGTCGGGTGGTATTGCCATTACACGCTCGGCCTGTCCGGGCATTGCCATTCCGGTCTACACCGGTGATGTCACTTTGTTCAGCACCGCTGAGGCGCGCACCGCCGATGCAATTGATGTGGTCGCAACGCTCACCAATTTGCGCTCATCCTGTGTTGAGCAGGGCGAAGATATTGTGGCGTCGGCCAGCTTTGACGTGGTTGCCACGCGAACCAATACCAGCGGCGCACGCCAGCTTGTCTTGCCCTATTTTGCAACGGTGGTGCAGGGTGGCCGCGTCGTTGTGTCCAAGCGCATCAGCACAATTGTGCTGAATTTTGCGGATGGCGCGCGTCGGGCCGAGGCAAAGGGCAGTGCCACGGGATATGTGAACCATGCTGCCGCAACGCTGCCGCCGCAGGTGCAAGAACGTCTGACTCGCAAGCGCAAAGCGGGGGATGTGGATGCCGCGCTTGATCCCTTGGCGGATCCCGATGTCCGTGCCGCTGTGCAAAAGGCCAGTTTTGAATTGCTTGTCGGCTTCCAACTGACGGACGAACAACTGAAATATAACGCCACGCGCTAAGCGGTTATCCCCTGGGCGGCTGCACTAAGCCCTGAGACTGGTTGACTCACATCAGGGGGAGAGCCATTTAAAGCGAGTCGCTGACAGCGCGGGAGAGAGTCCTGCCTGGCAGGTCCGCCGAAGGAGCAACCACCCCGGAATCTCTCAGGCAAAAGGACCGCGCTGACATATGCGGCACTCTGGAAAGCGTTCTGGCTTCGGCCTGAACCACCGAAGGGGTAAGCGGCAGCCTTTAGGCGCCGTGAAAGCTCTCAGGTTCCCGTGACAGAGGGGGTCCGGCGCACTGCCTTCGGGCATCGCGCTGGTAACTCTGTGCGTGGAGCCGTTGGACGTGAGCGAGACTGAAACACCCGAATTGGATGCCGCGGCAGAAGCGCCCTCTGCCTTGCCGCTAGACGCATGGCACCGCGCGCGTGGGGCGCGCATGGTGGCATTTGCCGGCTATCATATGCCCATTCACTATGAAGGGATTATGGCCGAACATCTGTGGACTCGCGCCCATGCGGGTTTGTTTGATGTCTCGCATATGGGCCAATTGATGATGTCAGGCCCCGATGTTGATGCCGCGCTGGAAAAGGTGATTTCCACGGACGTCAAGACATTGCCCGAGGGCCGCCAACGCTATGGCCTTTTGCTCAATGACGACGGCGGCATATTGGATGACCTGATGGTCGCTCGTGCGCCAATGGGGCTTTATCTGGTCGTCAATGGCGCGATGAAATGGGATGATATTGCCCATCTGCGTGAGCATTTACCCGATGATATTGTCATCAATCATCTGGATGATCGCGCACTGATTGCGCTGCAAGGCCCCGAAGCCGTGACTGCGCTGAAACGCGTTGTCCCCGGCGTGGATAAGCTGTTCTTCATGGAGGCTGGCCCCTTCCTGTGGGAGCTGGAGCCACTGTGGATCAGCCGGTCTGGCTATACGGGTGAAGACGGATTTGAAATCTCCATCCCCGCAGAACATGTCACGGCCTTTGTCGAGGCACTGTGCGCCCAGCCGGAGGTGAAACCTATTGGCCTTGGTGCGCGCGATTCCTTGCGGTTGGAGGCGGGCCTGCCGCTCTATGGGCATGATCTGGACCCAGAGACGGACCCTGTTTCTGCCGATTTGATGTTCGGCTTTTCCAAGCGCCGCCGCGCCGAAGGCGGTTTCCCCGGAGAAGCGGCAATTATGGCGCGGATCGCCAATGGGCCTGATCGCAAACGTGTTGGCCTGCTGGTTGAAGGGCGAATGCCCGTGCGCGAAGGCGCGGTGATCTATGCAGGCGACACCGAAATGGGCCGCGTGACGTCGGGCGGCTTTGCCCCCAGCGTCAATGCGCCCATTGCGATGGGCTATGTGTCCGCCAGCCATGCCGCCCCTGGCACCACGCTGGAAGCCGATGTGCGCGGCAAGCGCGTGCCGCTGACCGTGACGCCCATGCCTTTCATTCCCAATAATTATCACCGCAGAGGAGCCGCCAAATGACCCGGTATTTTACGGATGAGCATGAATGGATTGAGGTAAATGGCAACGAAGCTGTCGTTGGCATTACGGATTATGCGCAGAGCCAATTGGGCGACATTGTGTTCGTTGAGATTCCGGCTGCGGGCGCTGCGGTGACCAAGGGTGGCGATGCTGCCGTGGTGGAATCGGTGAAAGCCGCGTCAGACGTTTATGCGCCTGTTTCCGGCACCGTGATTGCGGGCAATGACGCGCTGAACGAGGATCCGTCACTCGTCAATTCAGACCCCGAAGGCGAAGGCTGGTTTTTCCGCCTGACCCTGGATGATCCGTCGCAGCTCGATGGGCTGATGGACGCTGCTGCGTACAAGGCATTTGTCGCCGGTCTTTAACTTTTTACGTCACGCGGGAGCCGTTTGATGCGCTACCTTCCTCTCACCCCCATTGATCGGCAGCAGATGCTGGCCGCCATTGGGGCGCAGTCTATTGATGATCTGTTTGTCGATGTGCCTGCCGCGGCGCAATTGGACGGCCCTGTCCATGGCCTTCCCGGCCATGCCAGCGAAATGGTGGTGGAACGGCATTTCTCGAAGCTGGCGCGGCAGAACTTGGTGGCGAGTGACCATCCCTTCTTTCTCGGTGCGGGCGCGTATAAGCATCATGTGCCGGCAAGCGTGGATCACCTCATTCAGCGCGGCGAATTCCTGACGGCGTACACGCCCTATCAGCCAGAAATTGCGCAGGGCACGCTGCAAATGCTGTTTGAATTTCAAACGCAAGTCGCGCGCCTCTTTGGCTGTGATGTGGCGAATGCCTCCATGTATGATGGCTCAACCGCGTGCTGGGAAGCGATCTCAATGGCGGGCCGCGTTACCAAGCGCAAAAAGGCCATTCTCTCAGGCGGTCTTCATCCGCATTATGTGAGCGTTGCCAAGACTATGGCGCACTTCACGGGCGACCATCTGGAAACGGCACGCCCCAGCCTGTCGGCTGAGACGGATAGTGCCAAGCTGATCGATGCGATTGATGGCGATACAAGTTGTGTGGTTGTTCAATATCCCGATATTCTGGGCCGGATCGAAGATTTGTCGGCGCTTGCCGCCCGTGCGCACGAAGCGGGCGCGCTGCTGATTGCCGTGGTGACGGAACCTGTTGCCTTGGGCGCAATCCGCGCGCCGGGCGATATGGGGGCCGATATTGTTGTGGGCGAAGGCCAGTCGCTGGGCGTCGGCCTGCAATTTGGCGGGCCTTATGTGGGCCTGTTTGCCTGCAAGGAAAAGTTCGTCCGCCAGATGCCGGGCCGCCTATGTGGCGAAACTGTCGATGCCGAAGGCAAGCGCGGCTTTGTGCTGACGCTTTCGACGCGGGAACAGCATATCCGCCGCGAAAAGGCGACATCCAACATCTGCACCAATGCTGGGCTGTGCGCCCTGGCGTTCAGCATTCACATGACC
>JBEDNE010000139.1:0-14178 GCA_041170745.1 Pseudomonadota bacterium
GGGCGGCGGGGCTGAGCTGAAAGGCATGGCCGATTATGTGCAAGGCGTGCTGGGCCGCGCCGTGCGTGTTGGCCGCCCCCGTGGGCTTATTGGCCTGCCCGACGCACATAGCGGGCCCGGCTTTGCCACTTTGGCCGGTTTGGTCTATTATGCGGCGTCTGATCCCATTGATGTCCGCGTCATCAAGCCACATCATCAACAGGTAATTCGCTCCGATCATGAAGGGCTGCTTGAAAAGCTGATTTCAGCAATCAAAACAGCATTTTGATGCTGATCCGTGTGCCGGGCCCATGATATTGGGTTTTTGATTCGGGTTTTTACGGCCAGCTCCGTCTGCAACTGGGGAGGGTGTTGGCGGGTTTTGTGCACCAGAGTTCGGGGAGGGCAGCTTCCTTGGACAGGCTAGGGGAATAGGAATGACGATCGAATTCATCGCACCGGAAGTGGAAGAGCTGAAACCGCGCATCAGCGTGATCGGCTGTGGCGGCGCAGGCGGCAATGCCGTTGCCAATATGATCGCCAACCAAGTTCAGGGCGTGGATTTCATTGTCGCGAACACCGATGCGCAGGCGCTGAACAGCAGCCCGGCTGAGCGCCGTATCCAGCTGGGCCTGAAAATCACGCAGGGCCTTGGTGCTGGCTCTCGTCCCGAAATTGGTCGCGCAGCCGCCGATGAAGCAATTGACCAGATTGAACGCGCGCTAGAAGGCTCGCACATGTGCTTTATCGCCGCTGGCATGGGCGGCGGCACGGGCACAGGCGCGGCCCCCGTTATTGCAAAGGCTGCGCGTGATCGCGGTATTCTGACAGTGGGTGTTGTCACCAAGCCGTTCAGCTTTGAAGGCAGCCGCCGGATGAAATCCGCCGAAGCTGGCATTGCCGAGCTGCAAAAGCATGTTGATACGCTGATTGTCATCCCCAACCAGAATTTGTTCCTGATTGCCAATCCGTCGACGACCTTCAAGGAAGCCTTTGCCATGGCAGACGAAGTTCTGCAGCAGGGCGTGCGTGGCATTACCGATTTGATGGTGATGCCCGGCCTCATCAACCTCGACTTTGCGGACGTTCGCACAGTGATGAGCGAGATGGGCAAGGCGATGATGGGCACGGGCGAAGCCGAAGGCGATAACCGCGCCATTGAGGCGGCAGAAAAGGCGATTGCAAACCCGCTGCTCGACGGCGTGTCGATGAAGGGCGCCAAGGGCGTGATCGTCTCGATCACCGGCGGGGAAGATATGCGCCTGATGGAAGTTGATGAAGCGGCGTCGCATATTAAGGAGCTTGTTGATCCTGATGCCAATATCATCTGGGGTTCGGCCTTTAACGATAGCTTGAATGGCAAGATCCGCGTGTCAGTGGTGGCCACGGGCATTGAGGCGTCAGCTGCCACAGCACCAGAGCCGCGCGCCCCGCAATTCTTCTCATCCCCAATGCGCAAGCCTGAAGAGTCAAAGGCTGAACTTCAGCCGGCAGCGCCTATTGCTGCGCCTGCGTCTGCGCCTGCGCCTGCGCCCGTCACGCCGGCTGCGCCTGTTGTTGCCGAACCCCTGGCAGAAGAACCTGCCAGTGAAAGTGCGGAAGCGCCTTTGGACCTGACAGAAACTGCCCCAGGCGCTGCGCAGGAAGAGGAACTGGTGTTGACACCGCCGTCTGCCGAGGATGAGCTTATCTTGGGGGCTGAAAGCCTGGCTGAGCCGCCCGTGCCCAACCCTTTGCCGGCCGCTGATGCACCGGCAGAAGCACCCCGCCCCAGCTGGATGACTGACGCACCTGCGGAAGACGCGCAGCCCGATCGTCCTGCGCCGCGGTCTGGCCCGCTGGGGGGCACCTTGTTTGAGCGGATGTCCAGCATTGCACGCGGTGCTGCCAAGTCAGACGACGCTGCAAAATCGGACCCGCTCGATATTCCGCGCTTTTTGAACCGCCAGAATAATCAATAATTGGGCCTTGCCGATTGGCTGGCTGACGCTTTAGCGGGCAAGGGCAACGGCCCGGCCCGCTAAACTGTCTTGGGCCTTGTCTCTGGCGGGCAGCGGTTTAGATAGACAGACATGAAGATGAAGCTGTCGCTCGTGCGTGCGTGTCTGGTGTCCTTTTGCGTGGTTTCCGCAAGTCCGGGGCTGGCGCAGCTTGTGTCTCCACCGCAAAGCTTGGCAAGCGAGGCCGATCCTGCGGCGCAACTATCTGAAAATTTAAAGGCTCTGGCGCGCGATCCTTATAATGTGGATGCCTTGCTGCTGGCAGGTCAAGGCGCGCTCGCCATTGGCGATGCAAATGCCGCCTTTGGCTTTTTTGCCCGCGCCGAAGAATTATCGCCCCAAAATTGGCGTGCGAAAACAGGCCTTGGCAGCAGCCTGACCATGTTGGAAAAATCTCGCGAAGCCTTGCGCGTGTTTGATGAGGCCCTTGCCTTGGGCGCGCCAGAGCAGGACGTGGTGGCGGATCGTGGCTTGGCACATGATCTGGAAGGGGACGGTAAAAAGGCACAGCGCGACTATCTGACCGCCCTGCGCTTGCGCCCGACTGACGAGGTGACACGGCGCCTTGCATTATCCTTGGGTATTGCGGGGGACAAAGAGGCAGCACTTGCCCGGCTGGACCCACTGGTCCGCAAGAATGATCAGGGGGCGTGGCGGGCCCGTGCGTTTATTTTGGCGATGAATGGCGATACGCCGGGCGCTGAACGAATTGTGCGGATGGTGGCGCCAGCTGACACTGCGGCCTCAATGCTTGGCTTTATGCAGCGCCTTACGGGCCTTGGATCTGCGGCAAAAGCCCATGCGGTGCATTTTGGCACCTTGCCCGCGATGAATAGCAATAGCCCCGTTCTGCTGACAGAAGATAGCTTCCAGCCCCTCGAAGCTGGGGCGGCTGTAAAGCTGGCCGTGACGGAGGCTGATCGCCGGTCCGCGCCTGCAAATAGTGACGCAAGCGGCACTGCTGATGTCCGACGCGCAGGACGATCTGGCCGAGATTCGCAACTGGCGGCTCTTGCCGCGCGGGGCCGGTCTGCTTCGGCCATTGCTCCGTCTGGCATGGCCGCTCCACTTGCTGCAGCTGAGCAAGCCAGCACGCGTGCGGCAAGCCTTGCAGCAGCTGCCCCCCCAGGCCTACCCACGCCCATGGCACAAACGCCTGTGGCTCGTTTTGAAGTGCCGCCCGCACCCGCCCGCGCCTCTGCTTCGGGGGTGGGAGATATGGCCCAGGCGCCAGTCGCCTCGGCGCGGTCCACATTGCCCAGCGCGCCGTCCCTCGCAAGTGCGCCACCCGTGGCGCGTGCTGCCCCAACGCCCGTCACGACGCCGCCCGTCACGACGCCGCCCGCGGCCTCTGCTACGTCGGCGCCCGCGGGGACGATGGCGGCGCCAAGTGTCAGCGCTGCGCCAGCGGTTCAGTCAGCCAGCCTGCCCGCGTCAACGGCATCGCAAATGCAGTTGCCCGCCATTGCCACGGGCACGGTATTTTCCAGCGCGGCTCCGCAAAGTTCGGCGCCTGGGGCCAGCGTGTCACCTGCCACAGCCTCCGTGGCGCCGGCGGCACCTTCACCCGAGGCTGCCGCCATCCAGCTTGCGCAAGCCTCAACGCCCGCGGCGCAAATGCCGGAAACTACAGCCTCGTCTCAGTCGCTTCTAGACCAGGAAGCGCCAGTTCAGCTGGCCGAGGCAGCCCCCGTTCAGCCAAGCTTGCCGATGGCAGAACAGCCGCCCGCGCCTGCCCCGCGGCTGACGCTTGGCGAGATTGTGAATACGCTTCAGCTTGAGCCTGAAAGTGCGCCTGTTGCGCTGCCAGATGCAGCAAAGCTGAAGGCTTTGCGCTTGGCCGCACAGAAAAAGGCTGCCGCCGAAGAAAAGGCGCGCGCGGAAAAGGCAGCGCAAGAACGCAAAGCTGCAGAAGAAGCGGCCAAAGCCCGCCGCAACCCAGCCCGGCTTTGGGTGCAAATTGCAACTGGGCGCAATACAGCGGGCCTGCCGGGCACGTGGCGTAATTTGAAATCGCAAGCTCCTAAGGCTTTGGGGGATCAAAAGCCGTGGTCGGTGCCCTATCTGCAGACTAACCGCCTGTTGGTGGGTCCGATGCGATCCAGCAAAGCGGCGCGAGAATTGGTGAAGGATCTGGCAAGCGAAGGCGTGAAGGCCATGGTCTTCAATTCTGAGGCAGGTCAGGAAATTGAGCGGGTCGATAATTGACCGCGATGAGAGCTGCCTTTGCTTGTGATCCGCTGCGCAGTCGAGGCCGGCAATATGCTGAAACAGGCACGGGGGCGCGTGGCCCACGCAGCGAGTTTCAGCGGGATCGGGACCGGATTGTCCATTCCATTTCGTTCCGGCGTTTGCGGCATAAAACGCAGGTTTTTGTGGCCCCTGATGGGGATCATTTTCGCGTTCGCCTGACGCATAGTATTGAAGTGGCCCAGATTGGCCGGACAATCGCGCGCGCCTTGGGGTTGGATGAGGACCTCACCGAAGCTTTGTGTTTGGCGCATGATATTGGCCACCCTCCCTTTGGCCATGCAGGCGAGGCTGGGCTGGAACAGGCCATGGTGGCGTCAGGCGGCTTTGATCATAATGGCCATAGTCTGCGGATTTTGACGCGGTTAGAACGTGTTTATCCCAATTGGCCGGGCCTGAACCTAAGCTGGGAAACGCTTGAGGGCCTTGCCAAGCATAATGGCCCGATTTACGCGCCGGGCTGGGCGATGGCAGACGTAGACGCGGCCTTTCCTTTAGATTTGGCAAAGCGGGCGTCGTTGGAGGCACAAGTGGCCGCCATTGCGGACGATATTGCCTATGACAATCATGATATTGATGATGGTCTGCGCGCTGGCTTGCTCGATTTTGATCAGGTGATGGATGCCCCTTTGGTGCGCGAAAGCTGGCCGCAAGTTCGTGATCGCTTTCCACAGGCCGACCGCCGCCTTTTGGCTGCAGAAATAGTCCGCAGCCAGATTGGCGCCATGGTGAATGATGTGATTGCGGAAACCCAGCGCCGCATTGCGCATTATGGCGTCGAGACAGAAGCCGATGTTCGGCACGCACCAATGGCGTTGGTTGGGTTTTCACCGGCGATGGCGCACGGCGAGGCAGATTTAAAACGCTTTATGTACGCCAATTTATACCATCATCCGCGACAATTAGAGATTGCGGCAACCTGCCGATGTATCGTGACATCGCTCTTTTCAGCCTATCAGGCAGATCGTGATTTGCTGCCCGAGGAATGGCGCACAGATGCGCCTGAAGATCAACCTGCGTTGGACCGGCATATTGCAGATTTTATTGCTGGCATGACAGATCGTTATGCCATTTCCCGGCATAGAGAGTTGATTGGCGGGGTCGACCTGCCGGATAGCTTTTAAGTCACGGGATAAACCTTCCTTGCCCCGACGCGCATTGCACTCTGCGTGCAAAATGCTAGCGTTGCCGCTTGAGTTGCATTTGGGGGAATGCTCTTGCGCGTTATTATTGCCGGAGGGACGGGCCTAGTTGGCCGGCAGCTCCTTAATCTTTTGTGCGCGGCGCCCCGGATCGACGCCGTTGTTTCCGTTGGCCGTCGGCCCTCGGGCATTGTGCACGCAAAGCTGGAAGAGCGGATTGGGACTGCGGATCAATGGCCGCAATTGATGGAGGGCGGCTTTGATGTTGCCTGCTCGGCCTTGGGAACCACCATTCGCGATGCCGGCTCACAAGAGGCTTTCTTCGCTGTCGACCATGATTTGGTGCTGGCCTTTGCGCGGGCTGCCTGTGGGGCGGGGACGCGTCAGTTCTTGATGATATCTTCAGTTGGGGCGCACGCCGCCTCGCGCAATTTTTACTTGGCGACCAAAGGTAAGGCAGAAACAGCCATAGCCAATATTGGTTTTGAGCGGATTGATATTGTGCGGCCCGGCTTGCTGCGCGGTCAGCGGGCAGGGCGCCTGCGGCTGGGGGAGCGGCTGGCCATCGCGCTCAGCCCGATCACAGATGTTTTAACGCCGCAAGTTTTGTCGCGCTATCGCTCCATTGCGGCGGCACGTGTTGCTCAGTCCATGCTTGCGCTTACGGGCGCTCAAGAGGCGGGGCAATTTGTCCATCATAATGAGGATATGATGCGCTTAACCCGCGAGTCAGTCTAACCGCTTTTGTCCTGCTTTGGTGCAGTTATGGACTGGGCTTTGTCGGGAATGGAGCGTTTTTGGGGCGACTTTCTGCCAAAATGGAGGCACCATAGTGTCATGATGTCCAATTGGGGCAGGCATGAGGCGCGTTATGGACCATTTCGTCGGGCAAAATGCTGTCTTTTCTCCCTTGGTGCAGATTGCGTCTGCTGCAGCTGATCTGCCCGAAACCTTGTCCCAAGCCGTGCTGGGCATGGGCTTGCGATTTGCCCATACGCAAGTTGGCATAGGGGTGAACGAACCCCAAT
The DNA here is from genome assembly GCA_041170745.1 of Pseudomonadota bacterium. Classification (GTDB taxonomy): domain Bacteria; phylum Pseudomonadota; class Alphaproteobacteria; order Sphingomonadales; family Sphingomonadaceae; genus Aquisediminimonas. The sequence goes on from JBEDNE010000139.1 coordinate 6,400, forward strand.
TATCGCCGGCGCCGGATTTGTTGATCATGACCTCGCCGTCGCTGGAGAATGTTGCTCAGCTGACGCGGCTCGCCCAAGATGCAGCGCGTATCCACTGCCCCGTTATCTTGTCAGCATCCTTGGCGATGTTGGACAATCTGCCAGAAACGCTTTGGGCCATCTGTCATGCCATTTTGATTGATCCAGATATCGCGGATTATGCGGCGTCCATTTCTGTTGCTCTGAGCAGCCGGCCTGGGATCTTGTCTGATGTCTCGCGCGATGTAGATGCTGCTCGCCTTCAGCGTCTCGCGGATGAAGTGGGCCGTATTGCGCGGACGTTGGCCAATCTTTCGGCTCAAGCGCCCTTATCAGACCCCAGTTTTGGGGATGTGCGGCCCGGTTTTTTCGGCGAACCTGCAGGTGCAGATAGCCCGCCAAGTGCGCGTGAAATTCGGGGGCTCATCCGGATGCGGCGGCTGCGGGACCGCTATTTTGATCCCGGCTTATTTGCCGATCCTGCGTGGGATATGCTGCTGGATTTAATGGCCGCCCGGCAAGAGCGTGTCCAAGTGGCTGTTTCCAGCCTGTGCATTGCATCAGCCGTGCCCCCAACCACAGCCCTTCGTTGGATTAGAATGATGACCGAAAATGGCTTGTTTGAGCGTGTTTCCGATCCGGTCGATGGGCGGCGCGTTTTCATTCGCCTCTCAGACGCCGCAGCAGATGCCATGATGCGCTATCTGGGCAGTGTCCGGTCTGCGCAAGAACGGCTCATCTAACCCGCCGTTATTGACGTATACGTCAAGCTGGCCGATCAAGGGGCAAAGGAGACTCTCATGCCCCTCGTGACACTGGACCGTGATGACAATGTTGCCGTGGTGACATTGAACCGGCCTGAGGCCATGAATGCACTGTCGGCGGCGCTGCGTGCTGAATTGGCTGCAACACTGGTGGAGATTGAGGCAGACTCGTCGATTCATGTGGTCATTTTAACAGGGGCGGGCAATCGTGCTTTTACCGCTGGGCTCGACCTGAAAGAACTGGGTGCAGACACAAGCAACTTGGGCGATGCCAACGCCACCGATGCGCAGCGCAACCCCGTAAAAGCCATTGAAGGCTGCTCAAAGCCGGTGATTGGGGCCATTAATGGTGTCGCAATTACGGGCGGCTTTGAATTGGCATTGGCCTGTGATGTCCTCATCGCCTCTACCAAGGCCCGCTTTGCCGACACCCATGCGCGCGTTGGCATATTGCCGGGGTGGGGCTTGTCTCAAAAACTATCCCGGCTCATTGGCATTTACCGGGCGCGCGAATTGTCGTTCACGGGCAATTTTCTGGATGCGCAGACGGCGTGTGACTGGGGTTTGGTGAATCGCGTGGTTGCGCCAGAAGATTTGCTGCCCACGGCGCGCGCATTGGCGGCAGATATGGCCAGCATCGATCCGGCGATGCTCAAGGCGTATAAGGCGCTTATCAATCAAGGTTTTGAGCGCAGCTTTGGCGAGGGGATGGCGCTGGAAGCCCAGATTTCGGGCGCGGCCAATGGCCAAGTGTCAGCCGATGAGGTTGAACGCCGCCGCCTGGCTGTGATGGACCGGGGGCGCACCCAGCGCCGCGACTAAGCTGATTTTAGGAGAGTAAGATGCAAACATTTCGGGATGATCTTTTGGCCGGCAAAGTTGCCTTTGTGGCAGGCGGCACCAGCGGCATTAACTTGGGTATTGCCAAACGCTATGCGCAATTGGGGGCCAAGGTGGCAGTCTGTGGCCGCAACCCGGAAAAAGCCGCCAATGCCGCCCGTGACATTGGCCCTGATGCCATGGGATTATCTGCCGATGTGCGCGATTATGCCGCCATTCGTGGCGCTATGGAGCAGATTGTTGACCGCTTCGGCAAGATGGACATCGTCGTCTCAGGTGCGGCAGGCAATTTCCTTGCGCCTGTCTTGGGGATGTCGGCCAACGCGTTCCGCACCGTTGTCGATATTGATTTGAATGGCACTTTCAATGTGTTTCGCGGCTGTCACGATTTGCTTAATCTGCCCGGTGCCTCGCTGATTGCGATTACGGCAGGTCAAGCGATCAACGCGTCTGCGCTGCAGGCCCATGCCTGTGCTGCCAAGGCGGGCATCAACCAGTTGATCCGCGTGCTAGCGCTGGAATGGGGCCCCCATGTGCGCGTGAACGGCATTTCGCCTGGTCCGATTGCCAATACCGAAGGCATGGCGCGCCTTGCCCCCGATTCTGCCACGCGGCAAAGCCATTTTGACCGGATTGCCATGAAGCGTTGGGGTGAGATTGAGGAAGTGGCCGAATGTGCCGTTTTCCTCTCTTCGCCAGCAGCGGCTTATATTACAGGGACAATTCTGGATTGTGATGGCGGCTCGCAAATTGGCGATGCCTCGCGGATGGACCTGTCCAAGGGCATGGCCTGAGGCCAAAAAAGCAGCTTAAGACCGGCTGCTGCCGCGGATTTGCAGATTGACGGGGACAGGGTCCAGGGCTGGGCTTTCCCCGTTAATCGCGGCGATCACATTATCGACCAGCATTTCGCCGGCGCGTCCCAAATCTTGCTCAATCGTGGTCAGCGTGGGGTAGGCGTAAAGCCCGGCGCGAATCCCATCAAAGCCGACCACGGACACAGCGTGGGGGACATCCACTCCCCGCTCTTGCAGCTTTTGCAGCACGCCCAGTGCGAACAAGTCTGTGACCGCAAAAACGCCGTCAAACTCTGTCCCAGCATCAAGCAGCGCGGCAATGGCGGCGGCCCCTTGTTCTTCTTTGCTCTCGCCAGAGGGGATGGGCGCAATAATCGGGTTTAGCCCTTGTTTGGCCAATTCTGTCGCAAAGCCTGCAAAACGGGCCTCAAATTGCTGTTGGGCCGGACTGGGCGGCCCAATATAGGCAATGCGCCGACGGCCTTGTTCAACCAAATGGCGTGCCGCCATGGCACCGCCGGTGCGGTTGTCCGCACGCACCGCCGTTTCGGTGGAATAAGGTGATCCAAAGAAGACAACGGAATAGCCATCATCAGCAATGCCTTTGAAGTAACGCCAGGCGTCTTCATTTTGGGAACTGCCAATCACAATCAGCCCATCGGCCTGTCGGCTATCTTCAAAATAGCCAAAAAGCTGCCCCCCCACATCTTGGAACGAGACCAGCAAGTCATAGCCGCGCGCAGCGGCCGATGCGCCAACACAGCCAAGGAGAGAAAAGTAAAAGGGGTTTATCTCAGTCGGGCCTTCATCAGGCCGGTGCAGGACAACCAGTGCCAATGTCTTGGTGCTTTTGGTCCGCAATCGAGCGGCAGCCTGATTGACGGAATAGTTAAGCTCTTGGGCGGCCAGCAGCACACGCTGGCGCATGGCTGGGCTGACATTTTTATTGCCGTTCAGCGCGCGCGATACCGTGGACTGGGCAATGCCCAGCTTATACGCAATGTCATAGGCGGTTGTGCGCCGCTGCCCCGGTCTGCTCATCTGTTTGTTCTAGAGGATGCAGCAGCTTATGGGTAGGGGCGAATATACCCGCCCCAATTCGGCCCTTCACGCGATGGTTTTACACATCTGAAATAGCCTTTTCCGCCAGCCGCCTTGCTCGCGGCGGAGTGGTGCGTCATGGCGACAGGCGTGAAACCCAGCATCAACATCGGCACCGACAAGCTTGGCGCGCCGGTCCATATCGACATTGAAGAGCTATTGGCGACGCGATTGCTTGTGCAGGGCAATAGCGGGTCGGGAAAATCGCATTTGTTGCGCCGCTTGTTGGAAGAAAGCGCCGGCCAAGTGCAGCAAGTGGTGATTGATCCTGAAGGCGATTTCGTGACGCTGGCCGATGAATTTGGCCATATTGTCATTGATGCTGGGGCCTATGACGGGCGCGAGATTGTGAAGATGGCCGCGCGGGTGCGGGAACATCGGGCCTCGGTGGTTCTTGCGCTCGACAATCTAGAGCTCGAAGCGCAGATGCGCTGTGCTGCGGCGTTTTTATCAACCTTGTTCGATGCCCCGCGGGAGCATTGGTACCCCGCTCTTGTTGTGGTGGATGAGGCGCAGATGTTTGCGCCTGCTGTTGCCGGAGATGTCAGTGATGAAACGCGCCGCCTAAGCTTGGCCGCGATGACGAACCTGATGTGCCGGGGCCGCAAGCGCGGCTTGGCGGGGATTATTGCGACCCAACGTCTGGCAAAGCTGGCCAAGAATGTGGCGGCAGAGGCGTCGAACTTCCTCATGGGCCGAACATTTCTGGATATTGATATGGCACGTGCCGCAGATTTGCTGGGCATGGAGCGCAAACAGGCAGAAATGATCCGGGATTTGGATCGCGGCCAATTCTTGGCGCTAGGCCCTGCCATTTGCCGCAGACCCGTTTCCATTCGCATTGGTTCGGTTCGCACCAGTACGCGCATGGGGACGCACAGCTTATTGCCTCTGCCCGAGGCGGATGGAGCCAGTTTGCAGGCCAAATTATTTGATTTTGAGGCAGAGGAGCGCTCATCTCTGCCGCCATCACCGCCTGCGCCACCGCCCAGCAGTGCCTTGCTGGACCAGATGGCAGCCTTGGCCGATGTGCCTGTGACGCCTGTGGCAGCAGAGGGGGCGCTCCCCGCCTTAGCCCCAGCGGAGCACGCCGAGCAGATGGAGGATGTTGAGGCGATTATCCGCGCAGTACTGGCAGATATGGTGGCCGATGCTGAGTGCGCCTTCCAGCCCAAGGCAACGCTGTATCAGGATTTCACGGTGCGCTGCCGGATGCAAAAATTACCCCGGGCGCCCTTGGGCTTGCCCGAATTTGAACGCCGGTTGGCGGCCGCTTTGGCTGGCATTATGGATCCAACTGATCCGCGTTGGGCCGAGATTATGGTCATCGCCCCGCGCGTTCCAGATGATATGCTGGCGCCGTTTTTGTTAATTGCGCGTGCAGCGCAATCCGGTGGCGTGTGCCCCAGCGATGATGCGCTTGCGCAAGCCTATGGCACCCGATCCCCCGGGCGCGTGCGTCGATTGATTGAGCATATGGAAAAAAATGGGTTGATTGTGGTCCGCACCGATTTTGGCGGGCGCCGGTCCATTGGTGTGCCCGACCTTGGCCTCACAACCGGCGTGGATGACAGCTAGGCTGGGCTAGGCTGGGCTGGCCTAGGCTGGGCTGGGCTGGGGCGCACTGCCGCCCAACAGAGGCCGCGCGGACAGGTCGTCGCCCCGCAGCGTCGTTTTTATGGCCTGTTATTTCAGCCCGACCAGATATGGGGTAGAGGTCACGCATGACCAACGCACGATTCCTAACCGGACAATTGCTGCTCGCCATGCCGGGAATTGGGGATCCGCGCTTTGACCATGCCGTCATTGCCTTGTGCGCGCATGATGAGGCAGGGGCCTTGGGGATTGGCATTGGCCATGAGTTAGAGGGCATTGGCTTTCACAAGCTCATGGACCAATTGGGACTTGATCCGGGCGTGGCGCCGAATGTCCCTGTGCATTTTGGCGGCCCGGTTGAGCCCGGCCGCGGCTTTGTGCTCCATGCGACGGATTGGGGCGGGGAAGGCACGCTGCAAGTGGCCGATAAATGGGGGCTGACCAGCACACAGGATGTTTTGAAAGCCATTGCAGCCGGGCGAGGGCCTTCGCGCTGGCTGGTCGCGCTGGGCTATGCCGGCTGGGGGGCGGGCCAGTTGGATGATGAAATGCACCAGCATGGCTGGCACGTTGCGCCGTGTGAGGATGCGCTTGTGTTTGAGATGCCTGCTGAAGAGCGCTGGACCCGCGCATTTCATGCCAGCGGCATTGATCCTCGGCTTTTGTCCACGGCGAGCGGGAATGCCTGAGAATGCACCAGAGATAAGGATATAAAGAAAGCTTTATATTTGGATTGCCATATCGCCTGTGAACCGCTAGGGCAGGGATATTCCATTTTTGCCGGAGATATATCCCGTGGCCCATGATTATGTCGTCGCCGATCTGAGCCTTGCCGATTTTGGTCGCAAGGAAATTGAAATTGCTGAAACCGAAATGCCGGGCCTGATGGCGCTGCGTGCCGAATATGGGGCGTCAAAGCCCTTAAAGGGCGCCCGCATCACGGGCTCGCTCCACATGACAATCCAAACGGCCGTGCTGATCGAAACGCTGGTGGACCTGGGGGCTGAGGTCCGCTGGGCGACGTGCAATATCTATTCCACGCAAGACCATGCGGCGGCGGCCATTGCGGCGCGCGGTATTCCGGTTTTTGCCGTGAAGGGCGAAAGCCTTGCCGAATATTGGGATTATGTGGGCCGCATTTTTGATTGGGGCAATGAAACCACCAACATGATTTTGGACGATGGCGGCGATGCCACCATGTTTGCGCTCTGGGGCGCCCGCCTTGAGGCCGGGGAAAGCCTGCCCGAACCCGGCAATGCCGAAGAAGTTGAATTCCAGCGTGCGCTGAAGGCGTTCATCAAGGAAAAGCCCGGCTATCTCACGATGTCCGTCGCCCATATTAAGGGCGTGTCGGAAGAAACGACGACGGGCGTCCACCGCCTGTATCAGATTGCCAAGGACGGCAAGCTGCCTTTCCCGGCGATCAACGTCAATGACAGCGTCACCAAGTCGAAATTCGACAACCTCTATGGCTGTAAGGAATCGCTGGTCGACGCCATTCGCCGCGCAACCGACGTGATGCTGGCGGGCAAGATTGCCTGTGTCGCGGGCTTTGGCGATGTGGGCAAGGGCTCTGCCGCCTCGCTGCGTCAGGGCGGTGCGCGCGTGCTGGTGACGGAAATTGACCCAATTTGCGCGCTGCAGGCTGCAATGGAAGGCTATGAAGTCGTCACGATGGAAGAGGCCGTGGAACGTGCCGATATCTTCGTGACGGCCACGGGTAATGAAGACGTCATTACCGCTGAACATATGAAGGCCATGAAGCCGATGTCGATTGTCTGCAATATCGGCCATTTCGACAGCGAAATTCAAATTTCTGCCCTGTCCAACTATAAATGGGATGAAATTAAGCCGGGCACAGACTTGGTGGAATTCCCCGATGGCAAGAAGATCATCATTCTCGCCAAGGGCCGTCTGGTGAATTTGGGCTGCGCAACGGGCCATCCCTCGTTCGTTATGTCGTCATCCTTCACCAATCAGGTGCTGGCGCAGATTGAGCTGTTCACCAAGAATGGCGACTATGAAAATAAGGTCTATGTCCTGCCTAAGCATCTGGATGAGAAGGTGGCCGCGCTTCACCTTGAAAAGCTGGGCGTTAAGCTGACCAAGCTGTCGCCGAAGCAGGCTGCTTATATCGGGGTAACAACCGAAGGGCCGTTCAAGCCAGATCATTACCGCTATTAATTGGTTTTAAGACCACGGGGCGGTTTCTTTCCGCCGCCGATTTTCGTAAGAGGTCCGACATATGTCGGGCCTCTTTGCGTATTTGAGGGGATGGTAACTCTCTCGACCACAGCCGCGTTTCTGGCGGGATCCGTCATGGCGCTTTGGCTTGCGGCGAGCGCATGGGCGCTTGCGACTGGCCTTAGCCTGCAACGGCGTGTGGGCCGCAGTAGCGATCAGGCAGATCGACTGGCCATTCTTTTGGATGGTGCACCTGCCAGCCCCTTGCTTGTCCGTCAAAATGGCAAAATAGAGGCCCAACCGCGCCTTATGTCGTGGCTGGGGCTGGCGCGGATGCCTGAAAAGCTGGCGGATTTATCTACCAGTGATGCTGGCCTAACCGCCCAAGACCTTGTCGCGTTGGAAGAAGATATTGCCGCGGCTCGAAAAACAGCCCGCAGCTTTACGCGCAGCTTTGTGCCGCAAAAAGGCAATCGAAC
>JBEDNE010000140.1:0-2729 GCA_041170745.1 Pseudomonadota bacterium
AAAACACAGCGTGAACGCCGCTTGGTTGGCCCTGTTAGCCGTAGCGTCAAATCGACTGCCAAAACTGCAGCAAAAGTTGCGGGCAACGTTGCCAAAGCAGAGCTTATTGCGCTAGGCGTCAGCGGGGATGCCGCCCGCAAGCAAGTTCGTGAGCTCGCCGGAAAAATTAGCAAGGCTGCAAGCTCAGCCAGTGAGGCGGCGGTAAAAACTGTACGCAAGGATAAATCGAATAATGAGTGATATGAGCAAACTGCATTTGGTGTTTGGCGGCCGTGTAACCGACCCGCGCACGCTGGAATTTGCAGATTTGAAGTCCATGGACGTTATTGGCTTTTTCCCGGATTATAAAAGCGCGGAAAATGCGTGGCGTGCCGCGGCCCAACGCACCGTTGATGATGCAGAAATGAAATATGTCGTCGTGCACATGCATCGCTTGTTGCAGCCCGACATGGTTGACCTCGCAAAAGCGAGCTAAGAGCTGACTGGGGGATCCATTTGGCACCGGTGCGGGAAAGAAGGAGTGTGACGAGCCAATGAAGCGCGCGCTTCTTGTTTCCCCAACCGAGCAAGCGCAGGAGGCCGCAGAGCGGCTCCGCAGCCGGTATGACTGGGTCGATCTGCGCGATGCCGACATGGTTGTCGCGCTCGGCGGCGATGGCTTCATGCTGCAAACGCTGCATGGCATGCTGGGACGTCGGCGGATTGTGCCCGTTTTTGGCATGAACCTCGGTACTGTTGGATTTTTGATGAATGATTGGCGTGAGGATGATCTCAACGCCCGCATCGCAAAGGCGCGATCCTTTGGCGTGTCTCCGCTGCGCATGGAAGCCGAAACCATTGATGGCGAGCTGGTAACCAGTCCAGCCATTAACGAAGTCTCCTTGCTGCGTGAAACGCGGCAAACGGCCAAGCTTGAAGTTGATGTTGATGGGCGGACAGTCATTGACGAGCTGGTCTGCGATGGCGTTCTTGTTGCCACTGCCGCTGGCTCCACTGCCTATAATTTTTCCGCGCAAGGGCCAATCCTGCCACTTGATTCGCCACTGCTTGCCCTCACCCCCATCAGCCCCTTCCGCCCAAGGCGGTGGCGCGGGGCCATTTTGCCAGATAGCGCGACCATTGAATTTCGCGTGTTAGATGCCGTCAAACGCCCTGTCAGTGCTGTCGCCGATCAGCAAGAAGTGCGCGATGTGGCGCGTGTGCGCGTTATGAGCGACCGGCAAACACGGCTGACTTTGATGTTCGATCCTGAGCATGCGTTGGATGATCGCATCGCGATGGAACAATTTGCTGTTTGAGGTGCTTGCCAAGCGGCACTGGCCTGCTTATAGGCCGCCTCCTCAAGAGCGTTCCCCGGTAGCTCAGCGGTAGAGCATCCGACTGTTAATCGGACGGCCGCCTGTTCGAATCAGGCCCGGGGAGCCACTCTTCTCTCTCCTACATCTCCTGAAAATCTGCGGATTTTTTCGCTGTTCTCTGCTTGTTCTTTTTTTCGCTTGACGAAAGAACAAATCAGGATCAGAAAAGCGGAACAAAAGGAGACTGGTTATGCACTTCGTCGCGTTCTTGTTTTTCAGTGGCCTGCTGGTTGGCTCGGCGCTCGCGATTCGGGCTCTGTTGTTAGACTCAAGCGATAAGATTGGCGCTGCGTTGGCGGGCGACTATCAATTGGCCTCGGCGCAACCCGCCCCCATTTATCTGGCACGCCGTCGCCCCACGCGCCTCGTGCAGAACAATGTCTCGGCGCGTCGGCGCATTGCCGCCTGATCTTTTGCGGGTTGGTTAGGACGTACGGGCGCGACGGATTTTGCTATAGCTGCGAATGCTGAAGGGAATCATCAGCAGATAGACCACACAAATGGCTGTCAGCGTGATCCAGGGCTCTGAAAAAAGCGCAGCCCCCACAAGCGCCACCACCAAAATAGCCTCAAGCCGCACAGTACGGCGCAGGCGGATAGAGCCCCAGCTGAATGTAGCGACATTCGAGATCATCAGCGTCGCGACAAAGACCAGCCACGGCGCAACGAGAATGGGGTTACGGAACACATCATTTTCCGTGACGATCCAGAGATATAGCGGCACAAACGCCAAACCTGCACCGGCTGGCGCGGGAACGCCGGTTAAAAAGCCTGCAGATTTATGTGGCTGATCTTCCGCATCAATCGCTGCATTGAACCGCGCCAAGCGAAGTGCACAGCAAACCGCAAAGGCCAAGGCACAAATCCAGCCAAAGCGCGGCATATGCTGCAGCGACCAGAGATATATGATCAACGCCGGAGACACGCCAAAGGCGATGACATCAGACAGTGAGTCCAATTCTGCGCCAAAACGGCTTTCGCCCTTGAGCAGACGCGCAATTCGGCCATCCAGGCCGTCTAGCACACCGGCAATCACAATCGCACCAATCGCCCGCTCCCAATCTGCTGGGTGCGGATTGGCGCTGACAGCTGAAATCGCAAAGCGGATGGCGGTCAGCCCAAAACAAAGCGCCAGCGCTGTAACCGCATTGGGCGCTACAGCGCGTAAGCTGATGCCCCGTTTTGCTGGGGTCATCACTGGCTTATGGCGACGGCGGCTTCACCGTCCCCAATAATACCCAAAATTGTCTCACCCGCGACACAGCGCTGCCCCAGGGCCACCTTGGAGGCCGTGCCAGCGGGCAGATAAACATCTACGCGGCTGCCAAAGCGGATCAGGCCCACGCGCTCACCAGCGACAACAGAATCCCC
>JBEDNE010000141.1:0-10531 GCA_041170745.1 Pseudomonadota bacterium
GTGTTCGCATCTTCATTCCGCATGGCGCGCCAACAGGCCTTAACTTTCCATTTTCTGCCGGCAGTTATGGCCTTGACCTGAGAGCCATTTGACTTGCCGGGGCTTGAGCCACCCGCTCGGGTCTTCGCCCCTTGCAGGGGTTTGTGGACATTCAAACCAACCGTTTCGGTATGTTCTCTCTCTTGAGATATTATCATTTATGATCAACATTTTGTGCGCCCGTAAGAGGTGTAATGTTGAGGAGAGAGAGATGTTTAAGAAGGTTTTGGCCGGCGCATTGGCGCTGGCCGCAAGCGGCGCCATGGCCGAAGAATATAAGGATTACACTGCGACAAAAGAGATTTGGAGTGTGACCTTTGTCAATGTGAACCCCAACCGCATGGATGACTATCTCATGGGGTTAAAGCAGACTTGGGTGCCCGTGTGCGAAGAGGGTAAAAAGGCAGGCATCATGCTCGACTGCTCCATAATGGTCAGCAACACGGCCTATAGCCGGGATTTCAATGTTATGTTGATCCAGAAGGCGCCGAGTGCCGCGGTAAGTGATCCCGATGAGGCAATGTATCGCAAGATTGATGCGGCGCTGAAAGCGCGACTGGCGCAGGATAAACGCAATGCGATTGTGACCAATTATGAATCGATGCGGACCATGTTTGGTTCGCAGGATTTCCGCAAAATCATTTACAAATAATCGCGCTCCGCTCGCCGCGGGGGCGGCGGGCGGACTTGCATCTGCGCGTGCGCTGCGCGTTTTGGGTGCCCCCGTTATGCTTTCGCACATGCTAGGGGATCCGACAGGGGGGGGGAGAGAGATATGGACAGGCGAAATTTCTTTTACAGCGCGACGGCTTTGCTCGCGGCGTCAATGTTGAATGCGCGCGCAGCAGTGGCGTCCGACCAACGCGCTCTCAATCCGCCGGGCATTCGCACAGCGGGCATCCGCATGCTCCCTGTTATGGGAGGCAAATATAAAGTCTGGACGAAGCGCGTCGGTCCACCGGGTAATGATGGGCTTAAAGTTCTGCTGCTTCATGGCGGGCCGGGCTTTGGGCATGAATATTTCGAATGCTTTGAAGATTTCCTCCCGCAAGCTGGGATCACATTTTATTATTATGATCAGCTTGGTTCGGCTTATTCGGACCAGCCAGACGATCCTACTTTGTGGACGCTGCCGCGCTTTGTGGAGGAAGTTGAAGACGTACGCCAAGGGTTGGGCCTTGAGCAGTTTGTCTTGTTGGGACATTCCTGGGGCGGGATGTTGGCAATTGACTATGCTCTGAAATACCAGCAGCATTTGCGTGGTGTGGTCATTTCCAACATGACCGCGGGCATCCAATCTTATCTTGCCAATATTCCAGCACTCAAGGCGCTGCTCACGCCCCAGAACAGGGCCCGACTGGAAGAGCTTGAGGCAGCGCAAGATTACGACAATCCGGATTATATGCGGATCATGATGGAGGATGCTTACCCGCAAGTGATCTGTCGTTTGCAGCCATGGCCGGACTCGATCATGCGCAGCCTGATGCACGCCAATCAGAAAATATATAATCAGATGCAGGGCAAGAGTGAGTTCCAGGTCACGGGCAATCTCAAGGACTGGGAGCGGTGGGACCAATTGCACAAAATCACCGTGCCAACGCTCACCATTGGTGCCCGTCATGACACAGTGCCATTTGCGGACCTTCAACGAATGGCTAAATTGTTCCCGAACGGCCGAAATCTAACTTGTCCGAATGGATCTCACATGGCGATGTGGGACGACCAGACTGTCTATTTTGACGGGCTTTTAAAGTTTCTAAAGCGACTGACGGCCTAAAGCGCTGCACATGGACCCGCGATCGTCCTGCCTGGTGACGTGCGCCAAAGTTGGCAGACATTTGCGTAATGCGACTTGCAATGAACTTCCTCGATCCCTTGCCTGAGCACGACTGCGCTTTACCCAAAACTTATCAGCATCTTATTTTCGGATTTTCTAAGGCGCTCCAGTTTTCCAGCAATTTGAGACGTGCTTCGTCCACCTTATTTGTGATTTGGGCTGGTAGGATAACTCTGATCGGAACGACTATCTTTCCGACGATGTTTTTCAGTTTGTTCTGCCTTGCTCCTGAGGAGCCAGCCAAGAATTTCCGGCAATCGTGCCGCCCAAGCATCTTCGTCATGCTCGGCGCCATGATAAACGCGGCTTTCAAAATCTCGGTCTTTTTGCCAGCCATTGGCCGCAACCTGCGCATCCACCACAGCTTGGTACGGCGCGTAAAAGGCGTCGAGTGTGGCAGTGCCATGGTCCATCCACAGCCGCCTGTGGCCGGGTGCCCCTAAAGCCTTGCGGAACCAGTTGGTAAGCAGTGCCTGCAATTCAGGGTTGGTTGGCCCAACCTCACGCGGGTCAACTGAGGGCCAGTGGCTGCTGACACAGGCAGCCTGCCCAAAGATATCGGGCCGCGCCATAAAGGCATAGCAGCTCATCAAGCCGCCCATGCTCGAGCCTGCAATGGCTGTATTGGCGGCGTCGGTCTTCGTGCGGAATTGTGTATCGACCCACGGCTTTAGCTCATCCGTCATCCAGCGCAGATAGGCATCGGAGATAATCGGCCCGCCCGCCAGCTTGTCCATTTGTGCGCGCAATGCCGGGCTGGCAGCATCGTAAATCGGCCGGGGCAGATATTGGCGATAGCGGTCCGTCCCCGGTGCCCAAATTCCCACAATGATATGCGGCTCGGTTCTTGTGCGATGGGCAACGGCCAGCATTGCTTTATCGGCGCGCCATACTTTGTTGAAATTGGATTTGGCGGGATCAAAGAGGTTATGCCCATCGTGCATATAAAGTACGGGGTAACGGCGTGTGCCGCCATCATAGCCCGGGGGCAGCCAGATGGTCAGCATTTGATCGGGCAAGCCTGCGGCTTTCAGCCCCGTATAATCGATAAGCCGACCCAATTGTGCAGGGCTGTGGTCCGCAAGGGGTTGGGCTGCATGTGCCTTGTCTGCCCATCCCACCACCAAGACACATAGCGCCGCCAAAAACATGCTAACGCGCATGGCACATTCTCCTTACGCCGCAGGCTTATGATCCACCCGCAGCATGGCAAGCGCTGCACCCGCCATCACAATGGCGGCGACCAACATTGTCCAGATTGGCTGGCCGGGGAAGAAGCTGCGCATGATGCCGCCCATGATCGTGGCAATCATCAACTGCGGCAGCACAATGAAGAAGTTGAAGATGCCCATGTAAATGCCAAATTTTTCCTGCGGCAAAATTGCAGATAGAATGACATAGGGCATGGTGAGGATGGACGCCCAAGCAATGCCAATGCCAATCATCGGCAGCACCAGCAAATTGGCATCGCGGATAATCATCATGGCGGCATAGGCAGCGGCGCCGACTAGCAGACATGCCATGTGTGTGCGTGCGCCCCCCATTCTCTTGGTCAGAAATGGCAATATAAGCGCGGCAAGGGCCGCCACACCATTATAGATGGAAAACAAAACGCCGACCCAATCGGCACCGGCATTATAGGCGCGCGATGCGGTGTCTGTTGAGCCGAACACATATTGAGTGACAACGGGTGTGGTATAAATCCACAAAATGAACAGCGCGATCCATGTGAAGAATTGAACAACTGCCAGTCGCCGCATCTGCTGCGGCATGGTGTTTAAATCACTCAGAATCTGGCTGAGTGCGCCCAATGTGGTGCCGCGTTTCAATGCGGCCGCGTTCACCATTTGCGCAAGGCCATAGGCAGCCAGCCCGCCGCCCAGCACATATAGCTGTTTGTCGAGCGCAAGTGTCGCAACCAACGCCAACACAATCAGGCCGCCTACCAGCCAAATAGCGCCCGTTAACGACGCCGTGAGTGGAGCATGATCTATGGCGTGAACATCGCTGCCGCTAAATTTGCGCAGCTCTTGCGGTGAATATTCCCGCGTTGTCAGCACCGTCCATAAAACCGCAAGGAAGATGGCCGCTGCCCCGAAATAGAAAGAATATCGGACCGAAGGGGGCACGCCTGCTTCTGCCACATTTGGCACGCCCAAATGCGTCAGAGTCCATGGTGCCAGCGACCCGAGCACCGCGCCTGTGCCAATGAACATGGTTTGCACCGCATAGCCTTGGGCGCGCTGGTCCTCCCTGGTCATATCGCCCACAAAGGCACGGAAAGGTTCCATCGAGATATTCAATGAGGCGTCCAAAATCCACAAAAGGGCGGCAGCAAGCAGCAATAGACTAGTATTGGGCAAGCCCAGTAGAGCCAGCGCAGCCAGCACTGCGCCTGCGAGAAAATAGGGCCGTCGGCGTCCAAACCGGGTCCATGTCCGGTCGCTATAATGGCCCACCAAAGGTTGGACCAATAGGCCCGTCATGGGGCCCGCAATCCACAAAATGGCAAGATCGTCAACGTTTGAGCCAAGCGACTGGAAAATGCGGCTCATATTGGCATTTTGCAAGCCGAAGGCGACCTGAATACCAAAGAAGCCAAAGGAAATGTTCCAGAGGCCCCAAAAGCTCTGACGCGGCTTTTCCATCTTGCCATCCCCCATGCGGCTCTATGTTTCTAAGCCTTTGGTGACAGAGTGCGGCTGCCGGCTCAATATTTTGCGGACGATGTATACGAATACACTGGCGACCAAACATTTGTGGACGGAGGACGAAGGGGCTGGGCTATTTCGCTCCACAGGATTTACGGATGACAAGCTTGCACGGCAACGCGCTGGACTCCAAAGCTTCGGCGCGAATGGTGCCGATCAGCGTTTCCACCAAGACTTCGCCGGCGCGCTTATAATCTTGCTGCACGGTGGTGAGCGGGGGACGCGCGAGGCTTGCCGCCAGAATATCATCAAAGCCAACAATTGAGACGTCTTTGGGTACATCGCGCCCATGTTCTTGCAAGGCCCGCATTGCGCCCAAGGCTATTAAATCGCTGGCCGCGAAAATTGCGTCAAAGCTGGCGCCTTCGGCCATTAACTGCGTCACGGCATCATGGCCGCATTGGTCGGTATGCGCGCTGCGGTAGAGCTTGGGATCAGGGCTTAATCCGGCACGTTCCTGCGCATGCAAATAACCCAGATAGCGATCGTTAAATTCAGGATAATGATTATTGGCCTCGCCCAAGAAGACGATCCGCTTGCGGCCCAAACCAATCAAATGTTCTGTTGCCTGCTGCCCGCCATGCAAGTTGTCGCTGCCCACAACAATGCCAAGTCCAGCATCTTGGAACGGCCCCCAACGCACGAAATGGGTGCCCTGCTCCATCAACCGATCCAGCTTAGCACGATAGGGCTCAAAATCACCATGGCCTAAGAGAATGATGCCATCAGCCTTGCGGCTCTCTTCAAAGTCCACATGCCAGTCGCTTGAAAATTGCTGCATGGAAATCAGCAAATCATAGCCATGACGCGAACAGGTCTGCGTTATTGCCCCTAGCATTGAAAGGAAAAAGGGGTTGATATTTGTCGCATCGGGCATCGGGTCTTCATAGAAGAGCAGGGCCAGTGTGTTGGTTTCCCGCCGCCTGAGGCTGGAGGCATTTTTATCAACTTTATAATTAAGTTGCTGGGCAATGGCCTCAATGCGCTTGCGAGTCTGTTCTGATACCGTTGGGCTGCCCCGCAGCGCGCGCGACACGGTCGGCTGCGAGACGCCAGCCAATTGGGCAATGTCAAAGGATGTCGGTTTGCCCGACATATGTCCTCCCCCGATGGAGCATGGGTTTATTTTTTGCCTTCAAGCTCACGCCAAAAGTGCGGCTCTTGTGTCGCACCTCCGCTGAGGATCGCCAACATGACATTTTGAATACGTATGTGCAATGCTGTGCGCTTTGAATCGCCCTCGATAATCCTACGGCTAACCTGGGTGGAGAACCATGCCGGCTCTTTGCTGATGGGTGTCAGATGCAAGGCGCGTGTTTTTTGCGTCGTATTTGAGGGGATGAGGAATGCACACTTCGGGGTTTACTATATCTCGCGCCATGTTGGGCCGTTCGGCCAGCTTTTTGGCGCTGGGCATGGCATTGACCACGCCCGCTTTTGCGCAATCGGCGGCGGACGCTGAGGAAATCGTCGTCACAGGCCTGCGCGCATCCATCAACCTGTCGGTTGAGGAGAAGAAGATCAATACGTCGATGGTTGAAGTGATTTCGGCAGAAGACATTGGTAAGCTGCCAGACCAGTCAATTGCAGAGTCGCTGTCGCGTCTGCCCGGCCTGGCAACGCAGCGCCTTGATGGTCGCGCCAATGTGGTGTCGATCCGCGGCTTGGCCCCCGATTTCACAACAACTTTGCTGAACGGACGTGAGCAGGTTTCTGCGAGCAACAACCGTGGGGTAGAGCTGGATCAATATCCATCAGAACTGCTGACGGGTGCTGTGATCTATAAGACGCCGGATGCCAGCCTGATCGGCCAGGCGATTGGCGGCACCATTGATATGAAAACCGCCCGTCCGCTGTCCTATAAGGGCCGCACTATTGCCGTTGGCGTGCGCGGCGAAGTTAATGATTTGGGTAAGTTGAACCCAGATATTTCAAACAAGGGCTATCGCGCCAATATTTCCTACATTGATCAGAATGAGGATGGCACAGTGGGTTGGGCTTTGGGCTATGCCCGTATGGCGTCTCCCACGGCAGAAGAGCGCTGGCAAGCATGGGGCTATCCCACGGTGGGCAGCAACTATGTCATTGGCGGTGCCAAGCCTTATGTGAAATCAAACGAGCTTAATCGCGATGGCGTCATTGGCGTTCTGGAATTCAAGCCTGATGACAAGCTGCACGTGACCTTGGATGGCTATTGGTCGTCCTTCCGCGACAATCAGCGTTTGCGCGGCATCGAGCTGCCCCTGCAGTGGAGCGCAGCACAATTGCAGCCGGGCTATACGGTGCAAGATGGTCTGATCACCAGCGGGCGCTTTAACGGCGTGGAAGCTGTGATGCGCAACGACGTTGTGCACCGCAATTCCAAGATCCTCGCGCTGGGCGGCAATGTGGAATATCAGGCCAGCGATACGCTGAAGCTTGAATTGGACGCCAGTTATTCCCGCCTGCGTAAGCTGGAAGAAAATATTGAAGTTTACACCGGCACGGGCCGTGGCGGCGGCGTTGGTGCGACGGACAGCTTGGGCTTCACAATGCCAGCCAGTGGCGGCGTGATTACGTTTAAGCCGACCATTAATTATGCTGACCCGAATTTGTTTGTCATCACGGACCCACAGGGCTGGAACAGCTGTGGCGGCACGGTGCCCAACTGCCAAGATGGCTTTGTGAATCGCCCGCGCATTCGCGATGACCTCAAGGCCCTGCGCGTTCAGGCCACAAAGGATGTTGATGGCTTCTTCGCCAGCATCCGCGTTGGCGCGAACTATACTGACCGTAAAAAGCAGCTGGTTGACGAAGGCTTTGTGCTGACAAGCAAAGGCTATCCGAACAATACGGTTGTGCCATCATCCTATCTGTTCAAGCCCGTCTCGCTCAATTTCATCGGCATTCCAGGCATGGTCGCCTTCGATTCCTGGCGCTATTATGACGAAGGCAATTACAAGCTGACGCCGGAAAGCAACTGGACGCCCAGCCGCTTTACCAACAGCTATATTGTCCATGAAAAGGTCCTGACGGGCTATGTTCAGGCCAATATTGATAGCAATTTGGGGGATACGCCCCTGAAGGGCAATTTGGGCGTGCAGATTGTCAACACCAACCAGTCGGGCGACAGCTATGTGTCGACCAGCTTCCGCGGTGTTCTGCCCTTCTCTGATGGCGAGAAATATACCGAAATTCTGCCAAGCTTGAACTTGTCGGCAGAAGTGGGTGACAATCTGTTCCTGCGTATGGGCGCTGCGCGCATGTTGGCGCGGGCCCGCATGGATCAGCTGAATCCGGGTGGCGGCGTTTCGTTCAATGTCGCGAACAACATCTTGACCTCAACTGATCCTAAGCAGTCGCCATGGTCGGGCAATGTCGGCAATGCAAAGCTGCGTCCGCTGATGGCCGATACTATTGACCTGGCTGTCGAAAAATATTTCGGCAAGGGCGGGTATGTCTCCTTTGGTGGCTTCTTCAAGCATCTTGAAAACTACATCTATAAGCAGACTGACCTGTTTGATTTCACAGGCATCACGCCGCCTGCCGGTGTGACGCCGCGGACCTATACGGGTCTGGTGGAACAATGGGTTAATGGCCGCTCGGGCAAAATCTATGGGGCAGAAGCCTCAGCCTCGTTGCCGTTCAGCACCTTGTCTTCAGCGCTGAATGGCTTTGGCCTCATTGGTAGTGCCTCGCTCACCAAGAGCCGGGTGCGGGAAAATGGGCCCTATATCTCTATGCCCGGCCTGTCTGAATGGGTCGTCAACGGTACAGCCTATTATGAAAAGGATGGCTTCCAGGCGCGTTTGAGCGGCCGGTATCGCTCGTCCTTCTTGGCAGAAGTGTCGGGCCTCAGCCTCACCCGCGATAAGGTGATGGCCAAGGCTGAATTGATTGTGGATGCGCAAATTGGCTACACCTTCCAGCAGGGTCCGCTGGAGGGTGTGTCGGTTCTGGCAACTGCCAGCAACCTTACGAATGAGCCCTTCATTACCTATTTGAATGGCGATGCGCGTCAGATCCGCGACTATCAAAACTATGGTCGCAACTACATGTTGGGCATCAGCTACAAGTTCTGATGCTGAAGGGCGGGCCTGATCCTTTGGGATTGGGCCCGCTTCTTTGTTCTTAGGGGAAGCCGTGCCATGCGTGGGCCGGATCAAAGTCCCTCTTCCCTATGGCAAGGTTAGCCTGATGATCGGTGATCGCATCCAGAAAGTCGTGATTGTTGGCGGTGGCACAGCAGGCTGGATGGCTGCTGCTGCCTTGTCCCGGACCATGGGCCGTCAGCTTTCAATACATCTTGTTGAAAGTGATGAGATTGGCACGGTTGGCGTTGGTGAGGCGACCATCCCGGCCATTCGGCTGTTCAACCAGCTGGTCGGTCTTGATGAAGACGAATTCGTCCGCGAGACAAATGGCACATTCAAACTGGGCATTGAGTTCCAGAATTGGGGCCAGCTGGGGGACAGCTATATGCACGCCTTTGGCCAATTCGGCCAAAGTCTCGGCTTGCTTGAATTTGTTCAATATTGGCTGCGTGGGCGGCGCGAAGGCGTGGCCGTGCCCTTGTGGGACTATTCCATAAATGATGTGGCCGCGCGGCTCGGCCGGTTTGCGCGATTCAACCAAATTCCCAACACAAATTTGGATGGCATTGCCCATGCCTTTCATTTTGATGCAGGGCTCTATGCGGCCTATCTGCGCAAAATCGCCGAAGGTGCTGGAGTGGTCCGCAGCGAAGGACGCATCCAACATGTTTTGCGCAATGGCGAGACGGGCCATGTATCGTCTGTAAAGCTTGATTCTGGCACCGAAATTGCTGGCGAGCTGTTTATTGACTGCTCCGGCTTTCGTGGTCTGTTGATCGAACAGACACTCGAGGCTGGTTATGAAGATTGGACCCATTGGCTGCCATGCAACCGGGCCATTGCCGTCCCCAGTCGCAATACGCGCCCCGCCCGGCCCTATACGCAGTCCATTGCGCATCAGGCAGGCTGGCAATGGCGGATTCCGTTGCAACATCGCACGGGCAATGGTCATGTTTTCTGCTCTGACTTTATGAGCGAAGATGAAGCGACCGCGATACTGCTGGACAATTTGGAAGGCGAAGCTCTGGCTGAGCCACGGACTATCCAATTCCGCACTGGTATGCGCAAATCGGCATGGTCGCATAATGTGGTTGCCCTAGGTCTTGCCTCTGGGTTTTTGGAGCCGCTGGAATCTACCAGCATCCACCTGATCCAAGATGGCATAGCAAAGCTCATCTCGCACTTCCCCAATGCCGGTTTTGACCCTGTAAACGTCGCCGCGTTCAACCGCCGGATGCGGTTTGATTATGAGCGCATTCGGGATTTTATTATCCTTCATTATCACGCCAACCAGCGCACTGATTCCCCATTCTGGCATCGCTGTCGCGAGATGGATATTCCGGCCACGCTGCAAGACAAACTGGACCTGTTCCGTGAAACGGGCCGCATCTTCCGCGAGAATGAAGAGCTGTTTGTTGAAATTGGCTGGTTCCAAGTGCTGACTGGGCAAAATATTGTGCCCAAGAGCTATCATCCGCTTGCGGACCATTTGACGCATGAACAACTGGCGGGCTTTTTTGAAGATGTCGGCCGGATCATTCGGGCGACAGCAGAGCAGCTGCCGACCCATGAGAACTTTATCGCGCAATATTGCGCCGCAAAGGGCGTGTCATGACCATGTCGCTTTTCGTTTCCTTGGCACTGGCCACAGCCTCGCCTGCAGCCATGCCAGCCGCCCAGGCACTGCGCGCGCGCGCGCCGGAAGATGAAATCATTTATTTCTTGCTGCCGGATCGCTTTGAAAATGGTGATCCGAAAAATGATAAGGGCGGCCTGAAGGGAGACCGACTAAAGACGGGCTATGATCCAACGCATAAAGGCTTTTTTCATGGCGGGGATTTGAAGGGCCTGACCGCGCGGCTGGACTATAT
>JBEDNE010000142.1:0-6793 GCA_041170745.1 Pseudomonadota bacterium
GCCCATTGCTGCACCCCTGCCCAATTCTGCCCCCGTGCCAGCAACACCAGCAGCTTCAGTCCCTGCTGCGCAGACAACCGAAGCCGCGCCTCCGGCAGACACAGTGCCAGCGCCTTATTGGACGCAAGACGACGCGACCCAGTTGCTGAATTCCATTCAATCCATTGGGAAAAAGGGATTAATCCCTTCAGATTATGAGCCGGCAGCTTTGAAAGCGGCAATTGCCGCTGGCGAAGGCGAGGCGCTCAATAGTCTGGCAACACGCTTGTTCACCGCGCTCGCCACCGACTTGCGCGATGGGCGCACGCCCATTTCAGCCCGAGGCGAATGGTATGTGAACGACACCGATGCGCAGACGCTGCCGCTGGATATTGCCTTGGCCGTTGCGCTGGAAAGCCATGATATTGACGGTGCTTTGGCCCGGCTGGAACCCAAGCATCCCGATTATGCCGCGTTAAAGGCAGAGCTGGCCCGCACACCCGCAACTGCCACATCGCGCATTGCCCTGTTGCGGACCAATTTAGATCGCTGGCGCTGGCTGCCGCAATCGCTGGGCGTCAAGCACGTGCTGGCCAATGTGCCGGAATATATGGTGCGCGTGAACACTTATGGCCGCAATATTGCTGCCTATCGGATTATTGTCGGCAAATTTGACACGCAAACGCCCATGCTCTCCGCAGCGGCAACGGGCATTGTCGTGCATCCGCCCTGGGTGCTGCCGCAAAGCATTATTCGCCAGGAGGTGGGGCCACTCATTGCGCGTGACCCGGCAACCGCGCGGGCGCGCGGCTATGTTTGGACGGGGACGGGTAAATCCCTATCCGTTGTGCAAAAGCCGGGGCCGATGGCGGCTTTGGGCCAGCTGAAGATTGATATGCCAAATCCGCATGCCATCTTCCTGCATGACACGCCAAATAAGACGCTGTTTGCCAATAATCCGCGCGCCTATAGCCATGGCTGTTTGCGGACAGAGCGCGCCTTTGAACTGGGTATTTTGTTGAGCCTGCTGCAATCGGGTGAGCGATTGAATGATGATGCCGCGCGCGAGCGGATTGCCACAAATCTGGTCGACCTGATCCGCGCTGGCGACACCGCCAAAGCCCCGTTTAAAGAATCTATCCCAGTCTTTATTGGTTATTTTACGGTCGCCACTGCGGGCGGGGCCGCGCTGCAGACATTTCCCGATTTGTACAAGCGCGATGCCGCTGTCATTGCCAGCTTTGCCAAGAAGCGCAGTGACCTGCTGGCACCCCCGAAAACAGCTGCCGTAACCATAAGCCCAGCAAGCTGATCGACAATCCATGACCGGAGCGCTGGCCCTGCTGGACGGCAAGTCTAGCAGGAGACTGGTATTTTTGTTGCGACTCTGTTATACTCTATCCCGACAGCGGGGTTATCCCGCACCGAATGGAGCGTCCCAGCCTCTCATCTCTCGCGCAGGGTGCCGCAGCGGCGGCCCTTCTGCTTTGGTCGGGAGTGGCGGACGTATCGGTTAGAAAGGTCGCAAATTATGTCCAACGCGCTTGAGTTCGTCGTCGGCGACTATGTAGTCTATCCCAAGCATGGCGTCGGCCGGGTGATTGAGCTGCAAAGCTCCGAAATCGCCGGCATGAAGCTGGAACTTTATGTTCTGCGCTTTGAAAAGGAGAAAATGACTCTCCGGGTTCCGACCAATAAGGCGGAAAGCGTCGGTATGCGCAAACTCTCGTCTGACAAGCAGATGAGCGAAGCGCTCGCCACATTGAAGGGCAAGCCCAAGGTGAAGCGCACCATGTGGTCGCGCCGCGCACAGGAATATGAAGCCAAGATCAATTCAGGTGATCTGGTCTCGATTGCGGAAGTCGTCCGTGACTTGTTCCGCCCGGAAGATGCGCCCGAGCAAAGCTATTCAGAGCGCCAGATTTTTGAAGGCGCGACCAGCCGTCTCGCGCGCGAATTGGCCGCCATGGAACAAACCGATGAAAAGGCGGCGGCCGCCAAGATTATCGACATTCTGAAAAAGGCAGCGCCCCAATATCATAAGGCAAGCGAAGCGGCCTGATCAGCCTATTGCCATAGGCACATGAAAAGGGCGGCCTGCGTGCCGCCCTTTTTCTTAAGGCCGCCGCGCCTTAAATGAGCGCAAGCGCAGCCAATTCACGCACGAGCGGGGCTGGCAGATCATCATTATGCGCTCCCAGACCCCCCAATAGATCTTCGGGCGCATCTGCGCCTTCCAAATAGCGCCACCCTTGGTGCGCGCGGCGCGGCTGCGGGCGAACAGGAATGACTTTGGCCTCAAGCACAATATCAATCCGGCCGTCGGCTGTTGGATCAAACCGCTTGATCGACGCGCGCCCGACAAGCTGATGGCGAATAATCCAATAGAGCGCGCCGCCCCCTAGAATTTCGGCATGCCGCTTGGGCAGGAACCGCGTTGTCATCCGCACCTCGCCTTGGATCGCACGCGCAGCGACGCGGTTTACCAAATCCTCAAGCGAGGTCGCGCCAAAGGCAACCTTCGTCAGATGGAGCGGCATTAGCCTGCAAGGCCGACAAGCGCGGCAAGCCCCAAAAAGCTGAAAAAGCCCATCACATCAGTCATCATCGTCACAAAGACAGCAGAAGAGACGGCGGGGTCAACATCCAGCCGGTCGAGCGTAACTGGAACAAGAATCCCCGAAAGCCCCGCAACCAAATTATTGATCACCATGGCCGCCCCCATAACAGCGCCCAACATGGGGTTGTCAAAAAGCAGCGCCACAGCGGTCCCAATTAACAGGCCCAGCGCCAAGCCGTTGGTCAGCGCGATCCGCAATTCCCGGCCAATCATCCGCACTGTGTTAGAACTGGTCAGCTCATTGGTGGCAATGGCGCGGACCACCACAGCCAGCGTCTGCGTGCCGGCATTGCCGCCCATGCCCGAGACAATGGGCATCAGCACTGCGAGCAGCGCGAACTTGGCAATTTCGCCTTGGAACATGCCAACGACGCTGGCCGCGATAATCGCGGTGCCCAAATTGACAACCAGCCATGTCAGGCGCGTCCGCACGGTCAGCAGGATCGGCTCGTTAATATCGCCTTCGCCGGCGCCGGAGAGCTTGAGGATATCCTCGCTGGCTTCTTCCTGAATGATGTGGACGACATCGTCGACCGTAATCATCCCGACCAACCGGCCCGAAGGATCCACAACAGCCGCCGAGATAAGGCCATATTTCTGGAAGCGCAGGGCAACTTCTTCCTGATCCATATCAACCGGGATCAGCGTTTGTTCGCGCTTCATCACATCCGTCATCAGCACGCCGCGCGGCGTGCGCAGCACCCAGCTCAAATGGCAGGTGCCGACAGGGTGGTGCTGCGGATCAACAACGAAAACTTCCCAAAAATCAGTCGTCAGATCCTGATTTTCCCGCAGATAATCAATGACCTGGCCGACGGACCAATGTTCGGGCACCGCGATCAGCTCGCGCTGCATTAAGCGACCAGCGGATTCTTCCGGATAGGACAGCGCCTCTTCAATTGCGGCGCGATCATCGGGCGCCAGCGCGCGCAGCACTGCCCGCTGATCATCCTCTTCCATATCCTCGATGATGGCGACGGCGTCGTCCGTATCGAGTTCAGCAGCAATATCCGCCACTTGCTCAGGCGCGAGGCTGTCAATCAGCTCTTCGCGCACATATTCATTCATCTCCGCGATCACATCAGCGTCGATCAGGTCCGACAAGGCGCGCACCAGATCATGCCGCGCATCCGCGGGAGTCTGCTCAATCAAGTCGGCAATATCCGCCGGGTGCAGCGGCGCGACCAAAGTGCGGGCGCCGCTATCATCGCCCGCCTCAACGGCGGCGAGCACGTCGCGGACAAATTCTCGCTTGAGATGATCGTCTTCGTCGAGCTGGGTTTCCACCACCGGGTCGATGGTGCGGGTGATGTCGATTTCGCTCATCGTCCCTCCTCGCCGGTTGGTTGCAGACTGGCGCTGGTTACGCGCCCCAATGCCGGATGACAAGCTTTGGCTTTCATCCCAAGCGCATCACGCTAAACTGGCGCGATGACAGTGCCCTATCGCCTTTCCGTGTTGGACCAATCCCCCATTGAGGAAGGGCTGACCGCCGCTGACGCGCTGGCCAATACATTGGATCTTGCCCGCGCCTGTGATGCCGCCGGGTTTCACCGTTATTGGCTGGCGGAGCATCATGCCTCACCGGGGCTGGCGGGGTGCGCGCCGGAGGCGCTGATTGGCCCTGTTGCGCTCGCCACCCGGCGCATCCGCATTGGCTCTGGCGGCATTATGCTGCCACATTATTCGCCGTTTAAAGTCGCAGAAACATTCAAGATGCTGGCAGCCCTTGCCCCCAATCGAATTGATTTGGGGCTGGGCCGGGCACCGGGGTCTGACCAGCGGACGGCCTATGCCTTGCAGCGCGACCGCAGCCGGCGAATGCCCGTGGATGATTTTCCGAACAATCTCGCCGAGACATTGGCCTATTTGGGAGATGGCCTGCCGGACGACCATCCCTTTGCCGTGCTCAGCGATACATTGCCAAGCGGCGGCGGCATGATTGAGCCTTGGCTGTTGGGCTCATCCCTCGACAGTGCAATTTGGGCAGCCGAAGTGGGCCTGCCTTATTGCATTGCCGATTTCATCAATTCAGATGGCCTGCCCCAAGCCGAGCATTATCGCCGTAATTTCAAGCCATCCCGCTGGCTCGACAAGCCTTATGTGATGGTCGCCACCTGGGCGATTGCCGCGCCCAGCCGGGAAGAGGCAGAGCTGCTGTCATTGCCCGCGCGGATGATGTTTCATCATTTGGTGCGGGGTGAGCTGATCCCCGTGCCCAGCGTCGCCAAGGCGCAAAGCTGGGCCGCACAGCAAGGTGAGGCCCCCGTGCGCAATCGGCGGACGACTCTGGGGACGCCTGCCGAGGTGCGCGCCGCACTTGACCAAGTGGCGTCCGACTATGGCGCACAGGAGATGATGCTCGTCAACATCATGCCCAATCATGCGGCCCGACGGCGCAGCTATGAATTGGTGGCAGCGGAATATGGGCTGGCATCGCTGGCCCAAGCCGCGTAGGGCGACGTCTTTCAAATCAGACAGAAAGAAGTCTTATGGCCGATACTCTGACCTTTACGCTCGACACGGGCGATGTCGTCATCCAGCTCCGCCCTGATCTGGCCCCGGGCCATGTCGCGCGGATTAGCGAATTGGCGCAAGAAGGCTTTTATGATGGCGTGGTGTTCCACCGCGTGATTGATGGCTTTATGGCGCAAGGCGGTGATCCGACGGGCACGGGCATGGGCGGATCAGAAAAGCCGGACTTGAAGGCCGAGTTTAATGATGAGCCGCACGTCCGCGGCACTTGCTCTATGGCGCGCGCGATGAACCCCAATAGCGCGAACAGCCAGTTCTTCATCTGCTTTACCGACTGCCACTTCCTCGACGGCCAATATACCGTTTGGG
The DNA here is from genome assembly GCA_041170745.1 of Pseudomonadota bacterium. Lineage (GTDB taxonomy): Bacteria > Pseudomonadota > Alphaproteobacteria > Sphingomonadales > Sphingomonadaceae > Aquisediminimonas. The sequence continues at coordinate 5,444 of JBEDNE010000142.1, forward strand.
GCCAAGTGATTTCGGGCATGGAACATGTCGATGCACTGCCCAAGGGTGAGCCGCCCGCCAAGCCGGGCAAGATTGTGAAAGCGACAGTCGCTTAATCGCTTTGATACAGGGTCACCAGCCAGTCGCGGAATAACCGCACTGGCTGGAGATCCAGCGCGCGTGGCCGGCAGGCAAACCAATAGCTATAGGGGCTGCGCACCTCGATATCGGCGAACATCCGGACCAGCCGTTCATCCCCATAATCCGACAGAAGATTTTGATGCAGAAAGGCAATGCCTAGGCCTTGTGCTGCAGCTTCGAGCATCAACTGGCCGGAATCATAATAATCAATGGCCGCGGGCTCTAAATCAGGCATGCCAACGGCCGTGCGCCACACATCAAATGTGTCTTCCAATTCCCGGTGAATCATCACGGTCATTTCGCGCAACTGCTCTGGCCGGGTAATGGCATGGGGGCCTTGCACCAGCCGTCGCGCCCCAACCGTGTAGATATTGTCTCGATAAATCCGCACGCCATACAGCGCCGGATCAAGCGTGCCGGCCAAGGCAATCGCGCAATCAATGCCGTCGCCCAAACGCGTGAGCGAATGTGCGGCTGTATCCAAATCAATATGCAGCTTGGGGTGGATTTTGCGGAGCTGCGGCAAATGCGGGATGAGGCGTTGGGATGCAAAAAGCGAAGGCACCCCCAGTCGCAGACGCATAACATGGTCACGCGATGTCATTGTCTCAATTGCATTCGCCAATGTTTCAATGGGTTGGGCAACCAACCCCATCAGTTCTTCGCCATCTTCATTGAGGCGAATGGATTGGTGCCCCCGCTCAAAAAGCGGGCGGCCCACAAAGCTTTCCAGCGTCTGGATTCGGCGGCTCAGCGCGGGGGACGACAGCGACAAGTCTTCCGCGGCCGCCTTTATCGACCCGAGACGGGCAACTTGAACAAAAGCCTCAATGGCAGCAAGCGAAGGTAATCGGCGCATTGTCAGAGTTTAAACAACAGTTGCAAAAATTGCAATCACGATTTGTTATTTCGCACTTGCACAAAAAGATGCTGCACCGCAAATAGAACCTGCCTTTCAGGCATCCTCTCCTATACAAACTTTTATAGGCCGGCCCTTTGGGACCGGCCTTTTTTTTGGTTTTTTGAGGAGACTCAGATCAGCTATGCTGATCAAGCGTCGCGGGCACTGGCCGCATTATGGTCAATTGGCTTGATCCGCGCTGCAACATAAACGACCAGCAGCGCCAAAATGCCTGCGGACAGATAATAGGGCAACGGCCCCCAAATTTCATATAAGCCCACACCAATGGAAGGCCCCAACACAAAGGAGGCGCCATTGACGGAAGTGAC
>JBEDNE010000143.1:0-7577 GCA_041170745.1 Pseudomonadota bacterium
CGGCAAAGCGCATGGGCATTCAAACCGTTGCTGTCTATTCCGATGCCGATGCACGCGCACCCTTTGTGCAAATGGCGGATGAAGCGGTGCATATTGGCCCGTCTCCCGCGGCGCAAAGCTATCTGATTGCCGATAAGATCATTGCCGCGTGCAAGGCGACGGGCGCGGAAGCCGTCCACCCCGGCTATGGCTTTTTGTCGGAACGGACGAGCTTTGCCGAGGCTTTGGCGGCAGAGAACATCGCCTTCATTGGCCCGCCGGTCAATGCCATTGCCGCCATGGGCGACAAGATTGAGTCCAAGAAACTGGCAAAGGAAGCCGGCGTCAACGTCGTTCCCGGCTTTGTGGGCGAAATTGAAGATACCGAGCACGCGGTGCGCATCTCGAATGAGATTGGCTATCCCGTGATGATGAAAGCCTCGGCGGGCGGCGGCGGCAAGGGGATGCGGCTTGCCTATAATGAGCAGGACGTGCGCGAGGGCTTTGACGCGGTGAAGCGCGAAGGGCTGAACAGCTTTGGCGATGACCGCGTATTTATTGAGAAATTTATTCTCAACCCACGCCACATTGAAATTCAGATTTTGGGCGATCAGCATGGCAATGTGCTGTATCTGAATGAGCGTGAATGCTCGATCCAACGTCGCCACCAAAAAGTGGTGGAGGAAGCCCCATCGCCCTTTGTGACCCCTGAGATGCGCAAGGCGATGGGCGAGCAGTGCGTCGCGCTGGCAAAGGCCGTGGGCTATTATAGCGCGGGGACAGTTGAACTGATTGTCTCTGGCGCGGACCCCAGCGGCAAGAGCTTCTATTTCCTTGAAATGAATACCCGGCTTCAGGTCGAACACCCCGTGACCGAAGCGATTACCGGCGTCGATCTGGTGGAACAGATGATCCGCGTGGCGGCAGGCGAAAAGCTCAGCCTGACGCAGGCGGATGTGAAGATTGATGGCTGGGCGATTGAGAACCGCGTTTATGCGGAAGACCCGTATCGCGGGTTTCTGCCGTCAACAGGCCGCATCTCGCGTTATCATCCTCCCGTTGCGGGATGGACTGGTGACCCCATTCGCGGCACCAACGGCGTGCGCGTGGACGACGGCGTCATGGATGGCGGCGAAGTCTCGATGTTTTATGACCCCATGATCGCAAAGCTGATCACTTGGGGCAAAACGCGCGATGAAGCGGCGGATCGCCAAGTGGCGGCTCTTGATCGCTTTGAGCTGGAAGGCCTGGGCCATAATATCGATTTTCTCTCGGCGATTATGCAGCATCCGCGCTTCCGCTCAGGCGAGCTGACGACGGGCTTTATTGCTGAGGAATATCCCGATGGATTTACCGGGGCGGCTACGTCAGACGATCTGGTGCGGACATTGGCCGGGATTGCGGGCTTCATGGCCTGCGCCAATGCCGATCGGGCGCTTCATATTGATGGGCAATTGGGCGATGATCTGGAGCCCGCCGAATGTTGGCAGGTCAGTCTTGCCGGCCATAGCTTTGAAGTGCTGGTGAGCGAAGATGCCCTGCTGGTCGATGGTGCAGAACTGGACGTGTCGCTGGAATATACGCCCGGCGATCGGCTGGTGATTGCCGATGTAGCTGGGCAGGAATTGGCCATTAAGGTTTCCAAGACGCGCACAGGCTTTACGATGACCACGCGCGGCGCAATCCACAAGGTCACCTGCCTGCCCGGTCATATCGCGCCTTTGGCGGCGCATATGATTGAGAAGGTGCCGCCAGATATGTCGCGCTTCCTGCTCTGCCCGATGCCGGGTCTGGTCACGGCCATTCACGTGGCAGCGGGGGACAAGGTGGAAGCAGGCCAGCCGCTTGCCATTGTGGAAGCGATGAAGATGGAAAACATCCTGCGCGCCGAGAAATCGGGCGTGGTCAAACAGTTGCACGCGAGTGCAGGGGAAAGTCTGGCCGTCGACGCCGTTATCTTGGAAATGGAGTAAATCGGTCGCGCGGTGGCAGGCTAAAAGGCCAGTGCCACCGCGCGGTGATCCAAGACCATATGGGCAGAGCGATCTGCCATGGTGAGGAACATTGCGTCGCCCCGGTCAGTCTGTTGGACGACCATAGCCGCTGTTACGCCCATCATCATGCCGGAGAAGGAGGCGGCGCGATACGCGTCCCATTGGCCAGCCAAATCCGCCTGTGGCACGCCATAGCGCTCTAGCGCTGCCTGATACCGGGCAATCAGCGTCTTTTCCATGTCCAGGCGCGTGGCCGGGTCCATTGCGGTTCCCAGATAATAGGCAATGTCGCTGGCGCCTTCACCCACACCCACTGTTTGCCAATCGACAATGACAATGGGCTTGGCAGTATCGGCAGGGTCAAACAGCATATTATCAGGCCGAAAATCATTATGCGTCAGGCAACGCGGGCCCGCCCGGCTGTCTGTCCACTGCTTGATATGGCCGAGATAGGCATCACCCACCTCGCGCATCGCGGGCGTGACACGGCCCCCATAGCGGTCACAAAAGGCAGGCCAGAACATCGCATAAAGCGCCTCACCATCGAGCGGCGGGGGCACCGCCTTGGTGCCATTGAGCCAATCATAAGTGTCAAGAATGGGGTCGCCCCACCACGCGGCATGGATGGAGGCAGCCGCGTCCATTGCCCATTGCGCTTCTTGCAGGCTGGGGACCGCCAATTGATTGCCCGGCACATGGCGCGGCAGATCATGCATCAGCAGCGTGAAATCATGGCTATCGTCATCAAAGGCGATGTAGAGATGGTCGGGCACCGCCATCGGCCGCTTGCCTGCGAAGAGCTGATAAAATCGGCTCTCGCGAATATAGGTCATATGCGTTTTGCCCGTCGCGCGGCTTAAGGGATCGTTCGACGGCAGCTTTGCGACCAGTGTCGGCGGGCCAGCGGGACAGGCAGGATCATAGTCCAATGTCAGACGATAAGTCGCGCCCACTTGCCCTGTGCCAATGGGTTGGGCGGTAAAGCCTGTTACGCGGGTAGGGGAACCAGCACGGGACAGGCAGTCCGTCAACCAATCTGCCGTAAACTCGGCCAGCGCGAGAACCCGATCAGTCATTGAAAATGCTCGTCAGGCCCAAGGGGTCAAAGGCGCCGAGGATCAGCTGTTCCAAAATCCCGATGCCTGTCTCCGTCTTACCATCAAGCGTGAGATGTACCTTAGAAATCGCCTGAATATGTAAATGGTCAGCGCGCCCAGCGGTAATGCTCGCCAAGTCAATATCCTCGCGCTCAACCACCAACGGGCCTTTCCAGCCCCCATGAGTCCAGTCTGGATGGCCATAGCCCAGCCCCCGCATCAAAAAGGGCGTGCCGGGCTCAAACCGGGCTTCCAATATCCGCCCATCCGGCAAAGCAGCAGAAAGTTCGGCTGCGGCGGCGTGACGCCAGCCGGGCTTTAGCTCAACGTCGAGATGGCAATCCTCGGTCTCCAGCATCGCCTCTGGCTCAGCGCCATCGGGCACAAACGCCAGACGCGTGTTCCACGGCCTGCCATATTGGTCGGCATTGATGTGGAAATAAAGGCTGGTGTCGCCAAAATTGACGGGGCTCCACATCCAATAAAATTGGGGAACCATTTGGGGAACGGTTGGCTGCGGGTCGCTGGCGCCAATCGGGCGAATGCCCCAGCTCCGGTCCCGCGTGCCAATCGCGCCCGAAACATCAGTGCGCACACCATCCACTTCAATCCAGCCCTGCCAATGGCCGTTTTGGGTGAGGCGCGTATAATCCATGAAGGTGCGTGGCCCAATGCGGCGCGTGAACCGCGGTTCTTCAACAGGAAAGGCGCGGCCTGTGAAGCTTAGGTCTGCGGAAATGCCATCTTGTTGATCAATCACGACGCGCAGCCGTTTCAGCGGCTCTAATATCTCAATTTGGATGGGCCCGACGCTCAGGTCCATCCGCTCCATATCCAACAGGCGCGATGCGTGCAGGCAATGCTGTGTATCGCCACGGATGCAGGAAAAATGGGCGTCCGCCACGTTGAGGTGCGGGTAAACGCCAAAGGCTATGGCAAAGAAGTTGCTGCCATCCGCGCTATAGCCATTGAAGAAATACCGATCGTAAAAATTCCGATCTGTCCCAGAATAGGCAATGGGCTCAGGGGTTTGGTGGATCGGATAATCATCGCCTTTGGTCAGCATTAGCCTTTTACCCCTTGTTTAATCTCATCGGTGTGTTCGCCGAGCTTGGGCGCAAAGCCAATTGGGCGATGAGGGTCTGCCGAATAGCGCACCGGGGGACGCATCTGGCGGATCATTCCTTCGCTCGGGTGTTCGGCAAGCTGGAAAAAGCCTGTGGCCTTGAGGTGAGGATTGTCGAAAACCTCAGCCAAATCAGCGACAGGCATGGCTGGAAAATCATTTTCATTCAAAAGGGCGATCCATTGCGCGCTTGTTTTCTTGGGCGTCAATTCGCCAATGCGCGCATAAATGGGTGTCATATTCTGGAACCGGCCCATGGGCGTGTCAAAGGGCGGCTTAGTCAGGAAGTCGCTATCCTCAAGCAGCTCAAAGAGCCTAACAATCTTTGCATCGGTATAGGGCACAATCACAATATGCCCATCGGCTGTGGGGAAGGGCTGGCGGGCGGGATCCAGCTGGCGCGGATAGCCGGGCGGGCCAATCGGCGGCTCAAACACGGCGTCTTGCAGATGTTCTGTCAGCATGAAATTGGCAAAACAATCGAGCATCGGCACCTCGACATGTTGGCCTTCGCCCGTGCGCAATTTGTGGATCAAAGCCACCAGCAGCGCCTGTGCGCCATAAGTGCCCGAAACTTTGTCCGCAATGAGCGACGGCAAATAGCGCGGCGCCGGATTGCCATCAACGCGCGACAGCAAAGATGTGGTGCCCGTTGCCGCCTGAATAACATCATCATAGGCGGGCCAATCTTTCCACGGCCCATCTTGGCTAAAGCCCGTGAAATGCGCGTAGATGATATCAGGCTTGATCGCCTTCACATCCTCATAGCCAAAGCCCAGCTTATGGATGGCCCGCGCACGGATATTGTGGACGAACACATCCGCGGTTTCGATCAGCTTACTGAGAACATCCGCGTCTTCGGGCGTTTTCAGATCCAGCACCGCAGATTTTTTACCGCGGTTCACGGTCAAATGCGTGCCGCCCATATAGGGCGTGTTTTTGAACTGCCCCATATAGCGCGGCGTATCGCCCGCTGGGCTTTCAATCTTGATGACCTCAGCCCCCAAATCCGCCAGCATTTGCGTGGCATAGGGACCAAAAATCACCGTTGAGAGATCAATAATGCGGATGCCCTCAAGCATGGTCATTCGGTTGCCTCCGGCGGTCCCGCATAGTCTCTCCTTTGCGTGTCGGGCCGGCAGATCAATGCCGCCCTATTTTTGTCTGGTGTTGAGCTTCCTATTGGTTGACGTTTCCGTCAAGTGCAAAGCCACATGAGTCGCACAGGAGACGATAAGATGAAGGCCATTCAGATCAGCTTACCAGCATCACTTGAGAATTTGCGACTGGTCGACTTGCCAGATCCTGTAGCCCCTGGCCCCGGTGAGATAACCGTGCGGATCCGTGCCAGCTCGCTAAACTATCATGATTTTGCTGTGGTTTCCGGAATGTTGCCCTGTGCTGATGGGCGCATCCCCATGTCTGACGGTGCAGGCGAAGTTGTTGCGATTGGGGCAGGGGTGACGGAGTATCAACTGGGCGATCTTGTCGTGTCCACCTTCTTTCCCGATTGGTTGGATGGCACACCGCCGTCAACCGCCTTCACGCGCGTGCCGGGCGATGGAATTGACGGCTATGCGCGCGAATTGATCACGGCGCCTGTCACGTGGTTTACGCCCGTTCCAAAGGGCTATTCCGCCGCGGAGGCCGCGACATTGACCTGCGCCGGCCTGACGGCATGGCGCGCCTTGGTGGTGGATGGGCAGATCAAGGCGGGGGCCAGCGTGCTAGTGCAGGGGACAGGCGGGGTTTCTGTCTTTGCCTTGCAATTTGCAAAAATCATGGGGGCGACTGTCATCGCCACATCTTCCTCCGATGAAAAACTGGCGCGGATGAAGGCCTTGGGGGCGGATCATCTGATCAATTATAAGCAGGTGCCCAATTGGGGCGCCAAGGTGCAAGAGCTAACAGGCGGGCGTGGTGTTGACCATGTCATTGAGGTCGGTGGCTCTGGCACGCTGGATCAGTCGATGGTGGCGGCCCGCAATGGCGGGCATATTGCCTTAATCGGTGTGCTTGCGGGCTTTGGAGGCCCTGTGGCAACGGCCATGTTGATGGCTAAGCAACTGCGCGTTATTGGCCTGACTGTCGGCAGCCGCCAGCAACAGCTGGATATGATCGCCGCAATTGAGGCCAATGATATCAAGCCTGTGCTCGACCAGCATTTTCCGCTCGCCCAATTGGCCGATGCGTTCCGTCATCAGGCTGCCAATGCCCATTTTGGAAAGATTGTGGTTGATATCTAAACAGGTTAGGGCTGACGGCCAGGACGTCGGAAACGGCGGGCGACAGGGCATTTACCGCTGATATGGTGCGCCAAAGGCTGTGCGCCATGCCGGAAATTGCCCATCTGGCTGTTGAAGCCCCTCAATCTTAAAGCCACGTGAAAGCGAAGACCGCATGATGGATGCCTTGTTTACCTCCACCGCTGTCGTCACTCTGGCCGAAATAGGCGATAAGACCCAGTTGCTTGCCATATTGTTGGCAACACGTTTTCAAAAGCCGCTGCCGATTGTGTTCGGCATTTTCCTGGCAACACTTGCCAATCATTTCTTAGCGGCGCTGCTTGGGTCACACGTAGCAGCCCTTCTTGATGGGCAATGGTTTCGTTACGCCATTGCGGCCTCTTTCATTGCGATGGCGGCATGGACGCTGATCCCCGACAAGATGGATGAGGATGAGGCAAAGCCCGCCCGCTTTGGAGCGTTTATCACTACGGTCATTGCGTTTTTCTTGGTCGAAATGGGGGATAAGACACAAGTCGCCACCATTGCCCTCGGCGCGCGCTTTTACGATGTGGTGCCTGTTACCTTTGGCACAACCTTGGGCATGATGATTGCCAATGTGCCCGCCGTTTTTCTGGGGCATGAACTGCTCAAACGCATCCCGCTCAATGCCGTGCGCCGCGTGGCCGCCGCGCTGTTTCTGGTGATTGGACTTTGGGTGCTGGCGCAAACGGCGGGATGGCTTGGCGCCTAGCCTAAATTCATGTGGCGGACAGGGTGGGATTCGAACCCACGGTGGGCTTGCACCCACGCTGGTTTTCAAGACCAGAGCCTTAAACCACTCGGCCACCTGTCCGTCTGGGAGTGGCCTTTAGCCGCGAGGCGGCCTGCCGTGCAAGGGCCGAGACAGTCTGACTTGCATTCGCCTGCTATTCTGCCAGTTTGTGGCGATGCAGCGTTGGCGTTTCAAACAGGGTATAGCGTGTCTTTTCCTTGGTTTAGCGGGAATGATTCCCATGGCCTCGGTCAATTCGGGCGCCGCTTTGGCGCAGATAGAGGATGAAACACCTGACGGCTTTTCAGCCTTTCGACAAACGCTCCGCAGCGCGGCGGCCGCTCAAGGGGTTCGCCAAGCGACGCTGGACAGTGTGATTCC